>CANQLY010000061.1 GCA_947624795.1 uncultured Marinospirillum sp.
CAAGATGGCAGCATAACCTTAAAGGCCGCTAAAGCACGCAGTCTTGATTTTCGAGTGAATAGCCTGCCCACCCTTTGGGGCGAAAAAATAGTCTTAAGAATTTTAGACAGCAACAGTGCCAAACTTGGCATAGAAGAACTAGGTTTTGAACCTGAGCAACAAGCGTTATACACAGAAGCGCTGGCTAATCCGCAGGGTTTAATTTTAGTCACAGGCCCAACAGGCAGCGGTAAAACTGTTAGCCTTTACACCGGCTTAACTATTTTAAACACACCTGAGCGCAACATTTCAAGTGTGGAAGATCCGGTTGAAATTCATTTAGAAGGCATTAATCAAGTCAATGTCAACACCAAAGTAGGCTTAAATTTTGCTTCTGTATTACGGGCTTTTTTACGCCAAGACCCTGACGTGCTTATGGTGGGTGAAATAAGGGATTTTGAAACGGCTGAAATTGCAATTAAAGCCGCACAAACAGGCCATCTAGTGCTTTCAACCCTACACACCAACTCAGCAGTGGCAAGCATTAGCCGTTTATTTAACATGGGGATTCCGGCTTATAACCTTGCTAATTCTTTACAACTTATCATTGCACAGCGCCTTGTAAGAAAACTCTGCCCTCAATGTAAAATGGTTGATACAAGGCCCAAGCAAGCTTTACTTCAGCTAGGCTTTACCCAACAAGAATTAGCCCAAGCCACCTTTTTTAAAGCCGTGGGCTGCCAGCAATGCACCCGTGGTTATAAAGGCCGTACAGGCATTTATGAAGTAGTAAAAATAACCCCAGAACTATCAGATTTAATGCTAACCCATACCCACACTGCCCAGCTTGAAGCCAAGGCACGTGAATTAGGCTTTGCAAGCTTAAGCATGGCTGGCCGTAAAAAAGTGCTCAAGGGTTTACTAAGCCTTGACGAGCTAACTCGCATAACAATGGAAAAGGTTAATTAATAATGAAAACAAAAATAACTAAAACCCATTCCTTTAATTGGAAAGGCACCAATAACAAAAAAGAGCAGCTAACAGGAATAATGGAAGCAGCTAGCGTTCATTTTGTTCGTGCAAAACTAAAAGAACAAGGCATTATTCCCAAGCGAGTTAGAAAAAACACTGCCTTTAGTTTTAGCCTTAGTAATAAAATAGTTGCCAGCGACATTACACTTTTTTCGCGCCAGCTAGCCACCATGATTAAAGCTGGCATCCCTATGGTGCAAGCGTTTTCTATTGCAATTGAAGGGCAAACCAAACCCAGTATGCATAAAGTATTACTTGATTTACGCAACCAAGTTTCTGCCGGTATACCCGTAGCACAAGCCTTACGCTGTCACCCTAAAGTGTTTGATGCGCTGTTTTGCAGCCTAGTCGAGGCCGGAGAAAATTCAGGAACATTAGAAACCATGTTAGAGCGAGTTGCCATTTATAAAGAACGCATTGAATCGTTAAAAAATAAAGTAAAAAAAGCCCTTTACTACCCTCTTTTTGTATTACTTATTGGTATGCTAGTTGCTACTTTATTGCTTGTTAAAGTGGTACCAGAATTTGAACAAATGTTCCTAGGTTTTGGTGCAGAACTGCCAGCCTTTACCCAACTTATAGTCAAACTATCGCGCTTTATGCAGCAAGGGTGGCATTATGTTTTAGGCAGCCTACTGGCTTTTATTTACTTTATTGTTTATTTAAGAAACCATTCACTAAGCTTTGATTTACGCCTAAACCATTTAGCGCTTCGCCTACCAATCATAGGTAAATTATTACACCAGTCATCAGTGGCACGTTTTGCTCGCACCCTATCAACGTCTTTTGCAGCAGGCGTTACCTTAATCGATGCCTTAGAAGCTGCTGGAAAATCTTCAGGTAGCCTAGTTTATAATCAGCATGTACAAAAAATTCGGGCTGAAGTTTCAACGGGGCAACAACTTAACTTTGCGATGCGTAATGGCCAGCTTTTTCCAACCATGGTTAACCAAATGGTAGCTATCGGTGAAGAATCGGGCGCATTGGATACGCTTTTATCAAAAGTGGCTGACTTTTATGAAGAGGAAGTGAATACTTCAGTTGAAAGCATGACTAGCCTGCTAGAACCTTTGGTTATAGTGGTATTAGGCATTATTGTGGGAAGCCTAGTCATTGCTATGTACCTCCCTATTTTTCAAATGGGCGATATTTTGTGAACCTAGACCTATACCTAAGCTTCCACCTTTGGCCTAGCAGTCTGTGGTTAGTGTTTATTACCCTGCTAGGGTTAGTGGTGGCTAGCTTTATTAATGTGGTTATTTATCGCTTACCGTTAATTTTACGCCGTGAATGGGGTGAAATAGAGTTACCCAAAGTTTCGCTAAGCTGGCCTGCTTCCCACTGCCCTAGCTGTAAAATGCCTTTGCGCTGGTGGCACAACTTACCTTTAATTAGTTGGTTAATTCAGCAAGGTTGCTGTGTTAAGTGTAAAAAGAAAATCTCGCTGCAATACCCACTAGTGGAACTGGCCGGTGCTAGTTTGGCTTTATTAATTGCTTGGCGCTTTGGCGCTCATTTAAGCAGCTTAGTGTATTTAGGTTTTGCGCTAAGCCTTTTAGCCTTGGCGGTAATCGATGCACAAACCCAGCTTTTACCCGATAAAATCACCCTGCCGCTAGTTTGGGCTGGGCTAACGTGGCACTGGATTTTTTCTTCTAATACTATGTTTAACCAAGCCTTTTTAGGCGCTTTGCTGGGCTATTTATCTTTATGGAGTTTGTTTTGTGTGTTTAAGCTATTCACTGGGCGTGAAGGCATGGGTTATGGCGATTTCAAGTTATTAGCCGCTATTGGTGCTTGGTTAGGTGCGCCTGCTTTAGTGCCGGTAGTTATGCTGGCTTCTATTTCTGGTTTATTAGTAGCGTTAGTTTTAAAGCTAAAAGCCAAATGGCAAGGGCAGGCTTTACCTTTTGGCCCACACCTAGTGGTTGGCTGCTTAGTGTTGTTAATCGGCGGGCAAGAACTAGCTGGCTGGCTGGGGTTAGGCGCTTGGTTAGAAATTGCTGGCTGGGCGTTTCAGGTTAATTTTTAGCTTGTTCATCTAGCTGCCTTAAATAGCGCATTTTTTCAGCTATTTTAATTTCTAGCCCCCTTTCTACGGGCTGATAAAAGCTGCTGTCTTCTAGCTGCTGGGGTAAATAAACTTCACCAGCGGCATAGCCTTGGGGTTCATCGTGCGCATAGCGGTAAGTTTTGCCATAACCCAAGTCAGACATTAAGCCAGTTGGCGCATTGCGTAGGTGTAAAGGCACTTCATAGCTGGGCGTGCTTTTAACGGTTTTCATAGCGGCATTATAAGCCTTGTAAACAGCATTCGATTTAGGCGCTACGGCTAAATAAACCAGCGCATGGGCGATGGCTAATTCACCTTCTGGACTGCCTAAACGGGTTTGCACATCCCAAGCATTTAAAGCCAACTGCACGCCTCTTGGGTCGGCATTGCCAATATCTTCGCTGGCCATACGCACCACACGGCGAGCTATATAGAGTGGATCACAACCGCCATCGAGCATACGGCAAAACCAATAAAGCGTCGCATCGGGTGAAGAACCCCTAACCGATTTATGCAAGGCTGAAATTTGATCGTAAAACTGCTCGCCGCCTTTATCAAACCGGCGCAGGCTTTCTTGTACTACTTCGGCAACCGTGGCAGCGCTTATTACGCCTTCTTTGGCTAAGTCAGCAGCTATTTCTAAAAAATTCAGTGCCCGACGTGCATCCCCATCGGCAGCAGCGGCTAACAGTTGCAGGCTGTCTTCAGTAACGCTTAACTGTTGCGCCCCTAGCCCATGCTCAGAATCAGTTAGTGCCTTGCTTAACAAGCCTTCTAGCACTTCTGCAGGAATGGGCTTTAACACATAGACTCGGGCGCGGGATAAAAGCGCTGAATTTAATTCAAAAGAAGGGTTTTCGGTGGTGGCACCAATAAAAATAAAGGTGCCATCTTCTATGAAGGGTAAAAAAGCATCTTGTTGCGACTTATTAAAGCGGTGCACTTCATCCACAAATAGCAGGGTGGGTTTATTGCTAAAACGGCGTTTTTCTTGTGCTTCACTTACCGCTTCACGAATTTCTTTTACGCCGCTCATAACCGCTGAAAGGCTAGTAAAACTTAAACCACCCAGCTCTGCTAACAAGCGCGCCAAGGTGGTTTTACCTACCCCTGGCGGCCCCCATAAAACCATGGAATGCAGCTGACCCGCTTCTAAGGCTTGGCGTAATGATTTGTCTTTGCCTAACAGGTGCGCTTGCCCTAGGTAATCATCCAGTTTACGCGGGCGCATTCTTGCAGCTAAAGGCTGCCAAGCAAGATTAGGTTCAGCTGCAAACGATTCATTAGCAAACAAGTCATCAAGCATGGTTATTCCTGAATCACATCCACATTAGCAGGTACTTCAAATTCAAATACTTGGTTATCAAGCGGCTGGTTAAATTTGCTAATACTTAAATCAACCCGTGTTTTTTGCCCTAGGCTGTCTTCAAGCTGCAAGGCATTAATGCGCCCTGCAATAAAATGCAAGCTAAGCACTTCAAAAAGGCTGTCTTCTTTAATGGGCACTAAATCAAACACCACACGCTCACCCTGAGTTACTTGGCTAATTTTAAAATTTTCACTTAAATCAGCAGCTTCGCCCGACAAAATAAGCGCAGGACTTTGGGTAACACGTGCATCTAAATTACGAATGGTTACCTGCTCTAAATCAGGATCATAAACCCAAAGCCTTGTACCATTAGAAACCAACACCTGTGGGTAGGGCTGTTCTGTGCGCCAGTGAAAACGCCCCGGTTTAGCCAATAACATCGACCCTTGCGCCTCTTGTACACGTTGCCCTCGGGCATCTAGCGTTAGCTGTTGAAAACTGCCTTCTAAGGTTTGCATTTTTTGCAAATAACCCTGAAGTTTTTTAGCTGCATTGTCGGCAGTGGCAGCATATAAACTGCTATTTAATAGCATTAATAAGAGTATTAAAAACAAGCGCTGGCTGATTTTTTTAAACATAAGTTTCTCTTAGTATTCGTTTGTGGAAGAAGAAGTAGTGAGTAAGCGACGCTGCCCATCGGCTTGTAAAGATGAAATAAAACCTGCTCGCTCCATTCGCTCAATTAAGCAAACCGCCGAGTCATAATCCAATTCAAAATGCCTTTGTAAAGCAAACACAGAGGCTCTGCGACTGTCTAAAACAAAATCAAGTGCGGCAGCATACAATTTATCTTGCGTGGCTTTTTTATCGTTGATAGCAAAATTCATAGCAGGCCTTATGGGTTTAGTGACCAAGCACTGCAATGGGTCATCTGTTAAGTTTGAAGCTTTTTTAGGCGTTTTAACTGAAGGTGTTTCAACCAAAGGTGTTTCAACCAAAGGTGTTTCAACCAAAGGCGTTTCAAAGCGCTGACTTTCAAAATGGCGATTTTCAAAACGTGGTGCTTTAAAACGGGTTCCTTCAAAACGACGCGTTTCAAAATCACTTAATTTAGATCGATTAATCAAGCTTGGCCAAGATTTAAAAGTATTATTAGCACCCTTTTCTTCAGTTTCATACTCATCCAGTCCCATTAATATCTGAGCCTGTTGAATTAAAAAGTGCCCCACCTCATCCATAACAGCCAACCAAGACCAGCCCGTTACTAACGATAACCCTACAAAAAAACTGCCAACAAAAAACAAACCAGTACCCCAATAGCCCAATAAAGGCTTAACTAAAGTGGCAAAGCTTTCACCCAAAATGCCACCGGCACCATAAGGTAGGTGGGGTGCAAAAGAATGCCCTGAAGCCACTGCCGACAGGCCAACAATAAGCAAGATAAAACCCAAACAACGCACAGAAGGTGTAAAGGGACTCCAATTCACTTCTTGCCAAGGCTGATAAAATAACTGGATGGCTAAATAAGCCAGCACAAGCACCAGCAACCAAGCAGCAACACCCATTAAAGAAAAAAGAAAATCAGCTAACCAAGAACCTGCCACCCCCGTTAAATTATTAGTTACTTGCAGTGTTACACCGTTCCAGCCAGAGTCTGCCGGATTAAAGCTAAATAGCGCCAATAACAGCAGCAACGAAGCCAGTAATAGCAGTAAAACACTGGCTTCGTGCAATGTTTTTATTAAATTTATATTGGTTAAATTAATGGGCAGCTGGGGCATAATTAAAAACCTACGACTTGTTGCAAGGTGACCTGAAGTCTTATGATAGTGCCTCCCATTGTATATCAGCTAGCAGGGGCATTCATGCTTGAAATATGGCAACTCGATAAAGAACTTTGGTTTCCCTCGCCTAACCTTGCTTTAAAGGAGCCAAATGGACTCCTTGCTTTTGGTGGTGATTTATCTGCTAAACGATTATTGCTTGCCTATCAAAATGGCATCTTCCCTTGGTTTAATGAAGGCGAGCCACCCCTTTGGTGGTCGCCAGCACCTCGCATGGTACTTTATCCAAACACCATTAAAATTAGTCGCAGTTTAAACAAACGCCTTAAGCGAAACGAATTTCAATGCAGCTTTGATACTTGTTTTTCTGAAGTTATTAAACAATGTTCAAGCTTACGCCAAGCAACCACGGGCACTTGGATAACACCTGAAATGCAGCACGCCTATAACCAACTTCACCAACAAGGCCATGCCCATTCCGTTGAAATTTGGCAAAATGAACAACTTGTGGGCGGTTTATATGGCTTAGCATTGGGTGGTATTTTCTTTGGCGAATCCATGTTTAGTACAGTAAGCGATGCATCCAAAGTCGCGCTGGTTAAACTAAGCCTGCATTTGCAAGAAAAAGGCTTTAGCTTAATTGATTGCCAAGTTTATACCCAACACCTAGCTAGTCTAGGCGCACAAGAAATTAGCCGTGAACTATTTCTAAGTACTTTAGCTGAAGCGACTAGCGCTGACATACATTTTTAAACATGCACTTTATCAAGAGTCAATAAAAGCAAGTCAGAGCAGACATTTAACTTAAAGCAGGGCATCCAAATTAAAAATGAACACCTCAAATTCACAAGCCATCACACTGCGCTTTTACAAAACGCTACCCCATACTTGCAGTTATTTAGATGACCAAGAAGCCACCACGCTATTTTTAGACCCCCAAGAAATAATCACCGCCGAAGTTTATGATGCTTTAAATCAACGGGGATTCAGGCGCAGTGGCCAACACCTGTATCGTCCACAATGCAGCTTTTGCAATGCTTGCCAATCAGTCAGGTTGAACATAGCAGGCTTTAAACCTTCACGGCAGCAACAAAGAACCTTAAAGCGCAACCAAGACCTTAGCTGGCAGGTTGTTCCCACCCTTTTTAAACATGAACATTACCAACTTTATGAACACTACATTAACCAACGCCATGCCGATGGTGACATGTACCCTGCCAATGAAGAGCAGTTTCGTAGTTTTTTATTAGTCGATAAAGCTTGGGCAAGCCTAGTTGAATTTCGCAACCCAACAGGCAAATTAGTGGCAGTTGCCGCCATTGATCAGTTAAAAGATGGCCTTTCTGCTATCTATACTTTTTTTGACACTGAAGAAAAAAAACGCAGCTTGGGTGTTTTTGCTATACTCTGGCAGTTACAGCAAGCTAAACACCTACAATTGCCTTATCTTTATTTAGGTTATTGGATAAAAGCTTGCAAAAAGATGAACTACAAACAAGATTATCAACCCCTAGAAATCTTTGACCAACACATTTGGCAGCCTTTTAATAAAGACTCCGTTGGTTAACTGTTGATTAACTATGAGTTAGTAACTATTTCACTTATCCGCTTTCTTTTTGCTCTTTTTGAAAAAATGAGGCAAAATGCACGCGGTTTTTTCAAATAAATAGAGGTTTATGCCGAATGGCAAAAGAAGATCATATTGAAATGGAAGGTGTTGTTGTTGACACTTTACCCAATACCATGTTCCGTGTAGAACTAGAAAACGGCCATGTGTTAACTGCTCACATTTCTGGCAAGATGCGTAAAAACTACATTCGCATTCTTACTGGTGACAAGGTTAAAGTTGAGCTTTCACCTTACGACCTAACCAAGGGTCGCATTACTTACCGCGCACGCTAGAATAAAACGCCTTAATTTTGTTACCTTGGTTGGTGTTGCTTAGTTTTTACTAACCGGCCCCAAAGCCGGTTTAGAGGCAAATCCTTTTGCCCCTAGCTTTATCAAGACGCTTATACAGCGTCTGTTTCTGTTACTTTAGCTTTAGCAGGCTCAAACTCTAGCTTTAACCCTTTCTTATTGGCAGTTATATAAACTGTGCCACCTTGGTGGGACAGCTCGCCAAACAAAATGGCTTCTGCCATAGGTTTTTTGATTTGCTCTTGGATTAAACGCGCCATAGGTCTTGCGCCCATCGCTTCGTCATAACCTTCTTCAGCCAACCAAGTACGTGCTTTTTTGTCCACTTCCAACACAACACGCTTGTCATCTAACTGAGCTTGTAGCTCAACTAGGAACTTATCCACCACATTTTTGATAACTTCAGTATCTAACGCTTTAAACTGAATAACGGTGTCTAAACGGTTGCGGAATTCTGGTGTAAACAATTTGCGTATTGCCTCCATACCATCGGTTGCATGATCTTGGCTTTGGAAACCTATCGAGCGACGGCTAGTTGCTTCTGCACCGGCGTTAGTGGTCATTACCAAAATCACATTACGGAAGTCAGCTTTACGGCCATTATTATCGGTCAGCGAACCATGATCCATCACTTGCAATAGCAGGTTAAAGACTTCTGGGTGAGCTTTTTCGATTTCATCTAGCAATAAAACGCAATGCGGATTTTTGGTCACGGCTTCAGTTAACAAGCCACCTTGATCAAAACCCACATAACCCGGTGGCGCACCAATAAGGCGAGAAACTGTGTGTCTTTCCATGTACTCAGACATATCAAAACGCACTAACTCAATACCTAAAGTACGCGCCAGCTGTTTAGTGACTTCGGTTTTACCAACACCGGTAGGCCCTGCAAATAAGAAGCTACCGATGGGTTTTTCGGGTGATTTTAAGCCAGCACGAGAGAGCTTAATGGCATTGGCCAAAGCTTCTATGCCTTCATCTTGACCAAAGACCAACATTTTTAAGTCGCGCTCAACATTACGCAGCACTTCTTTGTCGTTGGTAGAAACGGTTTTAGGCGGAATACGCGCAATTTTAGCAACAATGGCTTCAATTTCTGCCACGCCTATTACGTCAACTCGGTCAGCTTCTGGTAATAGTTGCTGGTAAGCACCGGCTTCATCCACTACATCAATCGCCTTGTCTGGTAAAAAGCGATCATTGATATAACGCTCAGCTAGACGTGCTGCTGTTTCTAGCGCGTAATCGTCGTAACGCAGTTTATGGTGATCTTCAAAACGGCTTTTTAAGCCTTTTAATATGGCAATGGTGTCGTCGACACTGGGTTCTAGCACATCAATTTTTTGGAAGCGACGTGCCAAAGCGCGGTCTTTTTCAAAGATGCCACGAAACTCTTGGAAAGTGGTCGAACCAATGCAGCGTAAATCACCATTAGAAAGCATGGGCTTAAGTAGGTTAGAAGCATCCATTACTCCACCTGAAGCAGCACCTGCACCAATAATCGTATGAATTTCATCAATAAACAGAATAGAGCGCGGTTCTTTTTTAAGCTCATTCAACAAAGCTTTTAGGCGTTTTTCAAAATCACCACGGTATTTAGTACCCGCTAACAAAGCACCTAAATCTAGGGAATAAACAATAGCATCGGCTATAACTTCAGGTACTTCACCATCCACAATACGCTTGGCTAAACCTTCGGCTACGGCTGTTTTACCCACCCCAGCTTCGCCCACCAACAGTGGGTTATTTTTACGGCGGCGGGCTAAAACTTGCACCACTCGCTCAATTTCATCATCACGGCCAATTAAAGGGTCGATTTTACCGGCTTCAGCCTGAGCGTTTAAATTGGTCGCAAAACTGTGCAAGGGGTGATTGCTTTTAGCTGCCTCTATTGCCGCCTGCTCTTGGTCTAGCTGTGTTTCTGACAAGGCTGAATCATCGGCAACTTTTGATACACCATGAGAAATAAAGTTAACCACATCAACCCGTGCAATATCATTGTTCTTTAGAAAATAAACCGCTTGGCTTTCTTGCTCACTAAAAATAGCCACTAACACATTCGCACCGTTCACTTCATTACGGCCAGAAGATTGCACATGAAAAACAGCCCGCTGTAAAACACGCTGAAACCCAAGTGTTGGCTGAGTTTCACGCTCTAAATGGTCATCGGGAATAACCGGTGTAGTGGCATCAATGAAATCATACAATTCTTTACGTATACCACCTAAATCTGCACCGCAGGCTTTTAGCACCTGTGCCGCTGAATTGTTGTCTAACAAAGACAACAATAAATGTTCTACGGTCATGAATTCATGGCGCTGTTGCCTTGCCAGGGTGAACGCTTCATTCAGTGTCTGTTCAAGATCTTTGCTAAGCATGCGCCTACCTCACTTACCCAACGGGGAAACCTGTTATAACCTATTAAGGTCCTTTTACTTTGCTACTTGTCTATTTTGCTACTTGTCTATTTTGCTACTCTGCCACTTCAACATTGCACATCAACGGGTGTTCATTTTCTCGGGCAAAATCCATGACTAATGCAGCTTTAGTTTCTGCAACGTCTCTGGTAAAAACACCACAAATGGCTTTACCTTTAATGTGTACCGCTAACATGACTTCTGCTGCTTTTTCTGCATCCATATAAAAAAAAGACATCAGTACTTCTACCACAAACTCCATCGGTGTAAAGTCATCGTTTAGCATGACCACCTTATACTTAGCTGGTTGCTTAAGCTGAGGCTTAGCTTCTAGGGTCGCTAAATCACCACCTAGGTGTCCGTCTTGCCCATCGTCACTCAATGTCTAACCCTCTTTTGTTCAATTCCCCACCTTTAACAGGTTTTTACTTAAACATTTAGTTATGCAAAAAGTTCACCTAACCAAAAACTTGCCAAAGAAATGGCCTATTAATTAGTAAATAGGGGTAAATTAATGAAATCACAAGGCGTCTTGTGCAAATAAACTTCTTGCTGCTACTACTTGTGCCGCCTTAAGGCTAAAATGCTGCCACTTACTTTTTTATACTTAACTTTTTCACTTCAACTTTTTACACTTGCAAAGAGACTCTAATGAGTGACCTTTATTTGTTTTACAAGCCTTGGCAGGTATTATCCCAGTTCACCGATGACAAAGGCCGTAACACCTTAGCCGACTTTATCAAAACTGAAGGCATTTATCCTGCTGGGCGTTTAGATTATGACTCAGAAGGG
>CANQLY010000062.1 GCA_947624795.1 uncultured Marinospirillum sp.
TTATATGTTTGTGGAACGTGACACGGGTGCAAGGCATTATTTTGAAATTCCCTTGGTTGAAGCTTGGGATATTTATCGCACCGCCATGAAGCAGGTGCCGGGTTTGTGCCGTACTGCACGAGGGCCTTCCATGTCTGCCGACCCTGGCAAAGTAGAGATTCAAGGTGTAACAGAAATTAATGGCGAAAAAGTGATGGTGCTGCGTTTAATTCAAGGGCGCAATGCCGATTGGGTGCAGCGTCCGTTCTTTGCTAAATACAATGATCAAGCCACTTGGTTAAACCACCTTGAACCTGCTTTTGGTGAAGAAAAATTCTTTTATGAAGATGAGCTTGAAGCAATGGAACAAAGCAAAACTGCCTTGATTGCTAAAGCATAAACCTTCTATGGTTAAGCACTAGGTGCTTGGCTAGGTGGTCCCACTGAACTGACCATTCGTGCGTAGGGCTGCGTTCAAAGCCACTGCGCACAAACTGTAAAATACGCCCTTCAATGATTGCCAGCAACATGCTTGCTGCTGCTGCAATGGGAAGGGCAATTTCGATGCCTTCACGCAGTTCACTTTCTCTTAACACTTGTTTAATTTGCACTTCAATCCGATCAAAAAAACGGGTGACTCGGCTGTAAACTTCAAGGCTTTCGCCCACTAAAGCCTCGCCGGTTAAAATACGGCAAAGGCCAGGGTTTTGTTCTGCAAACACAAGAATGAGTGTAAGCAGGTGTTCACAGCGTGCTAATGTTGACCTTTGTGCCTTCATAATAATGTTAATGCGGGTGAATAGGCTTTCTTCTATAAATTTAATTAAGCTTTCATACATGCTGGCTTTGTTGCTGAAATATTGTAAAAAAGTAATTTCAGGCATGCCCACTTCTTTAGCTAAGCGTGCCGTTGTAATGTGCTCATGAAACGGCTCGCTTAGCATTTGTGCAAGCACTTGCAAAATTTCACTTTTTATTGCTTTAGTTTGATTGCGTTTTTCTAGCTGTTCTTCTTCCAC
The DNA here is from genome assembly GCA_947624795.1 of uncultured Marinospirillum sp. Taxonomy (GTDB): domain Bacteria; phylum Pseudomonadota; class Gammaproteobacteria; order Pseudomonadales; family Halomonadaceae; genus Marinospirillum. Next base: position 999 of record CANQLY010000062.1, read on the forward strand.
AAAGGCTGACCTATTAAGGTTTAATTAAATGAAACTTTAGTCATTAACTTAACTAATGACTAACTTAATTCACTACTATTTTTAGTTAGCCATTATTTTAGTAAGCTACGTGTTGCGTTATTCGTTGCTTTGACTAGTGCTTTGGTTAGTGATTAGCGTACCTACACCGGCATTGGTAAAAATTTCAAGTAGTGTGGCATGAGGCACGCGGCCATCAATGATGTGCGCTGTTTTTACGCCACCTTTAACGGCATCTAAGGCACAGTTAATTTTAGGTAGCATGCCACCATAAATGGTGCCATCTGCAATTAAATCATCGACTTGGGTGGTGGTTAGTCCCGTTAATACTTTGCCTTCTTTATCTTGCAAGCCTGCCACGTTGGTTAGCAAAATCAGCTTTTCTGCTTGTAAAGCTTCGGCAACCTTGCCGGCCACTAGGTCAGCGTTAATATTATAAGAAGCGCCTTTGGCATCAACGCCAATGGGTGCAATAACGGGAATAAAGTCACGGCTAGTGAGCATTTCTATTAAAGAAATATCGACCGATTCCACCTCGCCCACCTGACCAATGTCAATAATTTCAGGTGCCATCATTTCAGGTGTTTTGTGGCTTACTTTAAGTTTTCTGGCTTTAATCAGCTGGCCATCTTTACCGGTTAAACCAATGGCTTTGCCCCCTGCAAGGTTTAACTGAGTCACAATTTCTTTGTTGACCAAGCCACCTAGCACCATTTGCACTACATCCATGGTGGCGCTGTCGGTTACTCGCATACCATTAACAAAACGTGATTCTATTTTTAGGCGCTCTAATAGGTCGCCAATTTGTGGGCCGCCGCCGTGAATGACCACGGGGTTAATGCCCACTTCTTTTAAAAGCACTATGTCACGGCAAAAAGAATCAATTAAGTCTTCTTGGGTCATGGCATTACCGCCATATTTTATGACCAGTGTTTTTCCTGAAAACTTTTGAATGTAGGGTAAGGCTTCAGAAAGCACAGTAACGACAGTTTGTGGGCTAGTGCCAGAAGGTGTTGGGGTCATGTTTAATCTCAATTAAAAATTCAGCACAAGGCTTGGGTCAATTTTTGTTAGGGCATTTTTGAAGGTTTCGCTAATTCTAGCAAGGGCTTCAGGTGTTTTTCCTTCAAAGCGTAATACTAATACAGGTGTGGTGTTTGAAGCACGGCAAAGTCCCCAGCCATCATCATAATCAATACGAATACCATCTAAGGTGGTTTTTTGTCCATCACCAAACTCACCTTCTTGGGCTAATTTTTTTACTAGGTCAAATTTGTTTTCATCGGTGACATCAACGTTAATTTCAGGCGTATTTAAATCTTGGGGGTATTGGCTAAAAAATGCATCAGCATCTAACGCTTGTGCTGCCAGAATCTCTAATAATCTGGCCGCTGCATAGAGGCCATCATCAAAGCCTAGCCAGCGTTCTTTAAAGAAAATATGGCCACTCATTTCACCTGCTAAGAGTGCACCGGTTTCTTTCATGCGTGCTTTAATTAATGAATGGCCGGTTTTCCACATTTCAGCTTCACCACCCGCAGCACGAATGACTTTGCCTAAATTACCGCTGCATTTTACATCGTAAATAATTTTAGCACCGGCGTTACGGCTTAATAAATCTTCTGCAAAAGCCATCATTAGGTGGTCTGGATAAATCAGTGCACCGCTGGGTGTAATTACGCCAACCCTGTCGCCATCACCATCAAAAGCCAGCCCTAAATCGGCTTGGCTTAGTTTTACATTGGCAATTAAATCTTTTAAGTTTTCAAGCTTACCAGGGTCTGGGTGGTGGTTAGGGAAAGTGCCGTCAATTTCAGTGAACAAAGGAATCACTTCACAGCCTAATTCTTTCATTAAGCGGGGTGCTAGTTCACCTGCCACGCCGTTACCTGTATCAACCACAACTTTTAATGGGCGCTTTAGTTGCACTGATTCAAGAATGGCATTGATGTAGTCATCTTTAATTTCTGCTGATTTTTCAAAGCCTTGACCTTGCTTAAAGTCGTTTTCAACAATGCGGCGGTATAGGTCAGTAATGGCTTCACCGTGCAGGGTGTCGCCGGCTAGCACGCATTTAAAACCATTGTAATCGGGTGGGTTGTGGCTGCCTGTTACCATAATGCCAGATTGAGTGCCTTCTATTTGCATGGCAGCATAATAAAGCGTGGGGGTGGGAACCATGCCAATATCAATGACATCACGGCCGGTTTCTAAGATGCCTTTTTTTAAAGCTTCTACCATTAAAAGCCCTGAAGTGCGTCCATCACGAGCCACAATAATGGTGGTTTCACCTCGCACAGATGCTTCAGTGCCCAGCGCTTTACCAATTAATTCGACTGTTTCAGGCGTTAGTGTTTTACCAACAATGCCACGAATGTCATAGGCACGAAAAATAGAAGCAGGTACATTGTTCATAATCAGATTACTCATAGTCAATCCTTTTTGGCGCTTAAGTCGGTTGGGTTTAGAGCGGCCCACTTAGTGGCGGCCAGTTTTTAGTGGCGACCAGAACTGCCAAAGCCACCGGCACCCCGTTGGGTAGCAGAAAAGTCTGTAACCACTTCAAGCTCTGCTTGTATAACCGGCACAATAACGTATTGGGCAAGGCGCTCACCCGGCTCTAAGGTGAAAGAAGTTTGGCCTCGGTTCCACACTGAAATCATTAATTCACCTTGGTAGTCAGAATCAATTAACCCTACCAGATTGCCTAATACTATGCCGTGTTTATGGCCAAGGCCAGATCGGGGCAAAACAATACCGGCAAGGCTTGGGTCGGCTAGGTAAATGGCAAGCCCTGTGCCTACTAGGTGAGTCGTGCCAGGTTCAATGACTAGGGCTTCATCTAGTAAAGCACGTAAATCCATACCAGCTGAGCCTTTGGTAGCATAGCTAGGTAAGGGCAGGGTGTCACCGATTCGTGCATCAAGAATTTTTACTGCAACCTTGGGGTGTTTCATGATTTTTGTTGTTCCTTATAAAAAACTAAAAGCTTAAATAAAAGCTGCTGCCCTAAAACACCTTTGCTGCTTTGGGGAAGCGGATCACGGTGGATGCACTCACCTGCACGGGTAAATAAAATAACGCGGTTTTCATCACTGCCAAAACCAATACTGCTATCACTGACATCATTGGCAACGATGGCATCTAAGTTTTTGCGTACTAGCTTATCTTGTGCATAGTCTTCTACTTGCTGTGTTTCAGCGGCAAAGCCGACACAAAAAGGGCGTGGCTTGTGCGTGTCGACTGTTGCTTGTGCCATAGTGGCTAAAATATCGGGGTTTTTTACTAGCTTTAAAATCAGTTCATCTTGGTTGGCTTGCTTTTTCATCTTTTGGTCGGCAACGGCTTCGGCACGGTAATCGGCCACTGCGGCGCAGGCAATAAATACATCGGTTGTGCTGCGTAGTTTTTCACATGCTTCTAGCATTTGTGCTGCGGTAGTGATGTGAGTGCAGTGAACCCCATCAGGAATGGCAAGGTTAACGGGGCCTGAAATAAGCTTTACTGTTGCGCCTTGCTCTACTGCTGCGGCTGCTAATGCATAGCCCATTTTGCCAGAGCTATGGTTCGACAAGTAGCGTACTGGGTCAAGGGGTTCTTGAGTAGGGCCTGCGGTAATGGTAATGCGTAAACCTTCGCCTAGTTTTTTGGCGGGTTCAGGCTGGTTTGATTCAACGAAGCTGTTTTTAAAGAAACTGCTTTTAAAGAAACTGTCGATCCAACTAAAAAGTGTTTCAGGCTCGGGTAAACGCCCTGCGCCCACATCACCACAGGCTTGTTCGCCTTCGGCTGGCGGAATTAAAGTATAACCAAGTTCTGTTAATAGCTGGGCATTACGCTGAGTAGCTGGATGCTGCCACATGGCTTGGTTCATGGCTGGCGCTAGGTGAACAGGCGCTTTGCTGGCTAGGCATAAAGTGGTTAATAAATCGCCTGCGTGCCCCGTGGCTAGGCGTGCCATTAAATCGGCTGTGGTGGGGGCAATAATAATAAGCTCAGCCCAGCGTGCTAGTTCAATGTGCCCCATACCCGCTTCTGCTTCAGGGTTTAACAGGTGGGTGTGCACAGGGTGACCGGTTAGGGCCTGAAAAGTGAGTGGTTGAATAAAAGCTTGGGCACCTTGGGTCATAACAACATTGACTTTTGCACCGGCTTTAACCAGCAAACGTGCTAGAAAAGCGCTTTTATAAGCGGCAATGCCACCACTTATGCCTAGGATAATGCGTTTGTTGATAAGTCCTGTCATGGATCAATTAACCCCAGAGTAGAAGGAGGCTAACCTTACCATGTTTAGTATTTAACTGAAAAATCAGGAATATCAGGTAAGCGCTAACTCACGTTTTATTTTGCCAATTCAGGGAGCAAAAAAGGATATAAAAACAAAGTACCAAACACGGAGGTTTACTATGGGAATTAAAAACTGGCCAGCCGATGAGCGCCCCAGAGAAAAGTTGCTAGAAAAAGGTGCCGCTTTTTTATCTGATGCGGAGTTATTGGCAATTTTTATCAACACAGGCATTAAAGGAAAAAGCGCCGTTGATCTTGCCCGTGAATTGTTAGAAAGCTTTGGTGGCTTAAGGCCTTTGTTGTCAGCCAGCCGAACTGAATTTTGTGCTCACCTAGGTTTAGGCCCTGCCAAATTTGCCTTAATGCAAGCCATGCTAGAAATGTCGCACCGTTATTTAGAAGCCGAATTAAAACGGGGCGAAGGCTTAACCAGCCCAGAAGCGGCTGGACGCTATTTAAAATTACAGCTGCGTGATTTACCCCATGAGGTGTTTGCTTTGTTGCTATTAGACAGCCAGCATCGGGTATTACATTTTGAGGTTTTATTTCGTGGCACGTTAGATAGTGCTTCGGTTTACCCTCGTGAAGTGGTTAAATTAGTTTTGGCACACAATGCTGCCGCCGTCATTATGGCGCACAATCACCCTTCAGGTATTGCAGAGCCTAGCCGTGCCGATGAGCTGATTACCCGACGGTTAAAAGAGGCATTGGCTTGCGTTGATGTGCGTGTTTTAGACCACCTTATTATTGGTGATGGAGAACCAGTGTCTTTTGCTACCAGAGGTCTGCTATAATATGCCAGCTTTTTAACCTGGATGGTTTGTCGGCTTGCCTGCGGGCTGCCTTTCTGGTATAAAGGCGCCTTTCATTTTCCTAACACCTGCGCCCTTAAGATTGACTGGAGGCATATAATGTCCATGGTTTGCCAAGTTACCGGTAAAAAACCGCTAACCGGGAACAATGTTTCCCACTCGCAGCGTAAAACGCGTCGTCGTTTCCTGCCAAATTTGCATTCTCACCGCTTTTGGGTTGAGTCAGAGAAGCGTTTTGTTAAATTACGTGTATCCAGTAAGGGTATTCGTACAATTGACAAGCTAGGTATTGAGCAAGTTTTGCTTGATATCGCAAAGCGCGGCGAAAAAGTTTAAGTATTACTTAAGCATTTATTGGAGCAATAAACATGCGTGAGAAAATCAAGATGGTTTCAAGTGCCGGTACTGGTCACTTTTACACCACTATGAAAAACAAGCGTAACACCCCAGAAAAACTAGAACGTAATAAATACGATCCAGTGGTTCGCAAGGTTGTTATTTACAAGGAAGCTAAAATCAAGTAATTGATTGCTTAGCTGTTCTTGTTGAAAACCCGGTCTGCGCAGGTGGCCCGGGTTTTTTTATGTTTTTTTCTTGCTTATAAGCATCGGCTAGGAGGCTGTTGTTATGCCAGAATTACCCGAAGTTGAAACGACCCGTCAAGGCATTAGCCCTTGGTTAGAAGGCCGGGTTATTGAAAAGTTAGAAGTACGCCAGCCTAAATTACGCTGGCCTATTCCTGATGATTTACCGCAACGCTTACTCGGCTTAACACTTGCCCCCTTGCAGCGCCGTGCTAAATATTTACTTTTTCCGGTGCTTGAAAAAGAAGCGAGCTGGGGTTTTCTGTGGCATTTAGGCATGTCGGGCAGTTTAAGGCTGGTTGCCCCTGATGAGCCTTGGAAAAAGCACGACCATGTAGAGCTGCAAGTGGGTGCTTTAGCAGAAGATACCCAAGCTCCCATGCGGCTACGTTACCATGACCCCCGCCGTTTTGGTGCTTTGTTAGATTACCAAGGTGACCCTGCTGAGCATCGGCTTTTAAAAAATTTAGGGCCTGAACCTTTAAGCGATGATTTTACTGCCCAAGCACTTTTTCAGCGTTCCAGAAACCGCAAGCTAGCCATTAAAGTGTTTATTATGGATAACGCCCAAGTGGTGGGTGTGGGGAATATTTATGCCAATGAAGCGCTGTTTCGTGCAGGCATTGATCCACGTCGAGCCGCAGGCAGCGTTAGCCTAAAAAGCTACCAGCGCTTGGTTGAGATTATTCGTGATGTGTTAGCTGCCGCCATTAAACAGGGCGGTACAACACTGCGTGATTTTGTAGGGGGTGATGGTAAGCCAGGTTATTTTGCACAAGAATTGAATGCCTATGGTCGAGGCGGTTTACCTTGCAAGGCCTGCGGTGCTGTTTTATGCGAAGTTAAGTTAGGGCAGCGTGCCAGTGTTTGGTGTAAAGTTTGCCAAGTTTGATGCAGATTTAATTTTGCATCGGGTAATCTGGTAAGATGCTTCTTTTTTAATTTTAATTAATTTAACTAAAGGTGAGTCATTATGGGTTACGCTGCATTTAAGCACCTGCACATGCTTACTATCACGATTAGTGTGGTTTTTTTTGCCATTCGGGGTGTTGCTGCTTTAAAAGGTGCCCAGTGGATTCATAATAAATGGGTGAAGATTATTGCTCATGGTAACGATACTTTGTTACTTATTGCAGCCTTAGCTTTGTGTTACCACCTAGGGCAATGGCCTTTTTATAATTCTGCTTGGATAACCGCTAAAGTTTTAGGTTTATTTGCCTACATAGCGTTTGGTACGATTGCTATTAAACGTGGCAAACTTTGGGCCTATGCTTTGGCGTTATTAAGCGTTGCTTACATTGTTTGGGTTGCGATTAACAAAGTGCCTTTCCCTGCGTTTTAAACTTTTTTAATAACAATAAAGATTAAGGTTAATTATGAAAATTGAATACCCTTGGACTGAATCACAATTTGTTCGTTTAGCGCTGTATGATTTTGAATTAGGCCCAAGAAGTGGGCGTGGTAAGGCCACCTTGCTGTTGGTTATTTTTATGATTATTGGCTTTTTAGCCATTAATATTGTGCACCGTGGCTTTACCTATTCAGTTTGGGATTTTGTTATTGTTGCCGCTGGTTTGTGTTGGTATGCCTTGCGTGGCGCTTTAATGATTCGTATGTTTGGGCGTGCGTTTAAGCGCTCGGGTATGGATGGCGTTAACCTTAAGTACAATTTAGAAGAAGAGCAGATTAAAATTCAAGTGGATGAAAAGCCAGAGCAAACGCTTGAATGGTCAACAATTAAACGGGTTATTCGCACCCAAGAAGGCTTTATGATTTACCCAGGCCCTATGTGGTTGCCTGCAGCACGCTTAGAAGAAGACCGAACGGCAGATGAATTGGCAGCGTTATTGCAACGCAAAGTGACGGATTACCGTGACAAAAGCCAGCACAAGCTAAAGCTAAAAGATTAATAAAGGTAGAGATGGTATGAACAACCCGCAGCGTTTTAGCGCCACTCACCAGTGGGCAGAAAAAATAAGTTCTACCCAAGTTAGAATAGGCATTAGCCACCATGCCCAAAATGCTTTAGGTGATGTGGTTTATGTCGAACTGCCTGAGTTAGGCAAAGAAGTTGTCGCCGGCCAAGTGCTAGCAGGCATTGAATCAGTGAAAACAGCTTCTGAAATTCAGTCGCCGGTAAGTGGCAAGCTGGTTGCTTGCAATACCAACTTAGAAGACACGCCTGAATTATTAAATGAAGCGTCGTTAACCACGTGGGTTTTTTTTCTTGAAGCCGATGCTGCCCAGCTAGATAAAGAATGGCAAGCTTTGCTAGGCGTTGCTGCTTATGAAGCTTTACTAGACACCCTGTAATCATTCACTAGGTAAAATTCAATGCAATGGGATTTAGCACAGCCTTTTACGGCACGCTTTACCGTCACGGCTGAAGCCATTGATCACTATAAGCATGTTAATAATGCTGAATACCTGCGCTATATCGAAGAAGTTAGCTGGCAGCATTCCAATGCGTTGGGTTTAACCATGGACGATTACGAGCGGCTTGATAGGGCGCTGGTGGTTATTCGCCATGAAATCGATTACACGGCACCGGCTTTTGAAGGTGAAACATTAGAAATAGCCACGTGGATAGTTGAATACGATCAGCGTTTTCAAGTAGCTAGGCAGTTTCAGCTGGTGCGGGTGAGCGATAAAAAAACGCTAATGCGTTGCATAACGCGCTTTGCTTGTGTGGCGCTTACTTCAGGCAAACTGCGCCGTTTACCAGAAGAGTTTACCGCTATTTACCTGCCGGCTGTGGTTAAAAAATGAAGGTTTACCTTTACCTTAATCCTTTGCAATTAGATGTATTGCGCCATGCACGTTTACACCTAAGCCAAGTGAATGACTTTCTTGACCCTTACCAAAACAATGCTCGGATGATTCAACGCCAAGCCATTCGTATTGGTGAGGCTGAATTTCAAAAAGAAATAGAGCGCCAATTTAATGCCTTGCCAGCCCAACTTAAGGGTTTAATGACTTGGGATATGTTTCAAACGGAAGCCCAAAAAAAACGCCCTAAAATAGAGCAGCAGATGAAAAAAGGGCGCGCGGTTAAGCCTGCCATTTTACCCAACCCAGAAGCTTATCAAAACTTAGCGTTGGCGCGTTTTTCTGTGCGCCCAGATAACCCCTTGTTGTGGGAGCGGTGGGCAGACCAGCACCGGGGTTTGGTGTTAGAGCTAGATACCACCTACCCTAATTTTAATAGCAAAAAGCAAGTACTGCGGCCGGTTGTTTATGGCAAGCCACGCCCCCAAGCCGATCACCCAATGAAGCCTTTTCCGGCACTGTTTCATCGGCCAATTGAATACGCTGCAGAAGAAGAAATTCGCCTAATTCGTCCTTTAGAAGAAGCAAAAAGCAGTAAGCCTTTAACCAACGGTAAGTTGATTCATTTTTATAGTTTTCCACCCCGTGCGGTTATGTCGATAACCTTGGGGGTGAATGTTAGCGAAGAAACAAGGGAGCAGGTCAGCAAAATTCTAAACTTTGATGTGAAGTACAAACCGGGTCGCCCATTGCGGGAAACCCTGCTTGATCCGGATACGTTTAAATTACATATTCGTGGCACGCTTTAACTGTGGTGCTATAAGCTAACAGCAATGCCTTGTGCAGCCATAAATTGCTTGGCTTCAGGAATGGTGTATTCACCAAAGTGAAAAATACTGGCGGCAAGCACGGCATCGGCATTGCCAATTAATACGCCATCGACCAAGTGCTGTAAGTTACCCACACCGCCTGAGGCAACAACGGGCACATTCACGGCATCAGCTATGGCACGGGTTGCGCCTAAATCAAAGCCATTTTTAGTGCCGTCTCTGTCCATGCTAGTCACCAAAAGCTCACCGGCGCCTAGCTCGACCATTTTCTTTGACCATTCAATGGCATCATGGCCTGTCGATTTTTTGCCGCCCAGTGTGAAAATTTCCCAGCGATCAGCTTGGCCTTCAGCCGATACTTTTTTAACATCTATGGCAATAATAATGGCTTGGCTACCAAAACGCTCAGCGGCTTCTTTAACCAGTTCTGGGTTGGTTACAGCGGCAGTATTAATAGAAACTTTGCTAGCGCCGGCTTTAAGTAGGCGTTCGATATCGTCACAACTACGCACACCACCACCCACGATCAGTGGAATAGTAATTTGGGCAGCAATGGCTTCAACCATTTTAACCGTGGTGCCACGGTCTTCAGTGCTGGCGGTAATGTCTAAAAATGTGATTTCATCAGCGCCTTGGTGGTTATAGCGCTTGGCTATTTCTACTGGGTCACCTGCATCACGAATATCAACAAAATTAACGCCTTTAACGACGCGGCCTTTATCAACATCTAAACAAGGAATAATGCGTTTGATTCGAGTCATAAACGTTCCTTAGCCTTGGTCGGCTAGCTGTTGTGCGGCGGATAAATCAAGAGAACCTTCATAAATAGCACGACCAGTAATCGCACCAATAATGCCTTGGTCGGCTACTTTAACAAGGCGTTCAACATCGCCTAAATCGGTGACACCGCCAGAGGCAATAAC
>CANQLY010000063.1 GCA_947624795.1 uncultured Marinospirillum sp.
CGCCTAGCCCTTTGCCTCTTGGGTAACGCACTGCCGCTGGGCCTGGGTATTGATAGCCCGTGGTTAACATTTGGCGGCATTCGTTTTCATCAGCCGGTGCCATAATCAACATCTCTGGTACGCAGCGTAAAAAGGAAATATCTAAAGTACCGTGGTGCGTTGGACCATCTTCACCCACCACACCGGCACGATCGATAGCAAACAGCACATCCAAGTTTTGTACGGCGACATCGTGAATAAGCTGATCATAAGCCCTTTGTAAAAAAGTAGAATAGATAGCCACCACTGGTTTCATGCCTTCACATGCCATGCCTGCGGCTAGGGTAACGGCGTGTTGTTCGGCAATGGCAACATCAAAATACCTTTCGGGGTATTCACGTGAAAACTTGACCATATCCGAGCCTTCACGCATAGCCGGTGTAATGCCTAATAAGCGTTTATCCACCGCAGCGGTATCACACAACCACTGACCAAACACATTAGAGTAGCTCAGTTTTTTAAGCACTGGGGTTGGTTCTGTTACTAATTTTGATGGTTTTTCAAGCTTACTTAAGGCGTGATAACTAATTGGGTCGGCTTCGGCTGGAATAAAGCCTTTACCTTTTTTAGTCACCAAGTGCAGAAACTGCGGGCCTTTTAAATGCTTTAAGCTTTTAAGCGTTGCCATGAGTTCAGGCAAATCATGGCCATCCACAGGACCTATATAATTAAAACCCAATTCTTCAAACAAAGAGCTAGGGCTAATAAAAGACTTCACCTGCTCTTCAGTTTTAAGGGCTAATTCCCAAGCTAAAGGCAGTTTAGAAAGCACCCGACGACTGCCTTCACGCAGTTGGTTAAAGGGCTCACTTACCAGCAAGCGGGCTAAATAAGTGGCCATGCCACCAACGCTTTCTGAAATCGACATTTCGTTGTCGTTCAAAATAACCAAGAGGTTGGGCTGTAAATGCCCAGCATGGGCTAAGGCTTCAAACGCCATGCCTGCGGTTAAAGCGCCATCACCAATAATGGCAATGCTGCGGCGTTTACTGCCCTGCGCTTTAGCGGCCAGTGCCATGCCCAAAGCCGCACTAATCGAGGTGCTAGAATGCCCCACACCAAAAGCGTCATAAGCAGATTCACTGCGCTTAGGAAAAGCTGCTACGCCATTTTTTTGACGAATGGTTAACAGCGATTCTTTACGATTCGTTAAAATTTTATGCGGGTAAGCCTGATGCCCTACATCCCACACCAGACGGTCTTCAGGCGTATCAAATACGGTATGCAGTGCTAGGGTGAGCTCGACCACACCTAGGCCTGCACCAAAATGCCCGCCCGTTTGGCTAACACTCCACAGCAACCAAGCACGCACTTCACGCGCCAAAAGTAATAATTGGCGTTCTGATAGTTTTTTTAAATCCGCAGTCTGCTGAATAGTATCTAGCAAAGGGGTTAGGGGTGCTTGCGTAGGCAGGGCATCAAACATGAAATAAATTGCTCATTAAAAATCACGGTTAATGGACCAGTTTGCCAGTTCAACTAGGCCGTCCCATTCACCGGATAAATTAGTCAAACTATCGCAGGCCTGTTTTACCAGTTCTTGCGCTCGTTGTTCTGCACCTTCAATGCCCAATAAGCTGGGGTAGGTGGCTTTATTTAAAAGTACATCGCTGCCCGTTTTTTTACCCAACGTGGCTTCATCGCCTTTAACATCAAGCAAATCATCTTGCACCTGAAACGCTAAACCTAAAGCAGTGGCATAGGTATCTAACGTTGCTAAAACACAAGCATCAGCACCGGCTGCTAAGCCACCCATACGCACCGCTGCACGAAAAAGTGCACCGGTTTTATGGCTGTGTAAACGCTGCAATTCTTCAAGGCTTAGCTGCTTGCCTTCACCTTGCAAATCAAGCATTTGCCCTGCCACCATGCCTTGTGTGCCACTGGCTTGTGCTAAAGTTTTGACCATGGCTAAAGCGGCTGGCTGCTGGTCACTTGCCAAGACTTCAAAAGCCAAGGTTTGCAAAGCATCGCCGGTTAAAATAGCCGTGGCTTCATCAAAGGCTTTGTGGCAAGTGGGGCGACCACGGCGCAAATCATCATCATCCATGGCAGGCAAATCATCGTGCACTAGGGAATAGGCATGAATCAGCTCAACGGCCATGGCAGGCCTGTCGCAGTGGTTTAAATCAGCACCTAAAGCCTGCCCTGTGGCATACACCAACAAAGGGCGCAGCCGCTTACCGCCATTTAATAGGCTGTATTTAAGGGCTTCTTGTAACAGTCCACTGGCACCGGAAGTTTCAGTTAAAAACTGATCTAAAGCAGCATCAACACGGGCTGAGTAAAGCTGAGTTAATTCTTCTAGCAGCATTAAAGCGTTCCTGCTTGGGGCTTAAAATTAAGTGGCTCAAAATTCATTTGGCCCTGGTGTTCTTGCAAGCTAAATACTCGCTGCTCAGCTTGGGCTAGCTGCTGCTGACACAAGCGAGTTAAGCGCACACCTTCCTCATAAGCCTGCAACGAGGCTTCCAAGCTAAGCTCGCCTGCTTCCATGCTGGCCACCAGTGTTTCTAGCTGCTGCATTAAGCCCTCAAAGCTTGTCGATTCAAAAGTAGGTTGCTTACCTTCAGGCTGTTCACTATTCAAAGCAAATCTTCCTTTAGCTATCCAGCATTTTACCGGGGTTCATTATTTTATTGGGGTCAAAAGCGTTTTTAATGGCTTTCATATACACAATTTCTTCAGCACTGCGACTAAAATGCAGGAAATCTTTTTTAACTAAACCCACACCATGTTCAGCCGAAACACTGCCACCAAAGGCTTGAGTAATTGCAAAAACTTTAGCACTGACCTGATGGCACTTTTCAAAAAATTCAGTTTGATCCATACCTTTAGGCTTAAGAATATTTAAATGCAAATTACCATCGCCAATATGACCAAACCAGACTATCTCAAAACCTGGATAAGTCTCTTCCACAAAAGTATCAACGGCTTGTAAAAACTCGGGCACTTTAGAAACAATAACCGACAAATCGTTCTTATAAGGCGTTTCATGGCTAATGGTTTCAGAAATAAATTCGCGCAAATTCCACAGGTTATTTAGCTGCGTTTCATTTTGGCTAATCACGCCATCTTCTACCCAGCCATTGTCCATGCACTGCTCAAATAGCTGCATTGCACTGTCCATGACGCCTTCATTTTCTGCTTCAAATTCTAACAGCGCATAATAGGGCGTGGCGGTTTCAAAAGGGCGTTGTAACTGATGGTGTGCCGTTACTTTAGCCAATGCATTTTCTGAAAAAAACTCAAATGCAGTTAAATCTAAATTGCTTTGAAAGGTTTTAAGCACATCCATAACCGCTGGCATATTAGGCACACCTAAGACCATAACGGTTAAGTTTTTAGGCGCACGGGTTAGCTTAATGGTGGCCTCAGTAATAATGCCCAAGGTGCCTTCTGCACCCACAAACAAGTGACGTAAATCATAACCTGTATTGTTTTTAATTAGACCTTTATTCAGGTTTAAAATTTCACCCTTACCGGTTACAACGGTCAAACCTAGCACCCAATCACGGGTCATGCCGTATTTAATGACTTTAATACCACCGGCATTGGTGGCTATGTTGCCACCTATTTGGCTTGAACCTGCCGAGGCAAAATCAACAGGGTAATAAAGCCCCTGCTCTTGGGCAAAATGCTGCAACTGTTCAGTAATCATACCGGCTTGAACCGTTACACTGCGGTCAATTGCATTAAAATCCACCACCTTGTTCATGTAATCCATCACAATAACTAGCTCGTTATTAGAGGCTACTGCACCGGCTGAAAGGCCAGTGCGCCCACCAGAGGGAACCAGTGCAATGGTATTTTCATTGGCAAATTGAACAATTTTCTGTACATCTTCTGTGCTGCGAGGAAAGGCAATCGCACGGGGATTAGGTGAGTGAATTTTAGTCCAGTCACGGCCATAAATATCAAGCGCCTCACTGTCTAGGCGAACTCTTTCCTCTCCAATCAGGGCTTCAAGGGCTAGTTTAATTTGCTCAGGGGTCATCTTGGCGGCTCTTTATAAAGTAATAAACGCAGGCTAGGCTAAATAAAATGCAGGTTAAATAGGCATTAATTTCACCTAGGGAATCTTAGTCTAGGGGCTGCATAATCATCTTGTTATGGTAACATAGCTGCGTTAAGGGTGGCTTGCCTACCCGTATTTTTTCACATTAGACTATCTCAATTAGTTACCTCCATCAGGACACCAACCTCTCATGCCTAAAACTTCACTTGATAAAAGCAAGATTAAAATTTTGCTGCTTGAAGGCGTTCACCAGACTGCGGTCGACAATTTCAAAGCCAGCGGCTACACCAACATAGAATACCACCCTAAATCTTTATCTGAAGCTGACCTGCTTACAGCGATTGAAGATGCTTATTTTGTTGGTATTCGCTCTCGCACCCAGCTAACAGAAGACGTTTTTGCTGCAGCTAAAAAGCTGGTAGCCGTGGGTTGCTTTTGCATTGGCACCAACCAAGTTGAACTCTACTCTGCTTTAATTCGTGGCATCCCCGTTTTTAATGCGCCCTATTCCAACACCCGTTCAGTGGCAGAGCTAGTTTTGGGTGAATTAATTATGCTGATGCGTGGCATCCCACATAAAAGCCGTGAATGCCATAAAGGCGGCTGGATAAAATCAGCTGAAGGCAGCTATGAAGTGCGCGGCAAAAAGCTAGGCATCATAGGCTATGGCAACATTGGCTCGCAGCTGTCTGTTTTGGCCGAAGCGCTGGGCATGGAAGTGGTTTATTATGACGTAGTCACTAAACTTGCCATGGGCAATGCACGCCAGCTAGATACTTTAGACGAGCTACTTAGCACATCTGACGTGGTGTCTTTGCACGTACCTGAACTTAATTCTACTCAGTGGATGATTGCTGCTGACCAACTAAGCAAAATGAAAGCAGGGGCGCATTTAATTAACGCCTCGCGTGGCTCGGTTGTGGTTATTGAAGATTTGGCAGCAGCTTTAAAATCAGGCCATTTAGCCGGTGCTGCCATTGATGTTTTCCCAGTCGAACCCCGTGGTAACGACGATGAGTTTGTTAGCCCTTTGCGTGATTTAGACAACGTTATTCTTACACCGCACATTGGTGGCTCTACCCTAGAAGCCCAAGCCAATATTGGTAAAGAAGTGTCTGAAAAACTGATTCGTTACAGCGATAACGGCACCACCACCTTTGCGGTTAACTTCCCCGAAGTTGCCTTGCCTGCTCACCCAAATAAACACCGTTTACTGCACATCCATGAAAACATTCCTGGCGTGCTTTCAGAAGTTAACAAGGTGTTGTCTGAAAGTGGCATTAACGTTAGCAGCCAATACCTACAAACCAACGAAAAAGTCGGTTATGTGGTGGTTGATGTCGATCGTGAATACAGCCAGCAAGCACTAGAAGCACTAAAAAATGTGAAAGGCACCGTGCGTAGTCGCGTTTTATTCTAAGCTTTAATATTAAAAGAACGGCTACAAAAAACCGCAGACCTAAGCATTCAGGGCTGCGGTTTTTTTAATTTCAACCAACTAAACTTCAGACTGATAAGCCTTGTAGCGTGGTGTTACTTTTTTCATGTAATTGCGTGTTTCATCGTAAGGTAGGCTGCTAACTAGCGTGTCATAAACCTGCTGTGGCGATAAATTATTAATGCTAACTGCTGCCTTGCTAACGTTAGTTCCTGCACCAAAAGCCCTAGCCACATTGCCAGAACCTGTATTATAAGCAGCAATAACACAATAGGTACGGCTTTCTTTATTTTCAACTTTTACTAAGTAACGGTAATAAAGAATATTCAAATAAGCACAGCCCATTTTTATATTATTTTCACTATTATAAAGGTAAGAAGGGGCTAATAAACGTTGCTTACCATACACCTTTTCAGAGGCATCTTTACCTGCCGATGCAGGCACTATTTGCATTAAACCATAGGCAGGCACGTGTGATTTTGCCATAGGATTAAAGGCGCTTTCTGAATGCATAATGGCAAAAACTAACGCAGGATCAATTTTTTCTTGCTTGGCATATTTAAGTACCAAAGGCTTAAATTGTTCTGACTTTTTACTGATGTTAGTTTTATCTAAAGGAATGCTAAAAGAAAAAACTTGCTGGCCAGGTTGTACAGAAGGGCGAGTGGTCGCTTGACCTTCTTTATAGACCTCAACAACTGCCGCTGCAACCTGCTGTTTGCTGGGGTTAGGAACGCCGGTTAATACATCAGAAATCAATGGCTCACTTTTTACCTTGGCCGTTTCTTGATGGCTTGCTTCACGCTCAATCCGCTTTTCAATGTTTTGTACTAACGTGTCTTTTTCATAGGCTTCTTTAACTGTAGAATCAGCAATTGCAACCAAGGCTTTGCGTAACTTGGCGCCCACCCCTTTGGCACCCTTATCTTCTATTAGCTCAACCGTTAAGGCGCCTTGCTCATAATCAATAATGGAGCGCGTATTTAAATCTTTTGAATACTGCACCAAAACGCTAGATGACCCAATGTTTTGATCGCCCCACACGTCTTTAACTTGATTTTTATATCGACTAAATTCTTCTGCAATGGCTTTTTTGTAAGCAGTGAAATCTTTTTCTAACTCGGCTTTATACTGATTAAAACCGGCATTTTGTTGCTTTACATAATCATCAAAACCAGTCGATGCAGCAACAATAGGATTTAAAGGGAAAAGTAACGAAACTGCACCCAACCCTTGTAAAAAACGCCTTCTATCCATCTAGCACCTACCTATTTTTTAATAGTTAAAGCAATGCCAAAAAAAGCTAGGTAGTGGCAACCACCTAGCTTAACAGTCTTATCTAAACGCTTCTTCTAACTGCTTATCTAACTCTTCTAAAGCCTGCTTGCTTTGAAACTGCTGCCATAACGCCTGTTCATTGCGAAGGCTAGTTTTTACACTATTTTTAATGCCTGCACTGTCTGACATGCCAACAAGTAAAGCTAAAGTGCCATCTGGAGCAACCCAGCGGTTTAACTGGCGACTACCTTGCAGTGTTTGTTGCGCTATTTGACGTGAAACATTTTCAAAGTTAGCTTCATAGGTTTGGTCGTCATTTGCACCCGTTGCACGGGTCCAATTAGTTAATAAGTTTTGAACTTTAACTTGAGCCTGACGCGCTAAGGCATCACGCCCACTGGCCATGGCCATGGCACGCTGCATGTTTTTATCATTGGCGGCATTGGTCTTTGCCTCACCTACAGCCGCCATACCACCTTCAATATTAGGGTTGCAATACCATTCAGGCGCACGAATACCGGTTGCATATTCACAATGCTGACTAAACATAGGCTCCATCGGTGGTAGCGGCGGCTGTACCACTTCTTTACTACTACAACCTGCCAGAACAGCAAAAGTAAGCGTTATAGCCGACAAGGAGAAAATAGTCTTTTTCATGTGTTTTCCTTAATAAAAAACTGAGTAGTTTAGTGCGTTATTATCAAATTTTTTGGTATAAACTTTCAATCAAAGCATCGGCTAACTTTTCAGCCAATTCAGTGATTGCTTTACTGTTAGCAACGCCTGCATCAGATGAAACAGCACGGGTAGCCGCATCAATAACATGCAATGTGCGATGATCAAGCGTCTTTATTTCAGTGCTAGCATTGGCATCAATATAAACCAAACCACCCCGCTCGACCTTACGGGTATTTAGCTGCATCACTAAACGTAAATCGGGCTGCTTAACCACCAGATTAAAACCTAAGTTAGTTAAAGCTGCTGCTAACTTGGGTTGCAAAGCATTGGCTGCCTGAGTCGTGGCTTCTAACTGAACCCCTAAACTTGCAAAAAGCTGAGCAAGCTTAAGTTCAATCGCCTCTATTGCCTGCTGTTTTTTTGCATCAACACTTGTTGCTGCACCCAAAAAAGTTAATTGGCCAAGCAACTGACGACGTTGGGCTAATTCTTGCAGCGTAGGTTTTAGATGGCGTATTTGATCTAATTTAGACGCCTTAGGCAAGGTTCCCCGCTTAAGAATGCGTTCATCTAACTGCGCCAAGGTTAACAACAATTGCTCAGCCGCTTTAGCTGTATCTAGTTCGGCTAAAGCCCAAGCTTCTTTACCTGATTCATTCACCCAAGTGCTAATTATTTTAAGCCCACTTAATTCAATGGCTGGAATTTTACTGCTAATTTTTTGATTCAACGTTTCTTGTAGCAACGTATCGCCTTGATAAATTAAGGTCGCATTTTTGCTGTAATCCGTTGAACTGCTGACTTCAACGCGAATACTGGCTAATAAATCGGCCTTAGCTTTATCTTTAGCAGTATCTAAAGCCTTGGCCTGAGAGCCATAAACGTCAGAGCTTGCCATGCCATAAGCATAGCCTGAACGCCTAGGTGGATTATTCACCCAGTCAGGCTGAATGCTAGCCAATGCTAGCCTTGGCGCTTTTGTATTGGCAAGGTTTGCAGTAGCAAGGTTTGTATTATTGCCAGCCAAGGGTTGCAGCTCGGTTGAATGGCAAGCCGTTAAGCTAGCGAACACCAGCGCTAAACCCAATGCTAAGCACTTAGATTGAGTTAACATAAATTAAAATCCAAACTTGCTACGTTTCTGATGTTTTTGTAGCTTCTTTTGGCCTGCCCAAACTTCCCGATTGGTTTGTATATCAATCAACGATAAATCAATTTGGTAGTTAGTAACGCGCGTGCCATCTAGCTGGTCTACCCAAGAATCAATGGAGCCTGATAAAGCAAAATTAGCACCCTGTTCAGCAGCTAGCTTGGCAGCGGTTGCTGCAGTGGCGTTGAACTCTTGGTCTTTACGCTCTTCACGCAAACCTTCACGCACTTTATTACCAGCCACAAAATCTACCTGCCCAGAACGAATCATGGCACGGCGTAAATCATTAATAAAAGTATCCACCTGAATGTGTTCATGTGAACGATTACGCACATTCATCACTAACACTGTAGGCTGACGGCTGCGGTCTGGGTTGGCTTGTGTCCAACGGCTTATCCAAGGAAAAGATAACATGTCATCAATCATTTCCTCAGAAACCAAACGCGAGTCAGTGGCATTCCAACGGTCGGTTAAGGCCACTTCTTGCAAGGTATCTAAGCGCTGTACTTTAGTGCCACCACAACCGGTTAAACCCACCACGGCTAAAGCAGCCGCCAAAACAGCACCTTTAAAAGCAAGGTTCATTGTATTCTCCAGTCAACAAGGCTTAGCCTAGTTTCTTTTTTTGGTTTGCGACGTTTTAGTAACTTTGATTGTACTGGCATCACGTATTTTTTGAATCGTTTTAGGCAAAGGCTGGTTGGGGTCCACTGCAAAAGTTCTTAGCCTAACAAGGCTTACTTCCCCTGCTTTAATATTAACCTCTTGCACCTGCTCTAGCTTATAACCCTCCACATCACTAACCAGTTTAAGCGTATGCTTGCCTGCGGTAAGGTTAGTACGCAAGGTGCGTATTTCATAGGGCAAAGATAACCAAGAGCGTGTATCGGCAGAACTGCTTGAAGCCGCAGCAAACACACACAAGGCCGCCGGTGCACCCGCATTAACACAAGCAGACAAGCGAAAAACCTCAATGGCCATCGCATTACTTAACTCAGATTGAGCGCTAACTAGGTGTTGTGCCATTGCTAAACCAGAAATATTATCAGCTAATATTAAGCGGCCTTGGTTCTTACCCATCACTTCCAAATAGCTGCTTTTAATGGGCAGTTCTTCATAATAAATAAGCGGAACACTTAAACGTATACCCGTTTCTGATAACGCTTCTATTAACTCTAAAGAATCAAGCACTTTCATTAATGCTTTAGGAATGCTGATTTTTTTTTCATGGTTGGCAGTTAAAAGGGATCTGTATTGTTCAAATTTAATTTTTTCAATAACTTTTAATAAGCCTTTATCAGCATACAAGTAATAAAACCAAGCTAATTGGTAAGCCCTTTCTTTTGAATTTCCAGTAGGAATGGGGCGAATAACTAATTGATCATTTTCAATTTTAGCCCAAAGGTTTAGCTCACCTCGGGGCGCAACCATATCCACTTCTTGCACAAGCAAAAGTGAACCCTGCCCTTGGGTTGATAAATTCAACATTTTACGCTGAGCTACACTTAATTTACTATTAGCAACTTGACGCCAGCGCCTATCGCCCCTTGCTTTTAGCATTCGGGCAGTATCAAACCAAGCTTGGCTAATAGTGCCCTTATCTAGCTGATATTGTTTAACATACCCCTGCTCATAAAGCTTGGCAGCCCGCTCATAGCTTACCCGTGCAGAATCTTTTTCATCCATTTTCTCAAATAAGGTGCCTATGATGTAATGGCTAAAAGCATTGTCTCGAAACACTAAGGCTTTTGGATTAATCACCTCGCCATTAATCTTAGAAAATACTTGAAGCAGCTTATATAAAATGGATTTTTTTTCCTGTTCTGCTACTTGATAATCACCCGTTTTAAATACATTTTCATTCAGTAAAATCATCGCACGGCGTGCTTCAACCCCAGCAGAATCTAAAAGTTTTTGCATGGCTTGACGTGAAGTGGATTGTTCTGCTAAATAAAAATAGTTGAGCATTTTAAAATAGTTAATATAAACTCGCTCAACAAGGTTGCTACGGTAAATAGTTAAGGAAGCATTCGTAGAAGCACGCACCGCCAAGTCACTAAAACTGACTGTATACAAACTATCAGCTAGCTTATCTGCTGCTTCTAAATAGTTTAAACTGCTATTATAATCCCCTTTAAGCTGATTAAGCACACCCAATTCAACCAACCTTAAAAATTTATTGCGATCAGCACTAAGTAACTTATTTATTTCTTTTTCAGCAGCTTGGTATTCACCATAGCGCAAGAGTGTTTTTGTATCCTCCATTTTATTATTATGGCTAGCACAAGCTGAAATTAATCCAAAGGCAATACAGATAACAGCTAACCGAATTAGTTTTTTTATCACCATTGCCGCTACTCTTATTTATACCTTGTTATAAATTGCCATTAACCACTGATCTAAATATTCAAATACTTGCGCTTGTTGTGGTGGCCCATCATTAAGTAATTGATGACCGCCAC
>CANQLY010000064.1 GCA_947624795.1 uncultured Marinospirillum sp.
CATCAACAATGAATTGTACTAGGTCGGCTTCTTCAATGGCCATTAATGAATGGCGCGCCATTTCTGCATCTATGCCTTCTTCATCGCCACTAATACCACCGGTATCTATCACGATATAAGGCCGCCCACCAACCTTACCTTCACCGTATTGGCGGTCGCGGGTAAGGCCAGGAAAGTCGGCAACCAAGGCATCACGGCTGCGTGTTAAACGATTAAAAAGGGTTGATTTGCCAACGTTAGGTCGGCCAACTAAAGCAATTACAGGAGTCATGGTTTTTATTTCTTAAGGGTAAAAAGCCCAAGGCGGCCACGTATGGAATGTACCAGTAATTTGTTATTACTAACGACGGGAGTGGCACGAATACCGTCTAAATCAAAGCTTTTACGCCCCGTTATTTCGCCAGTTTGTGCATCAAGTAGGTGCAAATAACCTTGATAATCAGCAACCACTAAGCTTTGTTCTAAAATAACTGGCTCGGTTAAATCACGGCCATAAAGTGCGTCTTGTATCCACAAACTGCTACCGCTGAACAAATCTAATGCATGAATACGGCTGGCTTCATCAACAATAATGACTTGGTTATTGAAGATAACCGGCGCATGAAAACTGGAAATGTCTTTATACCAACGGCTGCGTCCTGTGAAAGGGTCTAGGGCGTGGGTTTGTCCTTGGTAGCTATTAACAAACAGCATACCTTGCGCTTGCTTTACTTGGCCTCGAACATCCACCAAGCGTTCAATGTCGGTGCGGCCTTCGGGCTGGGCAATGCGTGTTTCCCAACGCACCTGACCCGTGGTGTTATCAATAGCAACCAGTTTGCCATTAGCAAAGCCAGTAAAGCTTTGTAGGCTGGTTAGGGTGGGGGTTGCTGTGCCACGCAAAGTAAGCGAGGGCATTAACGCATCGTAAGTCCATAACTGGCGACCCGTGTTGGCATCAAGCCCAGCTAAACGGCCATCGGCGGCTAATACAACCAGTAAATTACCCAAGACTTGCGGCGCACTTAAGGCTTCACTTGATAGGTTTACACGCCAATTAAAAGCACCCGTGCGGGCATTTAGTGAAAGCAGCTCGCCATTTTGGGTGGTTAAATAAACACTACCTTGAGCAAGCGTTAGGCCTGCACTGACACCTTTTTCTAGCTGGTGTGACCAAAGTAAATCAGATTTAAAAAAGCCACCCAATGACAAATCAAAAGCTTGTACAAAACCCTGTGCATCGGCAGCTATCAGTAAATCGCCTTCAAAAGCAGGGATTAACTGGTAGCCACGCCAACGCTCACCATAACCTGAGTGGTCTTGCCACTCGCTAACCAGCGTGCTTTGGTTGCTATGACTTGGCAATTTGGCAGGTGGGTAGTGTGGGTCTGGTAAGCTGCTGCAGCCAGCCAAGAATAAAACTAGGCCTGCAGCAGCCCCTTTTAAAAGGGTTCTGGGCATTAAGCGTCCCCGTGCGAGGCAAGTGAATCGAGTTTCATTTCAACTAAAGGCGTTGATTCACCCGCTGAGCGGCTAGCATCTAAAGCACGCTGATAAGCTTGGCGGGCTTGCAATGCATCGCCTTTGCTCATTAACAAATCGCCACGTAACGATTGAAAATCTGCCGTGAAACCACCAGCATCGGCTATGTCTAATAAGCTTAATGCTTCTTCAATTTTTTCTTGCGAGTTTAAAATGCGCGCCAAACGTAAACGCACGACTAGCTCAATGGTATCAACCTTGGTTGACGTTAAAGCGGCACGTAGGTGCGCTTGTGCTTCATCAAGGGCATCTCGCTCAACGGCTAAACGGGCAGCAAACAGGTGGGCATAATCTGAATAAACACTGCCGTCAAAGTTGCTGGTTAAGCGTTCAATAAGCGCATCGGCTTGTTGTTGGCGCGCCTCGCCTGTGGTATTCATCACAACTTGATTTAATTCAGTATAAAGTTGTGATGCCGTTTCAGCTTGGGTTACCTGCTGGTTTTTCCAAGCGCTCCACCCACCCACGCCTGCTATGGCAACCACAGCACCGATAATCATTGATTTACCGTTTTTGCTCCACCACTCTTTCAGAGATTCGAGTTGCTCTTCTTCGCTACGCATAAATAAGCCTATAAAATGGTTTAATCTGCAAAATGTTGGCTATCTTAACTTAGGTCAGCTGCTTTGCAAATGCTGGTTTATAAATCCAGCCAACTCGCTTAGCGCCACTTCATTTTGCTCTTTGTCTTCTCTTAAATATTTAACGCTGGCCACGCCCTGAGATATTTCATTTTCACCCAGCAAAATAGCCAGTTGTGCGCCCGATTTGTCGGCACGTTTTATTTGCTGCTTGAAGCTGCCGCCCCCGCAATGGGTTAAAATTCTTAATGTGGGGTGTTCGCTACGCAAACGTTCAGCTAAAAGCAATGCATAGGCATCGGCACCCTGACCTGAAGCTGCCAAGTAAACGTCAAGCTGTTGCTGCAATGCAGCAGGGAAAACGTCTAACGTGTCTAGCAATAAAATCAAGCGTTCCACACCCATTGCAAAACCAACGGCTGGGGTTGCCTTGCCGCCAAGCTGCTCTACTAACGCATCGTATCTGCCACCTGCACAAACCGTGCCTTGTGCACCTAAAGCGGTGGTTGTCCATTCAAATACTGTTTTGCTGTAGTAATCTAGGCCACGCACCAGCAAGGGGTTAAGCGTATAGGTAACACCGGCGGCATCTAAAAACTGGCAAAGACCGGCAAAATGTTGCCGACTTTCGTCATCTAAATAGTGATCAAATGCCGGTGCGCCTTCAATAATTTTTTGGGTGCTTGCAGATTTTGAATCTAAAATTCTTAGTGGATTAGTGGCTAGACGGCGTTGGCTGTCTTCATCTAATTCATCATAAAAACCTTGCAAATAAGCGGTTAATGCTTGGCGGTAATCAGCACGTGCCGCAGCACTTCCTAACGTGTTTAATTCCAGCGTTAGGTGATCAAGGATACCGAGTTCACGCCATAAACGCACCGACAACAAAATAAGTTCGGCATCAATATCAGGTCCATTTAAGCCAAACGTTTCTACGCCAATTTGGTGGAACTGGCGGTAGCGGCCTTTTTGTGGGCGCTCGTGGCGAAACATGGGGCCTTGGTACCAAAGGCGCTGCTGCTGATTATAAAGCAAGCCGTGTTCTTCTGCTGCCCGCACACAACCTGCAGTACCTTCAGGGCGCAGGGTTAAGCTGTCGCCATTACGGTCTTCAAAGGTGTACATTTCTTTTTCAACAATGTCGGTTACTTCACCAATCGAGCGCTTAAACAGGGCAGTTTGCTCAACAATTGGCATCCGAATTTCTTGGTAACCATAACGTGCTAAAAGGCTACGCACTGTGTTTTCTAAATAGTGCCAACGTGGGCTAGTTTCTGGAAGTAGGTCGTTCATGCCACGAATTGCTTGGATCTTTTTTGCCACGGAATGCTTTCCTGTTAACTTTTTTGGGTTACATAATTCATTAGCCACGTGCTAGCAGCTGGTCTAAAGTCGCTTGTTTTACTGCTGCTTTTTCACGAATCATCACTTCTAGCTGATCGACTAAATTATCGCTGGTTAATTTACTAGCAGGTTTGCCATCAATGTAAATTAAATGCTGTGGCTCGCCACCGGTTAGGCCAAGGTCTGCTTCTCGTGCTTCCCCCGGGCCATTAACCACGCAGCCAATAATGGCAACGTCTAGCGGCGTTAATAAGTCTTCCACTCGCTGCTCTAAAGCATTCATCGTAGCAACTACATCAAAATTTTGTCTGGAACAACTGGGGCAGGCAATAAAATTAATGCCTTTGTTGCGTAAACGCAGGCTTTTAAGTAAATCAAAGCCCACTTTCACTTCTTCCACTGGGTCGGCTGCTAAAGAAATGCGTAGCGTATCGCCTATGCCTTCCATTAGTAAAATACCAAGGCCAACCGAAGATTTAACTGTGCCCGAGCGCAGGCCACCGGCTTCGGTAATGCCTAGGTGTAAAGGCTGTTCCATGCGCTTGGCTAGCTGGCGATAAGCTTCTACCGCCATAAATATGCCTGAAGCTTTTACGCTGACTTTGTATTCTTGGAAATCTAAACGGTCTAGGTAATCGGCATGGCGCATGGCCGATTCAACTAAGGCGGCTGGCGTGGGTTCGCCGTATTTTTTTTGCAGGTCTTTTTCTAAAGAGCCTGCATTTACACCTATGCGTATAGAAATGCCCTTGTCACGGGCCGCCGCCACCACTTCACGCACCCGGTCTTCACGGCCAATATTACCAGGATTAATGCGTAGGCAATCTACGCCTAATTCTGCCGTACGTAGGGCTATTTTGTAATCAAAATGAATGTCGGCAATCAGCGGAGTATTGACTTGCTTGCGAATTTGCCCAAAGGCTTCAGCGGCGTCCATGCTAGGGACAGAAACACGCACTAGATCAACTCCGGCTTGTTCCATTTTTTGAATTTGTGCAACCGTAGCAGCAACATCGCAAGTTTCAGTGTTGGTCATGCTTTGCACGCTAATGGGGGCATCGCCACCCACAAGCACAGAGCCCACATTGATTTGACGGGATAAACGGCGCTTAATTGGAGAAAGGTGTTGCATGGTTGGTATCAAGCCCTTTAAAAATTATTTAACTGTAACGGAGGCAAAGCCGTTAGAACGAATGCGTGATTTAAAATCAAAGGCTTTGCCTGCATAAAAAATCTTAGCAACCGTACCGTTTCCAAACACAACCTGAAAGGGTGGCTTGCCCTCTAGCACCATCTGATCGTTGGTCTGCATGAGTGAGGCATGCAGCATTCGCCCTGTGTTATCTTTTACTTCAACCCAGCATTCGTTAGTAAAACTTAATGCCACTAAAGAATTATTGCCAGCGGTTGCTGCGGCAAGGTCACCATTAATGTATTTGGGTGGCACTTTGGCTGCAGGCGGCGGCTTAACTGCTGCCACTGGCTTTTCTTCTTTAATAACCACAGGTTTAGCCGTTGGTGGCTCTATTACTTTAGACTGGTCTTGTGGCTTATCTGTTGTGGTAACTTGTAGTGCTTTTACTTCATCAGCTGTCAGCTGATCAGCTTTTTTTGCCTCTATTTCAACCGACTTAACTGAAGTGGTTTCATCAATTTTTAGAGGTGCCATAATGGTGTTGCCATCAAGGGTATCTACTTGGATGCCTTGATTGCTTACATTGGGTAGCGTTTCTATTGTGCGGCTTTGCCACCAAACAATAATAGCGCTGGCCAGTGCAATAATGACGACTAGGCTAAGCAATTTAAAAAGCCAGCTGCTGGTGTTTTTTTCAGGCTTCATTACTTCAATTGGCTGGTGCACTTCTTGCTTAACTAAATGGGGGTGATGCACTGCAAAACAGCGTAATACTTCGTCGGCATCAATTTCTAGAAAACGGGCATAAGCACGCAAGTAACCCTTAATAAAGGTCACGCTGTGCAGTGGTTCAAATTGTTCATTTTCTAAAGCAGGCACGTAAAGCGGTAAGAAATTAAGCTTTCTAGCAACGTCTTCTTGGGTTAAGCCTTTGGCTTCCCGTGCTGTTTTTAATAGCTCACCGGGGCGGCTGCATTCAGCTTGGGCTATTGTTTCTGCTGTTTCTATTTCTGACTTAGGTTGAGTGTCTACTTTTTTAGCGTCTACTTTTTTAGCGTCTACTTTTTTGGCATCAACTTTTTCAGTGGCTGGCTTGTCAGCTTGGGTCGTTTCGTTTTTGGTTTCTTGGGTATTAGTTTCTGCTATTTTTTCTGCATCAGTTTTTTCAATGGCGTTCTTTTCAATGTCAGTGTTATCAGCCGCCACTTCAACTTTAGCTTCTTCTGTTTTAGTTTCTTCAACCGTTGTTACATCTGCTGTTGTTGATTCTGTTGCTGGTGTTGATTCTGTTGCTGCATCTGCTGTTGTTGCCGCTTGTTTCGTGTCATTCTTTTGCTGTTTTTTCATAGCCTTTGGAATCCTCGTTTGCAGAATCTTCCTGAATTTTAATTGGCGCTACTAGTCAGTAGACCAGTGATATAGCGTACTTCTTTTTGATTGCCGGTATTCTGCACTACAATCAACGCCTGCTTAAGTGTCGCTTCATCATTTATTTGCGCGTCACGTAAAAATAACCAATGCTGCTCGGCTTGTTGCCAGTTTTTCTGCTTAATGTGTAATGCTAGTAGCGCTTGGTGTGGCACCATAAAGTTAGAATCTAATGCTAATGCTTGCTGAAAATAACCCGCTGCTTGTTCAGGCTGGTTTAGTTTTATTGCAACATAACCTAGGTTAACAAAGACGAGTATGCGGTCTGAATAATAGATGTCTTTGCTTGCACCTACTAGCTGTTTTTGTGCCTCATCGTAACGGTTTTGGCTGAATAAAAACCCCGCATAATTATTCCTAATGGCCGTTGAATTTTCTTTGGTTTGCAAGGCTTGCTTAAAATACCCTTCTGCTAGACTAAAATCGCCCTGTTGCTGTAAAGCGAGGGCAGTGCCATGTAATGCTTCAGTATAAGCGGTGCGTACTTCTAAGGCTTTACGAAAATCTTGCAGCGCTTGCCGTGTTTCGCCCTGCTCTAAATAACCCATGCCACGGTTAGTATAGGCTTCTGCTTGGCGATCATAATCCACTTGCTCCCAAGGCGCTTTAAAAGCGCAACCAGAAACAAAAAAAACAAGCGTTAACAGTAAAATAATAATAAAGCGCTGCATTACTTTATTGCCTTTTTTTAAACAGCCAATTGCTAATTAGGTTCAACCTGATGCACTTGAATAAGCGCTTGTTCAGCATAGCGTGCGCTGCGGCGAGTTTTGTCTTGCACACGGCCCACTAATTGCCCACAAGCAGCGTCAATGTCATCGCCCCGTGTCATGCGAATGGGGGCTGAATAACCCTGTTCATGCAGGCAGTTTTGAAAGCGTACTTGCTGATTGCGTGAAGGGCGCTGATAATCTGAGCCAGGAAAAGGGTTAAACGGAATTAAATTAATTTTACACGGCAACTGTTTAAGCAAAGCAGCTAGCTGTTTGGCATGCTCTAGCTGGTCATTCACGCCTGCTATAAGGGTGTATTCCACGGTAATATCACGTGAATCACCGCATTTACTTAAATAGCGTTTACAGGCGTCCAAAAGCTCTTGAATGGGGTATTTACGGTTCAAAGGCACTAGCTGGTTACGCAGCGCATCGTTTGGCGCATGCAGTGAAATGGCTAAAGAAACATCGACTTCATCGCCTAGTAAATCAATTTGTGGCACAAGGCCTGCGGTTGATAAGGTAACACGCCGTTTAGATAAACCATAACCATTATCATCTAGCATGATTTTCATGGCATTCACAGCTGGACGAAAGTTCATCAGCGGCTCGCCCATACCCATCATGACTACGTTAGTAATGGGGCGGTTTTTACTGTCGCTGCGTGAACCAAACGATTGTTGTGCGACCCACAGCTGACCAATAATTTCAGCCGGTGTTAGGTTGCGCTGGAACCCTTGTTTGCCCGTTGAACAAAAAGAGCAATCAAGCGAGCAGCCCACTTGGGAAGAAATACATAGGGTGCGGCGGTTGTTGCCAACGGGAATAAGCACCGCTTCAACGTGGCTACCGGTGCCAACTTCTAGCACCCATTTACGGGTACCATCGGTAGAAATTTCTTCTAATTCTACTTTAGGCGGGCGCACTTCAGCACAGGCTGATAGTTTTTCACGCAGGCTTTTACTTAGGTCGGTCATCTGCTCGAAGTCATTAACACCCTGATGGTGTATCCACTTCATTATTTGTGCAGCCCGAAACTTTTTTTCACCCAGTTCATCAACAAAAAAAGCCTCTAACTGCGGCAAGGTTTTACCCAGCAGGTTGGTTTTTTCTGTTACGGGTGAGGCTGCATTGCACGGTGTCATGATGGCTGACCTATTACTGACTGTTAAAATTTAATGACTTAAAACTACGCTTAAAAATTAAAGGGTAGACACAAATGCCTACCCTTTTCTTTGAATAACAACCTAAAAGTTCAGGCTGTTTTCAATAAAACGAGGCAATTAACCGCGTGAACAAATTTCGTTTGCTTCAAAGAAGTAAGCAATTTCACGTGCAGCAGATTCAGCAGAATCTGAACCGTGCGCTGCGTTAGCATCAATTGAAGTAGCAAAGTCGGCACGAATTGTACCTGCTTCAGCTTCTTTAGGGTTGGTTGCACCCATTAGCTCACGGTTTTTTAGAATGGCGTTTTCGCCTTCTAATACTTGCACAACCACAGGGCCTGAAGTCAT
The DNA here is from genome assembly GCA_947624795.1 of uncultured Marinospirillum sp. GTDB lineage: Bacteria > Pseudomonadota > Gammaproteobacteria > Pseudomonadales > Halomonadaceae > Marinospirillum. The sequence continues at coordinate 8,237 of CANQLY010000064.1, forward strand.
AAAGCCCACAAGGTCTTTGTAGAAAGGACGTTCTTTGTGTTCAGCATAAAAACCACCGGCTTTAGCATCGTCTAGCTGTACCATTTTTGCAGCAACGACTTGTAAGCCTGCTTTTTCAAAGCGTGCAATAATTTCACCAACAACGTTTTTAGCAACGGCATCGGGCTTAATGATTGATAATGTACGTTCAACGGCCATGTGTTTCTCCAGTAATAATTAAAAAAATTAAAATTTAGTCTGTCAGATTATACGCTGAAGCTCTCGCCACAACCACACTCGTCTTTAACTAGCGGGTTATTAAACTTAAAATAGCTGTTGACGCCTTCTTTAACGTAATCGACTTCGGTGCCATCAAGTATGGCTAAGTTGGCTTTATCGACAATAACTTTCACGCCATGATTTTCAAATACAGCATCGTTGGCTTCAACTTTATCAGCAAAATCTAACACGTATGCATAGCCAGAGCAGCCGCTAGGCTTAACGTTTACCCTTAAACCTTCGCCTTCACCGCGTTCTTTAAGGCAGTGGCTAATGTGTTTTGCTGCTGCGGATGTAATGGATAGCGACATTTTGATCTCCAAATTAACTTTTTAAGCTTTCTAAAGCTTGGTTTAACTGCTGACCGGCACGGGTTGCTTGTGCAAGGGTTAGGTAGCGACCAAAACTAAAACGAACAGAGCTTAGAGCCGTTGCCCGACTTAAACCCAAAGCGACGAGTACATAAGAGGGATCAATGCTTGCGGCATTGCAGGCCGAACCTGTTGAAACGGCTAGGTTGGGCAGTGCCATCATCAGCGTTTCAGCTTCTATGGCTGGAAAAGCTAAGTTAATGATGCCTGGCCAGTTGCTTGGGTTGGCCGCTGTTTGAACGAACAAGGCTGGGTTAACTTCTTCTAAAAAAGCCGTGCGGCATTGGTTAATGTGCTGCTGGTCTTGCGCCATTTGTTCCCCAGCCATGTGGGCTGCCAAGCCAATGCCCACTAGCTGGTGGGTGGGTAAAGTGCCTGAGCGCATGCCTTGTTCATGCCCGCCGCCGTGAATTAGTGCTTCTAAATGCACGGCAGGTTGGCGGCGCACATACAAAGCGCCCACCCCTTTGGGGCCATAAAACTTGTGTCCGCTGAGTGATAACAGATCCACTTGTAGCTGGTTCACATCAATCGGTAATTTGCCCACCGCTTGTGCTGCATCAATATGAAAAAGTGCAGTGTGACTTTTTAGTAATTCGCCCATTTCAGCCACGGGGTTTACTGTACCTAGCTCGTTATTCACCAGCATTAACGACACCATGAATGTATCGGGCGTTAAAGCTTGGGCCACCTGTTTTACACTGATTTGCCCTTTGGCATCGGGCTTTAAATAGGTAATGCGGTAGCCTTCTTTTTCTAGCCAGTGGCAGGTGTCTAAAACTGCTTTGTGCTCTATGGCAGACGTAATAATGTGCCGGCCTTTATCGGGGTTGGCTCTGGCTGCACCTATAATGGCAAGGTTATTGGCTTCGGTAGCGCCTGAAGTCCATATAATTTCTCGCACATCGGCACCCAGTAAATTTGCCACCTGCTGACGGGCTTTTTCAACGGCTTGTTCTGCTTGCCAACCGGCTAGGTGTGAACGAGAGGCAGGGTTAGCAAAGCAGCCATCGAGCGTAAGGTGCTGCCCCATTAGCTGGGCAACTTCAGGCGCAACGGGGGTGGTTGCGGCATAGTCTAAATAAATAAGGGAATTCATAAGTGATAACAACCTGAAACGGCAAGAAATAAAAATAAACGAATTAACTTAAATCCACTGAATTTAAACAGCTGCCAGTTCAATTTTATTGGCTGTTTTATTTGCCGCTTGCTGTTTTATAGTCAGCGCTGCCCGTTGCTTGTTTTCTTTAGTTACCAGTTCAGCAAGGGTGATACTGCTTAAAAAGTTATGTATTTGATCGGATAAATCACACCACAAATGGTGGGTTAAGCATTTGCTGCCTTGCAAACAATCGCCTTTACCACCACAGCGGGTGGCATCAACCGACTCGTTCACTGCATCAATCACTGAGGCCACACAAATGGCTTCAGGTTCACGGGCAAGCCGATAACCGCCCCCAGGGCCACGCACGCTGGTGACTAATTCATTGCGGCGTAAGCGGGCAAAGAGTTGTTCTAAATAAGACAGTGATATTTCTTGGCGGCCAGAGATATCGGCTAAAGACACTGGCCCGTCTTGTGCATTCAGGGCCAGGTCTAGCATCGCGGTGACCGCATAACGGCCTTTAGTGGTCAAGCGCATTTACAAATCTCCCTGACAGTATTAGGTGATTTGATTATGCAAAGACCATGCGTTTTAGTCAAGTAATGACTGGCTACGCAAGTAATCCTCGTAAGTGCCGTTAAAGTCGACGATGCCCGTGGCGGTTAGTTCAATAATGCGGGTTGCCAAAGACGACACAAACTCACGGTCGTGGCTTACAAACAGCAGGGTGCCAGGGTAGTTTTCTAGCGCCAAGTTTAATGATTCAATGGATTCCATATCCAAGTGGTTGGTTGGCTCATCCATCACCATAATATTCGGGCGTTGCAGCATTAGCTTACCGAACAGCATACGACCCTGCTCACCCCCTGAAATAACGCCAACTTTCTTATCAATCTCTTTTTGAGAAAAGAGTAACCGGCCTAGCGTGCCACGAATCACCTGCTCGTCATCGCCTTCACGGCCACACGATGCCATCCAATCATAAAGTGTCACTGACTCAGCAAATTCATGAGCAT
>CANQLY010000065.1 GCA_947624795.1 uncultured Marinospirillum sp.
CAAAAGGATTAGGTGATGACGGTAACGGCATTAGAGTTCCTTATTATGACTTAGCGCATTATTTACTGATTATTTAGCAGGCTTCATGCTACCAGTTTCTTCGTAACGCTGGTGCCAGCTTAGCGCTTCACCTAACAGGTGAGGTGTGTGCAAACCACCGCCACCGTTACAAGCACGATCAAAGTAATCCATGAGCTCTTCACGGTAATCTGGGTGTGCACAGTTATTAATAATAGCAATTGCACGCTTGCGTGGAGACAAACCACGTAAATCAGCTACACCGTATTCAGTCACAATGATTTTCACATCGTGTTCAGTGTGGTCAACGTGAGAAACCATTGGCACAATCGAAGAAATAGCACCACCTTTAGCAACGGAAGGCGTTACAAAAATAGACAAGTAGCCATTACGTGCAAAGTCACCTGAACCACCAATACCGTTCATCATGCGCGTACCCATAATGTGAGTCGAATTAACATTACCGTAAATGTCTAACTCAATTAGGCCGTTCATTCCAATAATACCCATGCGACGTGCAAGTTCTGGGTGGTTACTGATGTCTTGCTGACGCAAAATGATTTTGTCACGGTAAAAATCAATGTTGTCATTAAATTCTTTAAGGCCATCTGGGCTTAAAGAAAAAGCCGTCGCCGAGGCAATGTCTAAAGTACCTGACTTAAGCATTTTTAACATACCGTCTTGAATGACTTCAGTGTAAGACGTTAAGTTTTTGAACGGACCTTCATTTAAGCCTTCAAGCACTGCGTTAGCAATATTGCCTACACCCGACTGAATGGGTAGCAATTCTTTAGGTAGGCGACCTGCATCAACTTCTTTTTTGAGGAACTCTAAAATGTGGTCAGCAATTTGAACCGAGACAGCATCAGGCGCTTTAAACGCTGAGTTACGATCAGTTAAATGCGTTTCAACAACTGCAATGACTTTATCAGCTGGGCACTGTAAGTATTTTTCACCAATGCGGTCGGCAGGGTGGCTTAGCATAACCGGCGCATGCGGCGGTAAGGTTGTGCCGTAATAAATATCATGCATACCTTCAAGCTTTAGGTTTTGCATGGAGTTGACTTCAAGAATAATCTTATCAGCCTGCTCTATCCAAGCTTTGTTATTACCAACAGAAGAAGAAGGAATTAGGCTGCCGTCTTCACGAATGCCAATCACTTCAATAACAGCAATGTTCATTTTGCCCATGAAACCTGCGGCAGTGAATTGTGCAACATCTGACAAGTGCATATCCACATAATCCATTTCACCGGCATTAATGCGGTTACGGCAATGGGGATCGCTCTGAAAAGGAATGCGGTGTTCAACGCCATTCACTTCAGCTAAAGCACCGTCAAGTTCAGGAGCGGTAGATGCACCTGTCCAAAGGCTAATACGGAATGGCTCACCACCTAACGCATTGTGCTTACGAATACGTTCAGCTAGCGCAACCGGTACAGCTTTAGGATAACCTGCACCCGTAAAACCGCTCATACCTACAATCGCGTTATTAGAAATTAATTCTGCAGCTTGCTCAGCAGTCATAATGCGTTCACGTAATATTGGGCAATGAATTCTTGTTTCAGACATAATTCAATCTCGCTTTGGGATAATGTCGATCTTGCACAAACAATGTTGTTATTGTTTTATAGCAAGCTAGGCTTTGCATTATATCAGGGTTTTTATAAAAATTTATCAAACTAGGGTCTCTTAATACTTTTGCCCCCAGCACCTTTCTTTTTACCCGATGACTTTTTAACTAAACGCTTACCACCTGTGGGCTTGGTGTCGGTTTTACTTTTATTAAAAGGCGCTTTAGGGCCTCTAGGGGGTCTGTTTTTAGGCGTTGCTGACTTATCAACTTTAGTCGCATCTGAATGGTTAAAACGCTTTTTTTTCTTAGGAGCAGCATCAAAAGTTGAACTTGATTCAGCTAGCATCGCTGTAATAATCGCTAACTCTTTTTGATTTAACAAACGCCACTGCCCCACTTTTAAACCATCTAAACCAATATTCATAATACGCACGCGCTTAAGGCGTGTGACGTTAAAGCCTAAGTATTCAGTCATGCGCCGAATTTGGCGGTTTAAACCTTGGTGTAAAATAATATTAAAGCTAGTAGATGAAAGCTGACGCACCTTACAAGGCTTAGTAACCGTGCCCAAAATAGGGATGCCACCCGACATGCGGCGTATAAATTCTGCATCAAAGGGTTTATCAACAGAAACGATGTATTCTTTGTCGTGGGCATTGCCGGCACGCAAAATCTTATTAACAATATCGCCATCATTGGTCAGTAAAATTAAGCCTTCAGATGGTTTATCTAACCGCCCTATAGGAAAAATACGCCCTTTTTTGTAATTTACTGCGCTTACTATGTTTTCGGGTACATCAGGGTCTGTCGTACAAGTAATACCGACCGGCTTGTTATACACCAAATAAACAGAGGCAGGTTTAGCTTTTAAAGGCTTGCCGCCCACTGATATAAAATCAGCTTCGCTGACACGCAACCCCATGTCAGCAACCTTACCATTCACTTTTACTCTACCTTCTTCTATCAGAGTATCGGCTTCTCGGCGTGAACAAATGCCTGTATCACTAATGTATTTATTAAGGCGTATACCACTAACTTCTTGGTTCATTAAAATAATCTCGGGTCAACTTAAATACCACGGGGCTAAGCAGTGCTAAAGCAACTAGGTTAGGAATAGCCATCATAGCATTTAGGGTGCCTGCTAAAAGCCAATTGACATCCTCCTCCAAGAATAGGCTCCAACATTAATGGCCCCATACAAGGCCATTAACCGCCATGACGAGTGCATTGAGTATCCATTATGAATCCCTTTCTTTCTGGTTTATAAAAACACTATCATTGGCTAGGCGATTTAACCAGCAGCTCTAGCATTTGCTTCATCTCAGCAGATTCAGGTTCTGTGGTGCTAGCAAAAGTACCCACTAACTCACCATCCACATTGATTAAGTATTTATGAAAGTTCCAACGAGGCAAAGGTGCACCCATATTTTTTAAAGCCTTAAACACAGGGTTCAACTGCCCTTTAGCCACCGCACTGGTGGATAACATGACAAAAGTAACGCCATAATTAATAAAACACACCTCAGCAGTTTTACCTTCGTCTTTCTCTTCTTGCCTAAAATCATTGGAAGGGAAGCCTAAAACAACCAACCCTTTAGGCGCATACAATTTATGCAAAGCTTCGAGCCCTTTAAACTGCCCTGTAAAACCACAATGGCTGGCAGTATTTACAATCAAAAAAGACTGACCAGTAAACTGGCACAAATCAATGCTTTCAGTTGAATGCAATTCACGTTGCGTAGAATCTAGCAAAGGTGGGCAAATATTAGGCTCTGCCCAAACCGCTGAACTGAATGCGCTAAGTGAGCCGAGTAACAACCCACCTAATAGCACTTTACCCAACAACCCACCCGCCAATAATTTATCATTTACTTTAATCATTTTAATTCTGCCTTAGCATTCCCTGTTAAATTAGTGCATACCTTTACTGATTATAATCAGTTTTTTAAAAGAATGACTTGCAACAATGGACTTTTGTCGCTTAACACCACCTGTCGCCTAACACTGCCTGAAGCTTAAATCCCATCGCTTGATTCTATAGAATCTTAATTTACACTTGACCTTAGATTGAATCTAATAATACCGGCAAACAAACATCCCAACCAGTGTTTATCACCAGCAACCTGCAAGAAAACTGCATGCATTTAAGCTGGAAAGAAGGGCAGGCAGTGCTTGATCCAAGTCAATTTGAGTTTGCATTTGTTAACCGATTACCCTGTGATGATGGTTGTGGCTGGATAAGCTCTTTGGAAATATTTGGTGTTGAAGGTGAGCTACTACTGCAAGTGCAGGGTGCTTGCGAAGATCAGCAAGCAGAAAATTTAAGGCTACGTGAGCTTTTTAGCTCGCTGAGTTAGCAAATAGGAGAAAGGCATGTTAAATCAACTTTGGTTCCAACTTAGCACTTTGGCAATAACGCTAAGCTTACTAGCATCTACTGTTAGCTTTTATACAGGTTAGCTTACTCCCACCATAAAACCTTTAGGTTAAAATGGTGGTGATTTTTAGGCCTTATTTTATGCGCCAGAAGCTGGGGGTTATTTCCAACCCTGCAGCCAATGGCTGTCATCTTTTAGATCATGCCAATTAATTGGAGTAATGGATTTAGAAATAACTGCTTCTATGCTACAAGAAAGAACGCTCCCTTCTTCATCAAAATCAATGTCAGAAACCATGAAATGCTTTTCTTTGTTTTTAGGTTTCACAGCTGTCCATTTACTATTGAATAATTTCTTTGGGTTTATTTTATTCATAAAAACTCCATTGCACATACGTTACACATGGCTAATTTAACAAGGTTTAGCCTGTCATGATTTTTTCTCATGCAATAATTGAAATAAGATCATTTTTGTTCATGCTACCTTCCGTGTATAAATGTATCCATTCTCAAGCTCAAGCACTAAACAGCCAGAGCAATTATTAAATTGGATACCAGCGCATCATGACAAACGACTTTGCATTTGCTATTAACAGCATTAATTTTGATGAAAATTATCACCCATCAGACAACACACGAGCAACCACTAACTTTGCAAACTTAGCCAGAGGCGAGAGCCGCCAGCAAAACTTACGCAACACGTTAGCCATGATTAATAACCGTTTTAATGCCTTAGCCCACTGGGATAACCCTAAAGCTGACCGCTACTCTGTTGAGTTAGAAATCATTTCTGTTGAAATGAAGATTGACACTCAAGGCATTGAAAGTAGCTTTCCTGCCATTGAAGTTTTAAAAACTAACATTGTGGATCACCTAACCAACAAGCGCACCGAAGGCATAGTCGGCAATAACTTTTCTTCTTATGTGCGTGATTATGATTTTAGTGTTTTACTGCTTAATCATAATAAAGGCCAACCCCAATTTAGCATTCCCAATGATTTTGGTGATTTGCATGGCAAGCTTTTCAAAAGCTTTATCTATTCAGCGACTTACCAACAAAACTTTACTAAGCCACCCGTGATATGCCTTAGCGTTTCAGATAATAAAATTTACCATAGAACGGGAAGTCAGCACCCAGTACTAGGGGTTGAATACCAGCCCAATGAATCCTCTTTAACTGAGCAGTATTTCAAAAAAATGGGCTTAGCTGTTCGCTATTTTATGCCTCTTAACAGTGCAGCACCGCTAGCTTTTTACTTTTTTGGTGACCTGCTAAATGATTACACAGACCTTGAACTAATCAGCACCATTAGCACCATGGAATCGTTTCAAAAGATTTACCGTCCAGAAATTTATAATGCCAATGCGGCGGCAGGTAAATGCTACCAGCCAAATTTAAATAACCTAGACCATTCATTAACACGCATTGTTTATGACCGAGAAGAACGCAATCAGCTAGCGATTGAGCAAGGGAAGTTTACTGAGGAAAACTTCATCAAACCTTATCAAACGCTACTTGAGCAATGGTCTGCTAATTACGCTGCCTAAATTTAAAATTTGTAACTTACACCCATTTAATACGGAATCCATTATGAGCATTTTACTCCCCACTTCCACCGCAGGCAGCTTGCCTAAACCTTCTTGGCTGGCAGAGCCTGAAACCATTTGGTCGGCTTGGCGGTTAGAAGGTGAGGCATTAATTGAAGGCAAGCAAGATGCTTTATTAGTGTGGTTACAAGAGCAGCAGCAAGCGGGCATTGATATTGTAAGTGATGGCGAACAAACCCGACAGCATTTTGTGACCACTTTTATAGAACACCTTGATGGCGTTGATTTTGAAAAGCGCGAAACGGTTAAAATTCGTGACCGTTACGATGCCAGCGTGCCAACCGTAGTGGGTGCGGTTAGTCGTCAAAAGTCAGTATTTGTTGAAGATGCCAAGTTTTTACGCCAGCACACCAAGCAGCCCATAAAATGGGCGCTGCCTGGCCCTATGACCATGGTTGATACGCTTTACGATGCGCATTATAAAAGCCGTGAAAAACTAGCTTGGGAATTTGCCACAATACTTAATCAGGAAGCTCGTGAGCTAGAAGCCGCAGGCGTGGATATTATCCAATTTGATGAGCCTTCATTTAACGTGTTTTTTGATGAAGTGAATGATTGGGGCATTGCCGCATTAGAAAGAGCGGTTGAAGGCCTGAAGTGTGAAACCGCCGTGCACATTTGCTATGGCTACGGCATTAAAGCCAATACTGACTGGAAGAAAACCTTGGGTTCTGAATGGCGTCAGTACGAAGAAGTTTTTCCTAAGCTACAAAAATCTAGCCTCGATATTATCTCACTAGAATGCCAAAATTCGCATGTGCCTATTGATTTAATTGAATTAATTCGTGGTAAAAAGGTCATGATTGGTGCCATAGATGTGGCCACTAATACCATTGAAACACCAGAAGAAGTCGCTGCAACCCTGCGTAAAGCACTGGAGTTTGTAGATGCTGATAAGCTTTACCCTTCAACCAACTGCGGTATGGCACCTTTAGCACGTTCTGTCGCTAAAGGTAAGTTAAATGCCTTAAGTGCCGGCGCAGAAATCATTCGCCAAGAACTTAAGGCTTAAATACGCGTAACACTCACTCAACCTGCGAGGTGCGCTATTAATTTAATCAGCATTTTTTAAACAGTGCCCTCGGGGTTGATTGCTTTTATGCAAGACCACATCAGAATGTAAAAAATCTGCCGCATCTGCTGATTCCTGTACCTTAATGGCGCTGCGTTTCAGCATCTCTGCTTCATACTCGTTTAATACCCGATTGCGAATGCTTGCCTTGCGCCAGCTTGATCGTAAACCACACCCCCTGACGATTGTGCGTGCCAAGGAGAGTGCATCCAACAAAGCTTGGTTAGCACCCTGCCCTTTAAACGGGCTCATGGGGTGCGCCGCATCGCCCAACAAGGTAATCGGCCCCAAATCTGCAAATGCATCAGCGCTTAATAAAGCTCTGTCGTAGACCGGATAACCAGAGATTAAATCAGCAGGCGTGGCTGCTAAAATTTGTGGAATAGGCAAATGCCACTGCGCACGTTTACAGGCTTCTGCTTTAAGCGCCTCAGCCCCTTCAGCACTTAAGGCTTTTGCTGCGCTTTCTAGCATAGGGTAGCTTAATTGCCACATCACCGAGTCGGCATCAAAAGGCATGATATAAATGCGTTCATGGCCATTGGCGGTTTGAAATACGGTGGCTGAGTCCAGTAAATCACTGTCAAGGTTGCTAAGTGCACTGAGCGGGCAAATGCCCAAGATAGCGATGCAATCTAAATAGTGTAATGAGTCGGTACCATGCCCCAAGACTAACTTACGCACTGCACTGCGAATGCCATCGGCACCCACCACTAAATCGGCGGTGGCCGTTTGTGGCTTACCCTCGACCACAAAGTTTAACTCGACCTCTGCCGGTGTTTTTTGCAGACCCACCAACTGATGCCCCCACTTTACTACTTCATGCAAACGCGGATGGGCAGCCAATTGTTGCAGTAAAGCCAAGCGCAACGACTGACGGGCTATGTGTATATTGGTACGCTTAGGCGTTTTAGTTGCATCGGCATGCAGCCAGTTTCTCATGCCCCATTCACCCAACACTGTGCCGTCGGTGCTGTGCATCACATGGCGAGTTGAGACAATGCCTTGCTCTAGCGTGAAAAGGCCTAAGCCTTCGATGGCCTTGCTAGCTTGTTGTAAAGTAAGACCATAACCCTGAGAGCGGGCGGAAAAATCATTATCACGCTCATAGAGCGTAAACGGAATGCCACGGTGCAAACAGGCCACCGCTAATGCCACACCACCAATTCCACCGCCAATAATGGCAACCTTTGGATAGTTTTCAGTGTCTGCCTCTGGTGGATGTGCAGCTGCACTTAGGCCTGAACCAAGGCAGCTAGGGCAAGTCGATAAATATGCCTTAGGCTTTTCTGGCACAACACCGCCCTGCTGTTCAAACTGTAACAAGGCGGCCTGATAGCTAAGCTTTACTTTTTTACGAATCTTCTGACGAATCCGCCCACGCCCTTTGCATTTAGTACACAGCGTCCAACTAGACTCTACTTTACGCGTTAAACTTATGTGATCTGGCACGCAACTCACTCTACTCAAATAAATAAATAAATAAAAATAGTTTAACTAACCGTGCGTAATTCTCCACCTATAATCTTTGAACAAGCTATTTATTAGTCAAGCTCTTGCACGCCACCACCAGAAACAGTCAAAATTTGACCGCTAATCCAGCTAGCCGCCGGAGAACAAAGAAATAAGGCAGCATTAGCCATGTCGATAGGCTCACCCAAACGCTTAATTGGTGTGTGTGTCAGCATTTTTCTTTCAATATCATCGTTAAGCACAGATTTTAGAGCGTCAGTGCGCGTAGCACCGAGGGCAACACCATTCACACGAATACCCATAGACCCTAGATCAAAGGCGATATTACGTACTAGATGGCTAGTTGCGGCCTTAGAAGAACCGTAAGATGCCATGCGTTGATTTTTGTTTTCAGCAGCCATTGAGGTAATAGCGAGGATTGAACCACCGCCTGCTTTATCCATTTCAGGTGCAGCAAGCTGTGCCAAGCGGAATAAAGAAAAAACGTTCAACTCAAAAGCCCAGCGGAAATCTTGCATCGGCATATCAAAAGGCTTTGGGCCACCGCCACCGGCATTACCGACCAAGATGGTCAACTTACCAAAAGTTTGTACTGTTTGGCTAACCAGTGCAGCAAGGTCGCCTTCCTTGGTTACATCACAGGCTATGGCTGCAGCTTTACCACCTTTAGCTTCAATCGCTTTTACAACAGCATTAGCCGTCTCAAAATCTAAGTCGCTAACCATAACTGCTGCCCCTGCTGCTGCAAAAGTTTCGGCAATGGCACGGCCTATTCCTGCACCTGCACCTGTAACAACTGCAACTTGATTATCAAGTGTGAAATTTGCTGGATTATACATTTTGGCTAGTCCCGTAATTGACCTATCTCTACCATCAAGCCTTACTAGACTCTGATGGGGGAATCAAGGCGCTTTTGGTCCACTCGATGAACCCTGCCTTATCGCCCTGCGTGACTTGCAAGGTGCTTTAAGTGCCGCGCAATGGCAAGAAAAAGGCGTAGCTATTACTGGCACAGAGCTAACCATCTTTCCCCACTACGGCGTATTTGCACCCACTCGCCATGAATATGTTCAACTGATGTTAGATGCACCGCTACCCGCTGCACTTAATCTGGCTTTTGATATTGGTACCGGCACTGGGTTACTGGCGATTATTTTAGCGCAGCGCGGCGTTAAAAAAGTTGTGGCCACTGATTTAAACCCACGTGCCTTAACGTGTGCCAGAGATAACTTCGAGCGTTTAAATTACACCAAGGTGCAATTACAAGAGGCTGATTTATTCCCTACTGAACAACCACTGGCTGAGCTGATTGTTTGCAATCCACCTTGGTTACCGGCAAAGCCCAGCTCACCGCTTGAGTTTGCCGTCTATGATGCCAACAGCAGTATTAAGCCTTCTATCCCCAGCCTAAAGGTCAAAGGGGCGACTGGGGAGCTGGGCTTAAAATGATAAAAAAAAGCCACTAGATAATAAATCTAAGTGGCTTTTTTCAATGTTTGGTAGGACTACCCGGACTCGAACCGGGGACCTCTACCATGTCAAAAAACAGCTATTTAGCCTTATTAATCGTTAACTGACCCACACCTTACCTTATATGACCTTACCTTACTATCCACCAACCCCTCTTCTCATAATCCACCTCAACCTGTTACATTTATTGGCTTTTAAGGTTTTTTTTAGCACATAATTAATGACATCTACACTAAAAAAGTATAAAAACCCATACGCGTAAAGTAAAGAACACTAACGCACAAAAACGTGCGCTAATGCGCGAATATGCTACATAAGGCTTAACTTGTAGCATCTACTTGACCAAATCGGCTTTAGGTGACATCTTTGCTAAGTGGCCTGCTCTCAATTTTGGCCTGTAGTTATCATGTTTAGCGGATACGGAGCATTTATGAGCGAAGAAAGCACGGTTACTTTTGGAGTTGTTGGTGGTTATAAAATTGTTGGGAAGCGAGTTTATATTAAGCTAGCTAACATTAAAGGTTACGGTGAAGGAAGAGACCACGCTGACAGAATTTCGCCAACCACTACATGCTTTGTGATCAGGGAAGATAAGTCTTATAAGATAATAAACCCTGATGACCCTCGCATTCAAAACTTTCTATCTGCCTATGGAAAAAACACTAGCGTTGAATGTGTTTATATTAGCAACAATAAAGATGATGTTGCTTTTTTAACAAATGAGCTATTACCTCAGCAAACATCTAACACAGATTTTGAAGGCTTTATTAGAGATTTAAAAAACAGCATAGAGAATCAAATGCTTGTATCAAATATCTGTGGCACCTCCTCACGAGCTGATTCAGTATTTAAGTTTAATTTAAAAAACTTCATAAGATTTCTTGGTGCAAGAACACCCAAGTCCACAACCATTCAAAATTATTTTCGCTCACCAAAAAAGCAAATTACAGACCATGTAACAATTCCAAAGCAGCTAGATGGAAATGAGCACGACTCATATAAAAATTTAATAGATCAACAAGCAGCAATAGATCAACAAGCAGCAATAGATCAACAAGCAGCAATAGATCAGCAAGCAGCAATAGATCAACAAGCAGCAATAGATCAACAAGCAGCAATAGATCAGCAGGCAGCAATAGATCAACAAGC
>CANQLY010000066.1 GCA_947624795.1 uncultured Marinospirillum sp.
TCGAGCCATCCTCATGCCCTCGTTATCTGAAAATCCAATCAAACCATAATTAAAGAGGTTTTTCTACAGCCTGAACGCCCGGCACAGCGGCAGCCGTAACGGAGCGGTTTTGTGTTAATGTTTGAGCGCAGCGAGTAACACAAAACCGCGTAGTGTAGGCTGTCCGCCTGCTGCCGATTGTTAGATGCCAGTGCCACTTAATGAACGCTTGCCTTAGAAAGCAAATTTAAAACCAATACACCGCAAACTATTAAACTAATACCCACGAAACCCCATGCATCAATCTTTTGCCCGTAAAGCCCCCATGCAACAGCAGTGACTAATACTACGCCAAGGCCAGACCAAACTGCATAGGCCACCCCTACAGGAATAGACTTCATGACCAATGAAAGGAAATAAAATGCAATTCCATAGCCAACAATTACGATGAAAGATGGTACGAGCTTCGTAAAACCTTCACTGGACTTTAATGCAGATGTTGCAACTACCTCTCCAAGAATCGCAATAGTAAGAAATAACCAGCTTTTCATGATCCGCCTCCAATATGATTCGAAGGGAGTATATGTCTTTTTCTCTTAAAATTGCAGTCTTGAAGAAAAAAATTATTCGTGCGCAACTTTCCGGTTAATTACATCTAACATTTTAATAGCAGGCATGCTCAAATTGCCTCTGCTGCCTAAGCTTTATTTTCTAACCTAACCTACCGATTCTTCTGAAAAAAGTCTATCAACCCTTTTATTAATGCGGGATAAAAACGAGCATGCTTGTTTTGACGCTTATTTCTGTAATTTTTCTCTCTGCATTAATTTGTAACACTTTGTTTTTCTTACAAAGTAATTTTGATCCCAGCGTAAAACTGAGCCTACTCAGTTTGTAATTAAGCCATTTTTGACATTAAATACAAAATAGACTGTATAAATTCACAGCTTTTAATGTATGAGGTATCAACATGACTGGTAGCCCTTTTCTTAATAGCATTCGACAAGATTTACGCCAGAAAGGTTATGCTTTGAAGACAGAAAAAACTTATGCTCACTGGATCAAGCGGTTCATTTTATTTCATCAAAAACGTCACCCTTTAACTATGGGCGATGAGGAAGTGCGCTTATTTCTTTCCTACCTTGCAAACAATCATCATGTTGCAGTGAATACTCAGAAGACTGCTTTGAATGCGCTGGCTTTTCTATATAACCAGTTTCTGAACAAACCCTTGGGTGAACTAAGCTTTAATCCAGCAAAAAAATATCGGCGCTTGCCTATAGTACTATCGGTAACAGAAATACAGCGTATCTTGCAGGTTTTAGATAAACGCAACCGTATTCTGTTTTCATTGCTGTACGGTGGTGGTTTGCGGATTAATGAATGCTTGAGGTTAAGAATTAAGGATTTCAATTTTGATCATGGCTGTGTTTCCATTCACGATGGCAAGGGTGGTAAAAGCCGAAACACCTTGCTTCCTCTCAGCTTAAAACCTGCAATCGAGCAGTTAATTAAGGAAGCCATCACGGTTCAAGTTTCAGATAATGCTCGGGGTATTGGTCCATCTATGCCTTTTGCTTTAGACAGAAAGTACCCATCAGCTTACCGCCAGCCAGCTTGGATGTTTGTTTTTCCTTCTACAACTTGGTGCAACCATCCAGTGACTGGTAAGTTGTGTCGCCATCACTTACATGATTCAGTTGCTCGAAAAGCATTAAAAACAGCAGTAGATAAAGCCGGTATCGTTAATAAGCGTGTTACCTGCCACACTTTTCGCCATTCTTTTGCTACGCATCTTTTACAAGCTGGAAGGGATATTCGCACAGTGCAAGAGTTACTGGGGCACTCAGATGTTAAAACTACACAAATTTATACGCATGTTATTGGACAGCATTTTGCTGGCACAGCTAGTCCCCTAGATTCTTTAGGTGTTTTCTAACCTCAACCCATCCGTGTTTATCTGTGGCTTAAGTTGTTAACCTAAGCAGAAACACAAGAGACTAAAAGGGCTCCTCGTATTTAAGGGTGTAGCTGCTTTTTAAAATCACCCGTTCTAATGTGCCGGACCTTATCAGATCAACCGGACAGGATAATTGTCGCTTAATATTTGCTTCTAATTTTTACTATTTAACCATTTTCAGAACAGGTCTAGCTGCATTTCTTCTAGTGGCTGGTCAGCTAAACGAGCGCCTAACCCTAGCAAGCGCACAGGTTTATTGCCACGTTGGTAGGCAGTGGTTAAAAGCTCTTGATAACCCTGTAAATTCAACATAGCTCCTGCTTGTTCTACAGTTGTTTGAGTGAAATCATGAAATTTTATTTTTACAAAAGGTTTGTCTGCATAATAACTTGCATTCAAGCCTTCTTGGCGGCGGGTTAGTTCTTCAAACAGCTGGGGCAACTGCTCAATACAGGCCTTTAAATCAGATAAATCTTGATGATAGGTTCGTTCAATGCTTAGACTTTTCCTACGGCTATCGGGCTGCACTGGACGCTCATCTATACCACGCGCCAAATACCATAAACGCTTACCAAAACGGCCAAAAGCTTCAGTTAGATTGACTAGGCTTTGCTCTCTAAGCTCTGCACAAGTCGGTAGATTCATGCTGTTTAATTTAGCTTCGGTTACTTTGCCTACGCCATGCAGCTTTTTTACCGGCAGGTTTAATACAAAGGTATCGATTTCTGCTGGAGTAATTACAAAAAGTCCATTAGGTTTTTGCCAGTCTGAAGCAATTTTGGCTAAAAACTTATTGGGCGCTACACCTGCAGAAACGACTAAACCCAGCTCCTCAAAAACACGGCGGCGTATTTCTTTAGCCATTAAAGTGGCGCTACCTGAACAGAGTTCACTGTGACTAACATCTAAAAAAGCTTCATCTAAAGATAAAGGCTCAATGCAGTCGGTAAATTCACTTAGGATTTGATGGATTTGCTGCGAGGCTTTTCGGTACACCTCCATGCGTGGTTTAAGAACTATTAGGTTAGGACAAAGGTTTATTGCGCGTCTTGTAGGCATAGCAGAATGTACGCCAAACTTTCTGGCCTCATAGTTACAAGTGGCAATAACACCACGTTTATCTACAGAACCACCCACTGCAACAGGCTGACCTTTAAGATTAGGGTTATCACGTACTTCTATGGCTGCATAAAAACAGTCGGCATCAATATGAATGATTTTTCTAGTAGCCAAAGCTTACAACCCTTCAGTCGCACAAAAACACTCGATTGTATTTATACAGTTAACTAAGTTGAACAAGGGATAGCTCTGAGTATTATCTAAGGTGAGTTCGGTTGGTTTTTGCTAGCTTGAAACACGGCTAGATACTCAAACCCTAACACGCAACTTACAAAGCAACGGCAACCAATCTTGCTGCAACTAAGACAAGCTGTATATACAACCAGCTTCATAAAAAGTATGCACTTAAAGTGTAACTGTTAAAAAGCGCTTAGCAGTGAGCAAATTAAGATTAGCAACATTTTTCTTTTTAGGTCAACTTATTAGCCCTAGGTGTTGCTTGCCTAAGCGGTTGTTTTTATTAACTTTTAGCTAATTGTTTCACTTGTTACACCTTTCCCGCCCCTTAAGCTTGATGTTTGCTAACTGCTAAAAAGTTCAAAATATTGGCTTTAGCGGTATTTATCTAATACTGAAGTTACTAAGTTAGGTAGCTCTGCTTGAAGCTTGTTGACTAGCTCGTCTTGAATTAACCCTAGGTCAAGTAACTGCTGAGTCACTTGCTCTGTTTCACAAAGTGCCATTAGTGCTTCATCGGATAGCTGTTTTCCCTTACCTAAATGCTTCATGATTTCAGGGTTAACCTGACCAGCACTAGGTATTACTTCCCCTAAAATCGACCAAAGGGTATAGCGCTTCATTCGCGGTGTATTAAGTATGAGCCTGATATTCTCTATGCTGGCTTGACCACGTTGTTCTAAAAACTTGTAAGTACTGTAAGGAATACCAGTGATGGTCGCTATTTCTTCTTGTGTATAGCCTTCCATTTTTCTTGCTTGCTGTATTTTTTTACCAAAATCATCTAAATCCACCATCATGCGCTCTCTTTTCTTGTGCTCAGATATTGGCTATTAGTAATTTTTTAGCAACTCCAAGCAACAAAAGGCTTGAATATTGGCAGCCAACTATCTAACCTAGCAAACAGCTAAGATATTAGTCTTTTAGTGTTGTTACGAATTAACAGTCTAAATATTAACAATTTTGCTCGGTGGTTGCATGATTAAAAGTAAATTAAACAGCGTGATTCGTCATGCTAGATAAAGATTTAACGCTTGCCATAGCTCAGCGTTTAGCCAGTGAGTATCAGTTTAAGCAGCAGGGTGAATATTTGCGGGGGCTTTGTCCTGCTTGTGGTAAACCTGAAGCTTTTACCAAGGTCGAACAGCCCTACGTTATTTTCTGTGGTCGATTAAATAACTGTGGTGCAAGTCATACTGCCCGTAGTTTGTTTCCTGATTTATTTGAAAACTGGTCTAAGCGTTTTCCTTCGTCTGTTGATGATCCTAACGCCACTGCCCGTGCCTACCTTAACTATGACCGGCAGTTCAATTTAACCTTGCTGGGTAATGTTTGGCAGCAGGGTGCGCTGCCTTTGCAAAACGGGTCTTTTGCCGCCACGGTTAAATTTCCTTTGTGGGGTAATCACTATTGGCAGCGAGTGATAGATTCCGACTTAATCCCTTTATTAGATGTACCTGAAGATCAGGCTAAAAAGGCTCGATTCAGTGCAGGTATTAAGTACTCAGGCAAGTGCTGGGTGCCGCCTAATATGCAGCTGCAAAAGGGTGACAGTGTTTATATTGTAGAAGGAATTTTTGATGCCATTGCTTTGTGGATGTACGGCATTAAAGCCATTGCAGCTTTTAGTTGTAATAACCTGCCTTCTGAGTTTATTAAGCAGTACCAAGACTGGGGTATTGAGTGGGTGTTGGCTTATGATGCTGATACCGCCGGTACTCGGGCGGCACTTAAGTTCAAGCAGCAGCTTGTTGAACTGGAACAGCGTGTTGCAATTGATTTAACGCCTTCTAAAGCTTTGGATTGGGACGATTGCCACCGCTTGGGCAAACTTAAAGATAACGATTTTTGGGAGGCTTGCCGTTACCGTGGTAATTTATTGCAGGCAGAATCGGCCAGTGACTATGCTCAGGTTATGTATGAGCATAAAAGCTTTAGCCAGCGTGTTTTTGAGTTCGGTCATGCCACTTGGTCGATCAAAGTTGATAGCAGCGAATACGAGCAAGAGCTGCAAGATCATACTGCACCCAGTTTAGCCTTTCATAAAGCCAGTAAGATTCGCAAAATCAGTAATTGCACCCAAGAGTTTTTGTACATCGAACGGGATGAACTGGCCGATGATCAAAACTATGTGCTTAAGCTGCGTTACGAAAACGGTCACCCTGACCAAATTATCCAGTTACCCGGTAGTTGCATTGATTCCCCTAGTAGTTTGAATAAAGCTTTATTGCAGCGCGGTGCTGGGGCTTTGTTTACTGGCACTACCCAAGACTTAACTACCTTACAAAACCGTTGGTTTAAGACCATTCGTACCATTCAAAGTTTGCCCTTTATTGGTTATGACCGGCTTTCTAAAACCTACGTTTATCAAACCTTTGCGGTGCGTGAAGGTCGGGTGATTGAACGCAATAACGATGGTTATTTTGAGTTGGGTAAGCTTGGGCTAAAAACCAATCTAAAAAGCCCGTATGTTAACTATGCCAGTGGATTTAATCCGGCTTGGGTTAAGGATTTATGGGATGCTTTTGGTGCTAAAGGGCTAATTACTTTAGGTTTCTGGACGGCAACCCTCTTTGCGCAACAAATTCGCAGCCAGCACAAAAGCTTACCCTTTTTAGAAGTTACCGGTGAACCAGGTGCGGGTAAATCCACCTTAATCGAAATCCTTTGGGCGGCTTGTGGCCGTGACTATGAAGGGTTTGATCCAGCTAAGGCGCGTCCTGCTGCCATTAGGCGCACTTTTAACCAAGTGGCTAACCTACCTGTGGTGTTGATTGAGTCGGATTACACTGAAGAAAAGAAGCACCTAGCTCAGTTTACCTTTGATTCAATCAAACCTCTGTACGATGGGCGTGGTACTGGCTCGATAGGTATTGCCAACCGTGGTAATGACACCGAGGAAGCCATGTTTCAAGGTGCCATTGTGATCGCTCAAAATACTGAGGTACACGGTGAACAGGCAACCCTAGAGCGCATTATTGCTCTGCGCTTTAACCGTGCACAGCGTGACACCATTCCGGCTGCCCAGCGATTAATAAATGTTTCTAAAGAAGATAGCTTTGCCAGTTTTTTGCCCCACGTTATTAGGCAAGAAAAAGCTTGGTTAGATTGCTTTGCAAAGGCCATGCAAACCTACGAAGAGACCATGTGGAATGCGCCACTCTTCGGCTCCAACAGTCAATCCATTAAGAATAACCGCTTGGTACTCAACCATTTGCAATTAATGGCTGCCGTAGCGACTTTACCCATGATTTTTGGTGACCAGCAGGTTACTCAAGACATGGTTAAAGCCTGTGAAGCAGTAGTATTAACTATGTTAGCTGAACGGCACCAACGCATTGCAGGCGACAACCCTGTGATTGAAGAGTTTTGGGAAACCTACCACTATATTAACGATCAAGAAAACAAGCTGAACCACAGCAACAACCCAGATACCGACATAGCGATTAACATTCCGCACTTTATGGATTTGTGCCGCACCTTCAACCAGCCCCTGTTTGATCCCAAGGAGCTGAAAAAACACCTGCCTAATTCTAGTCGTTATGTTTTTAAAGAAAAAAAGAAAGTACGCAGCCGAATCAAGCGCTCAGTCATTAATTGTTATATTTTTTCGGCTAAAAACACCTCCATCTAACGCTTAAAAGTAAAAAGATTTATGTAGCGGGAAAGGTGTAACAAGTGCAACAAAACCTAAAAATTATTATTAAACAAGCCTTTAAACACTTTGAAAGTGTCAACTCTGAAGTAACTTAAATGAAACCTTGTTGACGTTTAGGTGCTAATTACCTACCCCTTTTTATGCACCAAAAACCAAGGGACAATATATTGCTCCACTAGCTTGACTAGACCAATATATTAGCCTTTAATACATCTATATCAGGTTTAGCTTAGATAAATAGCCAAGATACAAGCCATCTATAAATAATAGATGTGGTGTAGAGGCCTGATAGCTATTTGATAGATAACGCGTAGACATTCAATAGATACGAGGTCGATATGAGCAAGATAGCAGTGGGTTTAGACAGTGGTTGTGCTTTTAATAAAACGGCTTTTCTTAATGAAGAGCAAGAATGGGTTGAAACCTCAACGCCCTCCTTGGTTCGTTCTGGGCGTGCCAATATCACGCTAAGTGGCTCTCAAGGGTATAGCTACACTTGTGAAGGTGAACAATGGACTGCCGATGACAATGCGGTGGATGCTGAAGACACGCGCTTTGATTCTTTTTCTTATTCCACGCTTAACACAGTGCTAACCCATCACACCCTAAACAAGCTAGTAACTACCCAGGGTTTAAGTAAGGAATTGAGTATCAGCACTGGATTGCCTTTAAACCATTACTTCACTGAGCAAGGCGTTAATACTAACGCAATTCAACGCAAACATACCGCGCTACAAAAGCCCGTTGAAGGTTCGGGAATTGACTTGGTTTGTCAGCAAGTCTGCCCTGAAGGTTTAGCCGGTTGGGTGGATGCTCGAATTGACCGCTGGGGCCATGAAAAAGCGTCACAAAGCCATGCGGTTGCCGTGGCTGATATTGGCGGTCGAACCACGGATATTGGTGTGGTGCTGCCGGATTACAGCTTAATAACTGAATACACCAGCACCTTAAGCATCGGTTGTTTAGATATAGCTGCCGAAGCCAATCGTTTGATTAGCCAGCGTTATGGGGTGGGTACTATCAATATGTTAGCTATGTACCAAGTATTAGCTAGCGGAAAGATCGACCTAGGCCAAGGCAAGGTACAAGACGTTACCGAAGAAACCCAACAAGCCACCCGCACCATTGCTGGTCGTATTACCCGTGAAATTGAACGCCTTACTGGCAAGGTGCCACACCTAGAAGGCTTTTGTTATTTAGGCGGTGGTGCAGAACAGTTAAAGCCGTTTCTTACCGGTCACAGCACTTTTATTCCAGAAAGACCGCGTTTTGCTAATGCGCGTGGCTTTTTGAAAATTATGCAGCACCTGAGCTAAGGCTCAGGGTAATTGTCGCTTAAGGGTTAAGTAAAACAATGACAGCCACAAGAAACAAAAAAATCACCATCTATTTAGATAGCAGCATCACCCCCGAACTCAGGGCTTGGTTGCTTAAAAATGGCGATAGCCAGGGCGGACGTAAACTACTGCGGATGGGGTATTTGTTAGAGCAGTCGGGCTTGGCCGATCAGATTCAATTGCTAGCCACACAAAAAGGCATGGCACAGGCTAGTGAGTTTGACTGGGTGGCTAAGGCAGTTGAACTACTAGCACCCCTACAGACCTCTGCTCAGCCAGAACCAACCACTAGTAAAGCAGCACCTATTGAACAAGCACCGACAGTAGATACGACAGCAACAACTTTTTCGGAACAAATTAGCCAACCTGAACAGGAAGCCAAAACACCTAAAAGCTCTTTGTTTACAGCCGGAAGAAAAGATTAAGGAGGTTAGAATGCGTGTAACCACACCCACTAATTTAGTGTTTGATGACAGCGACCCCCGCTGTTTTTTAAAGCTAGAAACCGGACAGCACGGTAAACACTACGCCTTTGTGCAGTGTGTTGACGGCGATACTGGAGAGAAAAGCCGCTACTGGGGAATTTGGTGTCACCAAGAACAAGAAGCAGCCATGAAAGAGATTTTAAACTGGGGCGGCAAATGGCCAAACCTGCCTAAGTGAAATTGCTATAAACACCACTCACTAAAAAGCCACCTGCTAGAAGCCAGGTGGTCTTGGGTAGGTTAAATAATATAAAACACCTACTATAAGCATGAGTCTAGGTTTTTAGCTAAGCACTTAATTTATCAATCTTTTTCTGCAGGCTTTTCTCTAACCCTTTCAGCAACTTCCCCAACCTCACAATCAAAGTACTCACATAAAGCACCTAAAACGTTGGTTGATGTACTGTAACCTACTTTATTAGCAATTCTAGACAGGGTTACTCTGTGGATACCCGTGGCCTCCGAGATCTCTTCCAAAGTTACGTTTCTTTTTTCCTCGTAACTCTTATTAGCCATTAGTTCTTTCAATCTGAATCGAATCATCGAGCACTCTCTGTATTGGTGTGTGATGATTATCGCTTATTTCTTATGTTTATATCAAATATGTTTCAAAAACAGTTGACCGGCGTAACATTTATGTTATAGTTAGATCATATTAGTTAATAGGAGGCAATAAATGAGCACTTACATTACAACCAATCAGTTAGCAGAACGCTTGCATTACAACCCGCGTTATATCAACCAATCCCTAAAAGACAAAGTCTTGTTTGAAGGTACACATTACATTCGGCCTTTTGGTGGCCGTCGAATTCTTTACATTTGGGAGGCTATTGAAAAAGAAATGATGCGTTACTCAGAAGAGGAAACTGGCACAGCTATTCCTATGAGTAACGGAGGTGTTTGCTATGGCTAGTATTAGTTCACGAAATAAAGGTGGAGCTTTATTTTTTGACTTTCGCTACCGAGGTGTTCGCTGCCGTGAACAAACACTTTTAAGAGATACAGTAGTTAATAGAAGGAAGCTTCAGGTAGTTTTAAATCGAATCGAAAAAGATATTGCTGATGGTATTTTTAATTACCGCGATTATTTTCCTAATAGCCCCTTGGCTGAAAGGTTTGATACAGATGCCAAGTTAAATGTAGTAGACGAAGCTGACGAAAATAAAGTGCCATTCTTTAAAGAATTTTGTGAAGAGTGGTTTGATGAAAATACAGTTCGGTGGAAGGAGTCTTATAAAAGAATTATTCGTATCACCCTAGATAGGTACCTGATCCCCAGTTTTGGGGACCAGGAAGTCAGCAGCATCACAAGAGCTAGTATTCTTAAGTTCCGAGCAAATCTCGCCAAAGGTAACCTCGGAAAGCAAGAAATCACTATTTCAAACGATAGGATTAATCATATTATGACACCCCTACGCATGATTTTAGATGAAGCGGCCGACCGCTTTGAATTTAACACGCCTAATAAAAACATTAAAGCACTGAAAGTAACACCGACAGATATTGAGCCTTTTTCATTTGCTGAAGTGCATAAAATTATAAGCAAGGTGCGTCCAGATTTTCGTGATTACTTCTTGGTACGTTTTTTTACTGGATTACGTACTGGTGAAGTTGATGGGCTGCAATGGAAGTACGTGGACTTAGCTAATAAAGTCATTTACGTGAGGGAAACACTTGTACAGGGCAAGATTTCAACCACAAAAACACCTGAGTCACGTCGAACCGTTCAGATGTCGCAGCCCGTTTATAATGCTTTTGTCCGTTTAAATACTAACAAGGCAAAAAGTGCAAAGTTTGTATTTTCGAATAGCAAGGGCAACCCTCTTAGCCATCGCAATGTGACACAGCGCATTTGGTACCCATTACTTAAAGAGTTAGGACTTAAAAAACGTAACCCATACCAAACACGCCATACGGCAGCCACCTTGTGGTTAGCTGCCGGTGAAAGCCCCGAGTGGATTGCACGACAAATGGGCCATACAACCAC
>CANQLY010000067.1 GCA_947624795.1 uncultured Marinospirillum sp.
TTATAAATCAACGACTTACAACAAGGCTTATCGTATACATCTTTCATTTCAAACTACTGGGACGTTTTTGACTTTTTAAAGAGCTTTTTTCTCAAATTTGTTGGCTTGTTTGTGCCTGCATTTCTTCGGGCAAACGTGACTGACCAAACAATTGCATGCGACTAATTGCACCAACAGGGTAAATCCTAACATCATCCTCGCTGGTGTCAATCTCTGCTTCTATTGCTTTAATAAAAGCAGCAAGTTCTTTGTTAGTAAACTCAGCCCAAAAAATTGAGTTTTGCAAAGTAACTGCTTCATCGCAACACAGCCGATAAACACGACGCAAGCGCCGTGCATCACAA
The DNA here is from genome assembly GCA_947624795.1 of uncultured Marinospirillum sp. Lineage (GTDB taxonomy): Bacteria > Pseudomonadota > Gammaproteobacteria > Pseudomonadales > Halomonadaceae > Marinospirillum. Next base: position 345 of record CANQLY010000067.1, read on the forward strand.
ATATCGTAGCAAATAATCCAGTTTTTTCGGTAATGGCGCATTAAGCCACCTCTTTAACTAACCAACTTGGGTTAGGTGCGTCCATAAGTAAGGCTACCCAACGATGGGCTGTTAGTTGCAGCGCACGCCTTGTTGGTTTAATGGCGCTATGGTAGGCAGGAAAAAAGCGGCTGCGTCCTTCTTTAGTGAGTAAACAAGCAGCTTGCTGATAACCAAAATGCGCTGGCTTAAGGGTTTGTTCTGCCAGTAACTCATAAACAAAAAAGTCTATTATGTAAAAGGTGTGCAGGTAGTTCAACATTGGCTAGTAGGGTGATTTGTTTAAGCAACCTTAAAGGAATGCTAGCGGGTTTACGGTCTGGATAAACAATGGTTAAGGCTTTGCCTTCTAATTTAAATTGTATGTTTTTGTTTTCAATTATTAGGTGCTGACTCATTGAATGCCTCCAAAGCTAATCAATAACTAAACAGTGTTCATCAAGTGCGGGTTTTGCTTGCCCTAGGTAATAGGTTTTTCTACGGCTATCAATTTGGCAAGCTAGCAGAGATTCTTCTGTTATTAAGGGTGCTAGCTGTAGCAATAAAGCTTTTTGTTCTTGTTTGTTTAAGTAGCATTCATAGGCTGATAACTGTTGGCTACTGGCTTCATGGCTAATTTTCTTTCTAACTTGTGCTTGTTAAGCGGGGCTGACCTATATCATAGGCCAGCAATACCCGATTCCGCTTCACGGTTAACCCTTGGCCTTGGTTGTGGGTTCTTTTATTCCACTGGCACAAAGCGCTATGCTGGCATCATCACCCGTGGTGCCTTTGGTGAAGTTTTCTGAGCTAAAAAGGCGGGTGAGTTCTCGGCGTTTAAGCTTGTCTTGGCGTAACTTATTAAACCAGTCGCTAATTTGTGGTGATACACGACCGCCATCGTTAGCAACCAAACGGTCTGCTGCACCATCGCTCATGGCAGCAAAGCCGGTGATAAGCTCGCTTGCACAGCTACCAATTTGCACATCGCTGGGTTGTAAATGGTCATCTATAAAGGTGGTGGCATTGGCAAATTCACCCTTACCTACTTTGCCTAGGGTTTGTAAGCTAGGAAGCAGCTGGCCTTCTTTTTCGGTTAGCGTTTCTGTCACTAGCGCACCGTCACCAATTTTCACCCAAAGCAGCTGGGCTTTGCCTTGTATGGCTAATAACAAAGTTGAACGGAGGTCTTTTTGTGGGCGACGGTGCTGGGCGGCTAAATCATCTAAAATACCTTTAGCGTGCTTAACTAACAGCAAGCCAAAGTTGCGCAGCTCTGCTTCATTACCAGCGTCATTCGTTGCTGGGTTTGTATCTAAAAGCTGGGCAACTTGCTTTTCTAGGGTGTTTAAAAGGCGTGTTAACCCTGTGGTAATTGCTAAAGAGCCAATTTCTGAAACAGCCGAACTGCCTGCACCATCGGCAACTATAACCATTGGCCTAGGCGTGTTTAATGCCATGGCGCTGTCTTGGCAAGGCAAAGGCGGGTTGGCATCACGGTGCGCCAAGCCGACTACTGCTTCATAGCTAGCGTGCCATTGTTGGTTAGGTTGGCATTGAACAATAACCGGCGCTTGGGGTTTAGGAGCGGCTTTGGGTTTTGCCTTGGGCTTAGGAGCAGCCTTGGCTTTAGCTTTAGCTTTAGCTTTAGGCTTGGCAGGCGATTCAACCACCGGCTGTTCTTCAGGCTGTTTTGCTAAAACTGAATCAATTTCAGACTGACTAACCACCGCTTCAACAGTTTCTGGCTGTTCTTCTGGCTGTTCCGGTGCCTCAACTTCAACCGCCGCTTCTGCTTTTATTTCAACAGTTTCGGGTTGTTCTGGCGCTTCAACTTCAACCGCTGCTTCTACTTTTTCTTCAACTGTTTCGGGCTGTTCTGGCGCTTTAACTTCAACCACCACTTCTGCTTTTTCTTCAACCGCTGCAATTTGTTTTGTCATTGTGTCTTCAACCTTTGTTTTAGAAAGAGGGGCTGTTTCAGTGTTTTCTTGTGCTTGCGGTTGGTTCTTGTCGCTTTTTTGATTCTTCGTCATAGCATCATCCCCTAACAGTGTTGAATTATTGGCGGGTGTAGCAGGTTGCTGGCCTAATAAGCGCTTGAAGCTCGCTTTAATTCTGGGCACTAGTGGTAATTTACTCAAAAGAACTCCTTACCTGCCCTAGCAATGGCTGGCTGATTGGCTGATTGATCGGTTATTACCGTGGTATTTTTTCGGCTTAGGCTCAGAGGGGGTAATTGCAACCTCGTGCCAATCCTTATCAATCTCTTTGCCGTAGAGGGTTAATATTTCTAACCACTCTTCTAGGCTGGTGCGCTTAGCAGGGTCATTAGCACCTTCAGTAAAAGTGGCTATAAAACTGCTTTTTAAGCGGTGAGGCATGTGGCTCCAAATGTTATACCAAGGGCCGGCTGGAATGCCTTTATTACCAACACCGTAGGCAAAATCGCCTCGCTTTAGGTTGGTGACTGGGTCTTCACCGCCCACAATGTCGTAGGGGTGACGGCCTAGCATTAAGCACTTAAACAAGATGATGGCTAGGGAAAACGCCTCGCTTTCTTTAGTGCGCACCAAGTCAGAAAAAGCTTTGCCGTGGTGTTCGATGGGTGTCATATCGGGTGTGCCGACTGGGCTGGCATAATGGCGACCATTAAACTGCAATTGGTAACTATCGCAGTCAATTAGTGTGACTTTATCGCTATTAGGCTGGCAAAGAAGGTTGTGTAAAGTATAGTCGCCAATCATCACGCCATGGTCTTGCAGGGTTTTAAGCTGCTGAACGAGGTTAATTAAATAGCCGGTAATAGCACGGCGATCTAGCCCAGGAAAGTGCTTTTTATAAAGCATAGAATGTGCCAGTAAAAACATGTCTTTGCCTTCTGCTTTGTACATGGCATAACCTAGCCAGCGTTGCTGTGCATCAAACACGCTGATTAATGGCCAGCTAACTGATTTTTCAGATGCCAGCTGAGTTACACCACGCATGGCTTCGACTTTTTCTTGTAAAATCTTGCCGCGCTTAGCAAGCTCTCGTTCATGGTAAATTTTGACTAGCACTTCAGGACGCTGAGCTAGTGGGTAAATTACACCCTCACCACCTTCACCTAGCTTTTTAGCAAGTTGTTGGGGCTGGCCTTGAAAGTCAAAAACTGTCGTTAACTGGGTCATAATTCACCTCAAAATTGCGGAAAAAAGAATAAAGCTAAGCGCAGCAGCTAAACACAAAGCTTCTGTAACCTGCTGCTTGTTAAAGGTAACTTGGGGTAAAGAGTTGCCTTCCTTGGCGGTGAAACTTGCTCTTCCTAAGCCTTCATCCTTGACTAGATGCTTGCCCAGCCATCCATGGGCGGTAAATCAACCTGAGCGGTAGTAGATGCCGATTGAGAAACACGGCTCATGCTGGCTGACAACCACTGAAAGAACGCATTAAATTTCAGGCCTTGAAGCATAAGCGCTGGGCGATGCGAGAACTCGCCTAGGGTTGCTAGGTTGGCGCCCTCTACACCTACAACTAGCGATACCAGCTTGTTTTGTGACGAAAGCTGCTTGGCTTGGGCTGCCGCTGCTTGCCAGCTATCGTTGGGTTCGCCATCACTAATAATGACTAGCCAAGGCTGGTAGTAAGGCACACCGGCACGCTTGTATTCGGCTTTGCGCTCTTCTAGCTTTTGCAGTGCAAGATTAACTGCGCCACCTAGCGGAGTCATACCGCCTGCTGAAAAGCTATTGCAGCCATCAATGTTAAGGGCGCTGGTAAAAGGAAGCTCTTCACGTACTGAACTACCGGCAGTGATTACACCCACTTCAACGCTACAAGCAGCAACTTCATCTTCATTCAGCGCTTGTAAAAACGTTTGCATACCCTCATTTAACTGGGTGATGGGCGCACCGCTCATGGAGGACGAAGTATCGAGTACCACCATGCAAGGGCAACGTGGTGATGGGTTTTCGATTAGATCGTTTTGTGTGGCAAGTTCGTAGTGGGTCATAGTGTTACCTCAGCTTGTGTTGTTTGGGTTGTTTCTATCTGGCTAGCTCTTAGCTGCCTTTCAATGGTTGCTAGTATCGCAATTACTATTTATAAAAAGTGGCTTACAAATTTGTTTAACTAGTGGTTTAAACTTTAATTACTGTTGGTTGGTTAGATGCCTTTCAATAAGTGCCAGTATCCCTAAATAGTTGTTATAAAAGTTACTTACAAATTTGTTTAGCTGCGTACTAGAGTTATCAGTAACTAGAAAGGAGTTTGTATGAGCTAGGCAGACAACAAACCAGACGACAGCACAGCTATTGCAGGTATTTGATTTATGTACTTATACTGTTTGCACGAAACAAAGCTTTCTTAAGGTTATTTGAGGTGACTTATGAATATGGACTATGCAACGTTAAGCACATTAGTTGAGAATTTTCAGTTTATTGACGAGGATGATGACGATACGAAACCGATTGGAGTGATTAGAAGTTTTAGAGACTTGCCACAACACCTCTACCTATCAGGTAAAAAAGTGGGTAAAAATACCTATGCGTCTGTGAATTATCAATCGGATCAAGACCATGGAGAAGAACCTAACGAGCCGATAACAGAAGCATTGGTCAGCATACGAATTGTCGAAGATTTGCCAGAAGAAAAAAGCCGTGCTGAGATAATTAATGCCCAGTGGCGATTCACTGCTAAAGGCATTGAGCAGACTAGAGGCGAGCTATCAGATTTGATGGGGTTCTTTGAGTTTGGTTTTATGCTCTAAAATAAAGTGAAAAGCCTTGAAGATCAATATCATCAAGCAGTTGGGCGGTATCTATCACCCACCTAGCTTCCCTCCCTCCCTCCCTTGGTTTTATTTTCCTCACGCCAATGATCGCGTTTTTGTTGTTCGCATTGGATTTGATTCATTAATTCGAGTGTTTCGGTGTATTCATGGTGACAGCAGGCTTTTAATTTATCTAAGTAAGCATCACCTGCTGGCCAGACCCCTGTAAATTTATCGGGAACAGGTGTGGCCTCGCTGTATTCCTGTAATGCTTTTAAATAATCCGTCCGACTTTCGTTTCGGATAACTAGCGGTGGAAAACCTGCTTTTAGAAGAGGAATATTGCACAGAAGCCGCCCCATTCTTCCATTGCCATCAAAAAAGGGATGCACACTGGTAAAACCAGCATGAAGAAAAGCATAGTAATCAAGAAGCTTAGGCAGGTCAGCATTAGTATTCAGTGCATCATCATTTAAGGCCTCACACCACTCATCCATCAGCTTTGGAATATAGTCAGGGTGAGCGTAGGAATGAAACGTCATTCGATTATCTTTATTGTAAGCATAACGCCCATTTGGCTCGACCTTCCACCCACCTACTGGACTCATAATGTCAAAAATGGATTCTGTTTGAACTGATTTATGCAATAGAAAAATATCGGAATGAGTAATCGGGCCATGCGATGGCTTAACCATTTCAAATAGCAAATCTATTGCTCTAGCATGCCCCACGACCTCGTTATGATCGGCAAGACTCTTGCCAGAAATAGTCAAACCTTCAGAAAGAACGAAGTGAGTTTCTTGAAGAGTTAAGGTGTTACCCTCAAGTGCTGTTGAGTGGTGCGTCCAAAGCTCCTTTAAACCATTAACCAAGTGTTGTTTTAAATCAGAATCCAATCCAGTCATAAAAGGAAGGGAAGGAGTTGAACTTGGGGTGATTTTAGGTTTCGGCATAAGTGCTCAATTCCAGTTTTCTATTAATGTCGCATTTAAGGGTGTAGCTGCTTTTTAACCCCACCCGATTCTAACACTGAGTTAGGCTAAGCGCTCACACCCAGCTAACATTGTACGAGGGATAGCAGTGCTGGGTCATCTGCATGCTCTAAAAGAATCTGCTTTACACGCGCTTGCCAAAGACGTGCAAATTCTAACTGCTGTTCAGGCGTTTCTCTATTTTGAATGACTGCCTGCATACGTTCTGGCTGAGTAGCATCAGCAGGTACACGGTGCGCATCAAAAAACACCTTAACCGCAGCACCGGTATCTAGCCGCTCAAAACGCACTTCAAGCTTATTGGTATCTTCTGAAGCAAAGCTAAGTAAACCATTACGACCAAAGCGCGTACCTATACCCTTAAAACCACCCTGAGTTGCTGCACCAGTAATTAGTGTTAACACCTGAGCTACTACGCCGGTTGTTCCTTGAGTTTCAGGGGCTGGCATTTGCACACTTATATTACCTCGTTCTGGGGTTGAATCAGGATAAAGCGCCTTTAACGCAGCCCGTGCAGTAAGAAAAGCACCAGCAACTGTTGGGCAAGAGTGTCCAGCCAACTTAACTACATCCATATAATGGTATTCAATTACACCATCGGTAGCACTACCTAATAGCTGAGCTAAAGGGTCACGCATAAGAATTGTCGGTGCAGCTTCAAAAAAACTAGGAAACGTCATAATACACTCCTGCATAGCAATTATCGTTTAAGTGTTGCTTCTGTTAATCGTGATTACGGCATGGAAAGCTGAATCCAGGCACTAGCTAACAGTATAAGTACGGCAATATTGGTTTAGTTCTATCCGAAGGTGAAACAATGCTATTGATGAATGGCGATTAGATTTTTATTTAGCGTCTGCTGAATCTGCTTTAATGTCGCAGGGCGAATCTCTTGATGAAAGAATTCAGTGCATAGCGCACTAAACTGGCTTGCGACTGTAGCGAACTTATCAATCATTTTATCGACTTCAGTATCCGAAATACCTGCGACCTTTGCTAGTGCCAAAATAGCGCCCCTTGGAATAACCTGTGCCTCTCCCATAACACTCATTTGATGATAGCCATTAGGTCCTTCGTTATAGGTCAGATCATAGGCAGGTGCTAAAACCCACTTTCGCTGTTGATTTAATACGTAAGAAAAATTTTTAGTATGATCATCACGATTATTAAATATGACATTAAATAAAGCACGTGCAAAGGCATCTTTTACGGCGCAGATATCACCTTGGGTAATATGCCCAGTGGCACGAATAAAGGCATCGTAATCACAGTTTGGAATACGGAAATCAGTATTTAAATAACCAGCCAAGGACTGCATGGGAACACGAAGCTCACCTTGTCGATCAAAACGTTTAGCACCGAAAGCAGCCAAATCAGAGCCTAAATCAAAATACTCAACCTGCGGTACATCAAGACCACACTGAAACGCACAAGCAGCATAAATATATTCAATTGCACACACTTCAAAATGCTCTGACTTAGCTGGAAACTTAATCAACCAGGGTTCAGTACCTTCAAATTTTACGGTACTAGTACGTTGATTTTCTTCACAGCGATAAACCAAAGCCTTAGGTCGCGCACCTTGAGGTGATCCACCCATATCAACGAGTTGAGCGAGTAACTCCGAATCATCGCCCTCTAGCACCGCTTGCGCTTCTCGTGCCAGCAAATCCAGCGGAATGTCTTGTGTACTTTTTTCTGTCAGTGAAACTTCAGGATGAAAAGAAAAAGCACCCATCGCGGTATCACTGATATAAGTTAAGCGCTCTAATACCGTAACTTGGCTAGGTTCAATACCACGCTTACGAAATAGCCTATCCATCAGCAAACGCCCCCAACCATCAGGGAGCGCATCGGCCAGCACACCCGGCAAACGCTCATTAAAGCTTGGAAAGTCAGAGTAGGTGCGTGAATTTAATGGCAAGTGCAACGCAGATAGCTCTAATCCTTGCCGAAGGGCTTCGGGTGTATATTCAAATAAAATAGGTGAATTCTGGGTTGTGGCCATGGCCAAGGTTCCCCAATGCCAGCGCTCACCCCAGCCCTCATAAAATACATTGACCTTAGCAACCATCAGTCACTAGTCTCATCGTTAGTATTAAAGAGATTTTTATTCCATAATTTTGCACGGGATGGTGCAGGCGCTATATCAGGAACAGGTTTGCTCACTTTAAGAACAGGTTTAACTTGAGATCGTGCGCGCTGGCGTTTAGGTGCAGCCGATAGCTGCTCCAGCTCAGCAATTGTAAGTGTTCGTTGAGTAAATAATTCTTGTAATTCAGCTTGTAAACCCAATGCAAACACAGCTTTAATAAAGGTTTCTAAGCTGGTGTTTTTACCATTTTCTAAACCCGATACAGTGGGCACAGAGACCCCCAAACGCTTAGCCAAATCAGCTTGAGTCAGATTTTGTTTTAACCTTTGCTGTTGTAAGCGTGAACCCAGCTCAAGTGCGACCTCGTCAGGACGCATCAACCCAATAAAAGACATTGCAGCCACTCACTCGAGATTAACTTAAACTATACTATACTTTATAATAACACCTTAAACACAGCTTAGCATTAAATATAGCTTGCTTTATCTATAGAAAAGCAGCTAACACTGTTTTTCTTCAAGCTGCTCCTCCCAATTTAGCAGGTCACTCATTTTCCAACGCGTACAGCCAGCCGAAATTTTTACTGGCTTAGGTAACTGACCAGCTTTCAACCAGCGCCAAATGGTTGGAATTGATACCCCAAAACGTTCTGCTACATCTTTAACAGTCAAATACTTTTGCATTGGTGACTCCAAAATAAGCATTTATTAATTTATATGCCTATTATTGACTATACGAAGCCACCTGCGATTTCACTCACCTTGAACAGTTAAAAAAACATACCTCATTGTTTTTATTGAACATTATAACTATAAAGCAAAGAATCTGACTGCAAGACAGTTTTTAGTCACAGATTATATTTTCTCTTATTTCTGCTAGCTTCTGACCCAAAATTTCAAATGCACGTTTACGATCATCCATATAGTCATGTCGTTGATAAATACGCCGAACCTTCACTGCTTCTGTATGATTTAGACAGCGCTCGATAACATCTGGTAACACCCCAAGCTCCGCCATTAATGTTGCAGATGTACGCCTTAAATCATGGGGTCGCCATTGGCCACCTTGTAGAATCAGTGCGTCAGCAAACTGAACAGTGCGGCCCTTCAATATATCTTTTCCATCACGTTGCCGATCTGAAACACTCTTTGTTATCGTTTGAGTATTGGTATGCCCTGTACCGCGTGCTGCTGGATACAAATATAGGGAGTCGCCTGTTATTTCAAATAGTTCGTTTAACAAGGAGTGAGCAAACCTACTAAGATGAACTAGGTGCGGCTTTCCATTTTTACTGTGCTCAGCCGGTATCAACCAGGTAGACTCATCTAAGTCTACATGCTCCCACCGAGCCTTAAGAAGCTCCCCACCTCTGCATGCTGTACCGAGCTGGATCTGTATTGCTAATTGTAGAACTTCGGATAAACCAGCTTTAGGTAGCTTGGCAAATAGTTCTGTTAGCTCTTCTTCAGAGAGAATTCTGTCTCGCTCATTTCCTGATGAGCCAATTTTTTTCCTAAATTTGGCGACTGGATCATTCTCTATATACCCTCGGTCTTCAGCCCACCCAAAAAACTGGCGAAGTAAACTGAATACAACACCCGCTATACGCGCACCACGCTTTTCAACCGGCTGCATAATTTTTTGAATGTGAGGTTTCACGATCACTTTTGCATCAAGATTTCCTATGACGCTCAAGACATCTTTTTTCATCATGCGATCAACTTCGGCACCCTTATCTTTACGATTAGCTGGCTCCGCCGCAAACCACAAGTCATATAATTCGTTGACAGTCAGTTTTTCAGCTTCTTCGATGATACGCTGCTGAATAAGGGCTTGTTTATCGAATAATGGATCACCACCGGCATTTACTATACTTTTCAGACGAAACAACTCTCTCATAGCACCAGCAACTGAAAAAGCAGCAATATCAGTATCAGATTGTTTAAAAGGCCCAATGGTATATGACCGTGTTTTATAACCATCTGCAGTCTTGCTGTTGTAATTAAAAATCCAGCTTTTTGACCCTTTAGATGTCACTCGTAATCGAAGACCGTTACCAGCTCCAAAATATTGAGTTTTACCATTTGCCTTAATCTTTCGACAAAAATTTTCGGCACCATTAACTGGAATTTTATTGCCTGACATTTGTTTTGCACCCCACACACTAGCTTTTAGTAGTCCACTGCACCTTATTACTTGTGCAATACATGTGCAACATTTTTCCTATTAAAACCTAGTGATATAAGGTGATACTGAAAGGAGCGCACAAAGAAGGATACTTATTTTAAATCAATGACTTACATACGTTATCTTGATAGGGAAAGAGGTCGAATGAGAGTGGTTAAAACACCCTTTTTTTTGCATGGGGTGCAAGGGGTCGTAGGTTCGAATCCTATCACTCCGACCAATAAAG
>CANQLY010000068.1 GCA_947624795.1 uncultured Marinospirillum sp.
CGTGGTCTTGGGCAAAGGCGGCGGCTCGCTTGCTAAAATGCTGCCCGCTTTTCGCTTAGGGTTGGGTGGGCCTTTGGGCAAGGGGCAGCACTGGTTTCCTTGGATTCACCTAGACGACATGGCTAAAATTTATGCGTGGTTATTAAAGGACGAACAAGCTAGTGGCGTATTTAATGCCAGTGCGCCTAACCCTGTCACCAATGCAGATTTTACTAAAGCTTTGGGGAAATCACTGGGCAGGCCTGCGTGTTTACCTATGCCAGAAAAAGCTTTAAAACTGTTATTTGGTGAAATGGCCGAGCTGCTGTTGGTCAGTGCAAAAATGCTGCCACAACGCCTTTTAGAAGAAGACTTTCAGTTTATCTACCCACAATTAGACGAAGCACTAAAAAACTGCGTTAAAAGTTAACGAACAATGCCTAGCCCAATTCTAAGGATTGGGCCGGTGCGGCGGTCATAATCAAGCAAGCTTTCGCCATAACCTTGAAAATACTGAATGTATAAAAAGCCGCCCGTGCGTATAGAAATGGGGCTTCTTATGGGGTAGGTAAGGTCAACTTGAAGGCTGTGATTATTGCTTGAGCCATAGCGATACAGGCTTTTAATGCCCCAACTGTCTTCATTGCCATAACGTAGGTTTAAATCAACATAGCCCCTGTAGTTTGCCAAATCTTGGTTTTCACTGCCTTTTGTTAGGTAATATAAAAACCGTGGAAACAGGCTTAGTGTACTATCGCCCAAGGGTAAATTCCAAACAGGCTGAATAAACACAGCGTCCATACTGCGTGAGGTTTCATCGGCTTGACCATTGGATTCATGGCTATAACCAAAGGTTAGCGCATCATAAAAACTGCTTTTATTTTTAGCAAAGTAAAAAGAAGGTTTATAGCTAGTGTCTTCAAAAGGCAAAGAATCAGCCGACCAGTTCCAAAGGCTGGTTTGTGTATAAGCCAAGTAAAACTTTTTTAGCCAAGGGGTGCTTTTTACTAAAGACGATTGTGGATCAAAAATTCGGTATTTAAAGCTGAATTGAAAACGGGCTTTAATGTCTTCACCGTATTCACCGCCGGCAATTAAATACATCGGCTCATACACCGTTAAAGACGACTCTTCGGGTGCGGTTTGAAAACAGCTCGTAATCGATTCTGAACAATGGCTGCTGGTATAGCTTGTGGTAGCCGTATTGGCTAATACTAAACTAGGTAGAACTAGTAGCAATAAGCCACAAAAAAAAGTGAAAAAACGCATCGCTAGCCCTACCTAAATTCGTTTAGTTAATTACTCTTGCCCACCAGCAACAATCACCCTAAGTGCATCAAGCCTTAAACTTGCGGCATTTAATGCGCTGTCTAGTTGTTTACGTAGTTGCACTAGCTGCTCTATTTCTTCATTACGCACGGCTGGGTTTTTTTGCTGTAAAGCCGTTAAGCGTGAAATTTCAGGATCAAGCAATTCACGCATGCTTTCTTGTGCCACTTCAAGCAGGGAAGGCAAGGCTTCTTCTGCCAAAGTATCGGCTTTATCTAATAACAAGCGCAGCTGGTCTTTACGAACTTTAACCACCTCACGGCCTAGGCTCTTTTTCATGCGAACCAATTGGCGTGATAAGCCTTTAAACTTTACCTTGGCGCTTAAATCATTGCCTTGCCCGTCAAGCAACAAGCGCAGGCTTTGGGGCGGGAGGTAGCGGTTAATGTCTAAACTGCCATGCTGAGCAGTTTCTAAGCAGAAAAACACTTCCATTAGCAAGGTGCCTGCCGGTAAAGCTGGATTTTTCAGCAAAGCGACAGTGACGTTGCCCTGCACGGTGCTGGTGGCTGCTTCTAGGCAATTACGGGTTAATGGGTGTTCCCAAGTTAAAAAGTGCAAATCATCACGGGCAAGCGCCTTGTCACGCAAGAAAGTACCTGAGCTGCCTTCTTCCATATCAAAATACACATCGGTAAAAATGGCCGTGTCTGATTCTTGGCCCGGTTTTAAGTACCAAGTATCGGCATCTAAGTCTTCGTTTTGAATGCGATAAACATCTAAGGCTATTTCTAAATAGCTTCTTAGTTCTTTGTCCATCTCATCATCGGCTAGCTGTTCAACAAGCTTGGCTGAAACGTCAGGGCGGTGTGAAGCCAGTTCTAATAAACGGTGGCGACCGGCTTCTAGTTCTATTTCTGCGGCTTGGCGCGTGGCTTTGACTTCAGGCAAGAAGTCATCGGCATCAAGAATGCCTTCTAATAGGTTGTGCAATTCTTCTTGGTATTGCTGCCAAAGCGTTGCACCCACGGGGCGAGGGTGGGTGAACTGATCTAAACCTGCTTCGCCACACCAAGCTAGCCAGTGTTCTTGTGGCGTATCGGTTAAATAGGGCACATGAATTTTAACCGTTTCGGTTTGACCAATGCGGTCTAGGCGGCCAATGCGCTGTTCTAATAAATCGGGGTGTGAAGGCAAATCAAACAGCACTAGGTGGTGTGCAAACTGAAAGTTACGCCCTTCACTGCCTATTTCAGAACAAATTAGAATCGGTGCGCCGTCTTCGTCATCAGCAAACCAAGCTGCTGCACGGTCACGTTCAATCAGCGGCATGTCTTCATGGAATACAGCCGTTAAAATACCGGCTCTACGGCGCAGCGCATCGCTTAAATCGAGTGCGGTATCGGCATGGGCGCAAATAAGCAGCACTTTTTCATCACGCAATTCGCCCAGTTTTTCAAGCAACCAATCAACCCGTGGATCAAAGCTCCACCAACTGCCTTCTTCACGTTTTTGAATGGCGTAAAGGCGCTCTGGATAAAGGCCAGCATAAGGCCAGTTGTGCCCTGTTAAAGCAGCGGCCATAAGCTGTTTATGCGGCTCGTTATATTCTTCTAACACTTCTTTATAAACGGCTGGGCAATCTAAGGCGACGGGGAAAACTTTACGCTCAGGAAACCCTGGCACACTGGCGCGACGGTTACGGAATAACACTCGGCCTGTACCGTAGCGGTCTAATAGCTGTTCGGTAAGCTGCTGGCGAGCTGAATCACGCTGGGCATCGTCACTTTGTGGATTGTCCAATAAGTCTAACAGCGCCAAACTATCGCCACTTAAGCGTTCTTGTAAGGCGGTTAAATCTTCTGGTTCAAGTGGTTGCTGGGCTTCTAATCGGGCAATGGCCGTGGCGCAGGTGCGGTAACCGTCTTCTTCTGCTAAAAATGCGTCAAGGCTGGGGTAACGAGCGGGGTCAAGTAATTGCAGCTGGGCAAAGAAGCCCGTTTCACCCGATTGTTCAGGCGTGGCTGTTAGCAATAATAAGCCAGGGGTAGGTTCTGCTAATTGGCGCACGCATTCGTATTCAGGGCTAGATTCATCGGGCGACCAGCGCAGGTGGTGGGCTTCGTCAACAATCAGCAAATCCCAATCTTCAGCAAGCGCTTGTTGCATGGCTGGCTCGTCATGGGTTAGCCAATTAATACTGGCCAAAGCGATGGTGGCATCGGCAAAAGGTGCGCCGGTGGCTTGGGCACGGTCTGCATCGACTAAAGTAACCGGCAAACCAAAGCGGCGTAATAGTTCAACCAACCACTGGTGGCACAAACTGCCGGGAACTAAAATTAACGCACGGCGGGCACGGCCAGTAATCAGCTGTTGGTGCAGAATTAAACCGGCTTCAATGGTTTTACCCAAACCCACTTCATCGGCTAACAACACTCTGGGCGCTAAGCGACGCCCCACTTCATGGGCAATGTAAAGCTGGTGCGGAATCAGCCCCACTCTGGGGCCACGTAAACCACGCATGGGGTCTTTAGCTAAACGGGTTTGGGCTTGGCGACTAAGGGCGCGCAACATAAATTCATTGTTACGGTCAATTTGCCCTGTTAACAACCGCTCTCTGGGGCCTTGAAAACGAATTTGTGAATCCAGCTGAGTTTCCATCAGCTCAAGTGGTTCACCTTGGTCATTTTCACCAAAATAAACCAGCAAACCATCAAGGGATTGAGTGCCTGTCACACGCATACTCCAACCGTCTTGATGCGTGACTTGATCGCCTTCACTAAAAACAACGCGAGTTAAGGGGGCAGTAGAGGTGGAATAGGTACGTGTTTCACCGTTGTGATTAAACAACAGGGTTACACTGCGCCGGTCACACTGCAAAATAGTACCTAGTCCTAGCTCAATTTCAGCATCACTGATCCAGCGTTGACCAGGAACAAAAACAGGGTGTTGGGCAGAAGTAGCAGACATCAAAAAAGCCTCCTAAAAGCGGCTTGTATGGAAACGGGGGTGCTATTCTAGCGGATCCAGCTACTTAGCCCAAGGATGTAAAAATTGTGCTAAAAAATTGGCTAGAACTAAAATTAATCAACGGGCGTTAAGCGCAGTTCTTTTGGCATAGAAAAAGTAATGTTTTCTGGGCGGCCAGGCAACTCTTTAGGGGGTTGTGCGCCCCAATGAATGAGTTGGTTAATGACATCGCGCACAATAATTTCTGGCGCAGAAGCCCCAGCAGTAATACCGATAGATTGAGCGGAATCTAGCCATTCTTTTTTTAGGTCATCGGCACCGTCAATTAAAAAAGCTTTAGCACCCATGCGCTCGGCCAATTCACGTAAACGGTTTGAATTAGAACTGTTAGGGCTGCCAACCACTAGCACTAAATCTGAGGTTTCAGCTAACATTTTAACGGCATCTTGACGGTTTTGCGTGGCATAACAAATGTCATCTTTGCGTGGGCCGCTAATGCTAGGGAAGCGGTGGCGCAAAGCATCAATGACCCGTGCCGTATCATCCATCGATAAGGTGGTTTGGGTGACATAGGCTAGGTTTTCAGGGTTTTTTACTGCCAAGCTTGCAACGTCGGTTTCACTTTCAACAAGGTAAATGTGCCCCCCGTGGCTTGCATCGTAACGCCCCATAGTGCCTTCAACTTCTGGGTGACCTGCATGGCCAATTAATACACAGTCTTGGCCTAAGCGTGCATAGCGCAACACTTCCATGTGCACCTTAGTAACCAGTGGGCAGGTGGCATCAAATACTTTAAGGTTACGCCGCTGGGCTTCTTCTTCTACTGCTTGTGAAACCCCGTGCGCTGAAAAAATAACAATCACGTTATCAGGCACTTCATCTAATTCATCAACAAACACCGCACCCCGTTCACGCAATTTTTCTACAACAAAGCGGTTGTGCACTACTTCATGGCGCACATAAATCGGTGGACCAAAAACATCCAACGCTCGGTTAACAATTTCAATGGCGCGGTCAACACCGGCACAAAAGCCGCGTGGATTAGCCAGCTGGATGCTTTTATTCATGAAAGTTTTCTACCTTAACTACTGAAGTGTTACTGGATTAACATCTAAGATTTCAACTTTGAATGTTAGCGTGCGTCCAGCTAGGGGGTGGTTAAAATCGACTTCAACTTGGCGCTCATTAATTTCAGTGATAACGCCGGGCAATTCACCGCCTGCTTTATCAGCAAAGCCAATAATCATGCCTTCTTCTAATTCATCAATGTTGGCAAAGCTGGCACGGGCAAGCTGCTGTACGTTACTTGGGTTGTGTTGTCCAAAAGCTTTTTCAGGTAAAACGGTAAAAGTTTTTTGATCGCCTGCTACTAGGCCATGAATGCAAGCCTCAAAACCTTCGGGCAAATTACCGTCCCCAATGGTGAGTCGTGCGGGTTCTTTTTCAAAAGTAGAATCGACAGTTTCACCGTCTTCAAGTAATAGAGCAAAGTGAAGTGACACTTGTGTACCGGCACTAATTTTTAAGTTATTCATGGGTTTTTTTCCAGCAAATTTAACAAAAATAAATTTTAACATGATTGCTCACGCCTTACCTGCTAGCAGCAGATTCAACCGTTTTATATTATTAAAACAAAATGCAATTGCTTATGCTAAACCCATTAATTAGCCTTGATTGGTTAGCTAGTACTTGCTTTACTGCTGTTGGGTGCGGTGTTTTTTAGAAAAAGTAAATAAAAGTAAATATAAGCTAATATTTTATCTGTAAGTTAAGTATTATTACTGAATGTAAACAAGGTGCTAAGGCATCAAAGTGTTTGACCTAAGGTAAGAGAGGTAGCAACTAAATGAGTAAAGGTAATCATTCGTCTGGATTATTTAACTGGACACTAGGAAAGCAAATTTTGGCCGGTTTTGTTGCCGTACTTGCAATCTTAACAGTGCTAGGTGTCACTGCTGTTGGTAACTTAAATCAGATACGTGAAAAATTTGATGGGTTATTACAAGCAACGCTAGTTGAGCGCAATGCTTATTTAACTATTTTGGAAGAAAAAAACTATTTGCTTGAGCCTAAGGATGAAACACACCAAAAAGCCCTTAAAAATATGGGCGTTATTATTGGTGCGTTAGATAAAATAGACGCCACTAGTGACGATCAAAACTTATTGCGCCGTTCAAAAGCTGCGCGTGACGGCACAAGTGAATACCGTAAAGGCTATGATGCTGGCGTAAAAGCTTTAGAAGCCAACAAGGCTGCTGTGCAACTAATGATTAAAAACGGCCTTAAAGTTGCTGAGTTAGCAGAGAACCAATACCAAAAAGAGCCTTCAAGGGCTGCTTTAGGTGTTTGGATTACTGCTTTAGAAATTATGCGGCATGAAAAAGAAGAGCGCATTCATGCTGACCGCACTCACTTCCAAGCAATGTTAGAGCTGCGTAAAAAGCTAGAAGATTATTTTAACCAGCTAGATCCACGTAAAACAGACGCTGCTGTTAATGAAGCGCGCGTTGCAACCAATGAATATTTTTCTGCTGCGGGCGCTTGGATAGCCAACGATGACAAGCTAACCAAAGAAGTTTTGCCACGCATGGCTTCTTTGGGTCAGGATGTTATTAAACAGGCTGAAGGTGCGGCGCAAGAAGGCGCTAAGCAAATGATTGATACTCAAAATGAGAGTATTAAAATCATTTCGTTTGGGGTGTTTTTAGCCATTGTTATTGGTCTGGTATTGGGCATGATTTTATCACGCTTAATCACGCGTCCATTGATTGATGGTGTTAACTTTGCCAAAGCCATTGCAGCCGGTGATTTAACTCAGAACATTGATCCTAAGCACCTGCGCCGTTCCGACGAAATTGGTCACCTTGCTGTTGCTTTGCAAGAAATGGCTGACCATTTAAATGATTTAATTGGCGGTATTAAAGAATCTGTTAGCAGCATTGGTACAGCTGCTAGTGAAATTGCTGCAGGTAACTCAGATTTATCTCAGCGTACAGAAGAGCAAGCATCGAGCCTTGAAGAAACAGCGGCAAGCCTTGAGGAGCTAACATCGACCGTAAGGCAAAACGCCGATAACGCACGCCAAGCTAACCAGCTTTCAGCAGCAGCGAACGAAGAAGCAGTTAAAGGCGGTGAAAAAGTGCGGTTCACGGTTACAAAAATGAGTGAGCTATCGGCCAGTGCTGCCAAGATGAGCGAGATCATTACTGTAATTGATGGCATCGCTTTTCAGACTAACATTTTGGCATTAAACGCAGCCGTTGAAGCAGCCCGTGCTGGCGAGCAAGGCCGTGGTTTTGCGGTGGTTGCTGGTGAAGTGCGCTCTTTAGCACAGCGTTCTGCGGCGGCAGCTAAAGAAATTCAAGACCTGATTAAGCTTGATGGTGCCATTGTAAGTGCCACCAGCCAAATGGTGAATGAATCGGGCGAAAGCATGGAAGAAATCATTAATTCTGTGCGGCGTGTGACTGACATTATGGGTGAAATTGCAGCGGCATCTGATGAGCAAAGCCAAGGCATTGAGCAGGTTAACCAAGCTGTAATGCAGATGGATGGTGTAACTCAGCAGAACGCAGCGCTTGTTGAAGAAGCAGCGGCGGCGGCAGAATCGTTAGAAGAGCAGGTAGTAGCACTGGATGCTGCAGTAGCAGAATTTCGTATTGCCAATCGGGCCAATCAACCTAAGCAGCGTACTTCTTCAGCCACCACTAGTAAGCCTGTAATGACTGCAAGAATTGCACACAGCCCTGCTAGACCCACGGCGAGTAAGCCCATGGCTAGAAAAGTAGCCGGTAGGCCTTTGCCAGCACCCAAGCGTCAGAGTGATGATGAGTGGGAAGAGTTTTAATGCTTAGCAGCTAAACTAAAAAGCCTTCTTAATTGAAGGCTTTTTTTTCACTAAATTAAGCATGCAGTGCAGCGTATTGCTTCACTGTAGGCAAGCTTAAAGGCAGTTCATTGGGTTTAGGGCGGGTTGTTTCCCAGCCCAAGCAAGCTAACCATGTTTGACGTGGAATCTGCTTTTGTGCGGTTCGATAATAACTGACCATACGGCGACTAATTCCCAACGCCTGAGCTGCTGTGGTTAAAGATAAACCATTGCGGTGCATCCACTTACCAAACATCTCATGACTAACTTTACCTGCTTGCTCTTTACACCAAGCGTAGACATTATCGGTACCAAGCTCGGAATCAAACCATTCAATGCCGCCCCAATCATCCCTGTGCACACGAGCAAACACCTCAGGCTCAAGAATAGGGTTTAATGCTAAGTGTTTGCGCAAAATATCGCCTACATCAACCTCAAGCACTTCGCCAGTATTCCAAGTGGTCGATAAGCGGTAAGGCTCCAGTGCCTTAACAGTTAGTAACTCTGGGAAGAAAAAATCACTCATGGGTTGCACCTTTGCCATTCATCATAAAGAAAATCTGGGTTTGCTTTGATCCATGCAAGCACATCACGTATTTCACGTTCTGGCACCAAGCCATTAATTTCAAAGGTTGCTAAGTCCACCATACATTCACGTTTATCACGCAGCTTAATATGAACGTGGGGTGGCGGATGATCATTAAAGTAGACTAGCACCTTTGCATTATTGATTATTTTTAATGTTGGCATAGGTTCTAGTCTAGTGCAATGGCTGCCCTATCGCAAACTCGTCGTACTCAAAGTACGAGATCTTGATAAAATAATTATTTCTTATGCGCTTACTGCTTCTTCCCAAAAAATGTTTCCCATATAAGCAGTGTTGCGCCTAGCGTTATGGCGCTATCGGCAATATTAAACGCAGGAAAATAGCGGTATTGCCAATGAAAGGCTAGAAAATCGACCACGTAACCATAGAAAAAACGGTCATGTAAATTACCCAGTGCGCCACCTAAAATTAGTGCTAAGGCTAAGGCAGTGATTTTTTCTGTGGGTTCTAAGCGATTTAACCAGCCCCAAATAACTAAACTAGCAATGCCTGCAAT
The DNA here is from genome assembly GCA_947624795.1 of uncultured Marinospirillum sp. GTDB lineage: Bacteria > Pseudomonadota > Gammaproteobacteria > Pseudomonadales > Halomonadaceae > Marinospirillum. The sequence continues at coordinate 9,190 of CANQLY010000068.1, forward strand.
GCCGACAAAAAACCAGCGTTGCCAGCCGCCACTGTCGGCTAAAAAGCTGAAGGCTGCGCCGGTGTTGTGCAGTAAAACCAAATCAAATACGGGCAAGACTTCTAACCGTTGCCCATAGTCAAAGTTGCCGCTTATCCAAGCTTTAGTGGCTAAATCCATTGCAATAACAATCACTGCAATTAATAGCCAAGGCAGGTTTCGCTTTTGAAACGCAAGGCTGCTTAAGCCCTGCGTTATCCAGTTTTGCTGCTTACTTTCCTGATTAATTGTATTAGGCATAGCTGCGACTTTCGCCTTCACCTTCTGGCAGGTTAGTAATGCAACGACCACAAAGGCTTGGGTGCTTTGCATGGCTGCCTACGTCTTCACGGTGGTGCCAGCAGCGCGCGCACTTAACTTTTTCAGAGGCTTGAACGCTCACCTTCAGGCTGGCTAGGTCGGTGGTGCGTGCGTCCGTTCCTTCGGCAAGTGGCTTTAAAGTCACTTCCGAGGTGAGCAACACAAAGCGCAATTCTTCGCCAAGGCGTTCTAGGTCAGCTTTTAATTCATCACTAACATAAAGAATCGCTTCTGCACCTAATGAACCTTTAACCAGTTTTTCATTACGGGCATCTTCTAAGCACTTGTTAACCGCATCTTTTACTTCAATTAAACGGTTCCAGTAATCACGGCTTAAATCACTTTCGGCTGGCAGTGCATACAGGCCATCGTACCAAGTGGTTAGCAATACTGAATCGGGACGCTGCCCCGGTAAGGCTTCGTTAATTTCTTCAGCGGTGAAGCTAAGAATGGGCGTAACCCAACGGGTTAAGGCTTCGGCAATGTGGAACAAGGCGGTTTGGCAAGAGCGGCGACCTTGTGAATCTTGCTGCATGGTGTATTGACGGTCTTTGATAATGTCTAGGTAAAAACCACCCAACTCACGCACACAGAAGTGGTGCACCTGTTGGTAAACATCTAGGAAGCGGTAGTCAGCAAAGGCTTGGGTAATGCGCTCTTGCAGCTGTAAAGCAGCATCCACTGCCCAGCGGTCTAGGGCGAGCAATTCATCTTTAGGCAACAAGTCTTTGGCTGGGTCAAAACCATTGAGGTTAGAAAGCAAGAAACGTGCGGTGTTACGAATGCGGCGGTAAGAATCGGCAGTGCGCTTTAGAATTTCATCAGAAACGGCCATTTCACCTGAATAATCGGTTGAAGCCACCCAAAGGCGCAGAATATCCGCACCCATTTTATCCATAACCGACTGAGGCGCGACTACGTTGCCCATCGACTTGGACATTTTGCGGCCTTTAGCATCGACCGTAAAACCATGGGTTAAAAGTTGGCGGTAAGGCGGATGACCGTCGATAGCGCAGCCAGTT
>CANQLY010000069.1 GCA_947624795.1 uncultured Marinospirillum sp.
TGTGGCCCTAGCTGTTGAATGAGCTGCTTCACCTTGCCTAAGTGGGGCAGGGTTAAATTTTCATCTAACTCAGCGAGCGGGCAAAGCACAAACGCCCGTTCGGCAATTCTTGGGTGAGGCAAGGTGAGCGTTGCGCTGCTTAGCTGCTCTTGGTCATAGGTGAGTAAGTCAAGATCAAGGGTGCGTGGCCCCCAGTGCCTTTCACGTTTGCGCTGGTGCAAGTTTTCTAAGGCCTGCAGTTTTTCTAAAAGCCTTAAAGGTGCTAATTCAGTCGTAATTTCAGCTACTGCATTAATAAAGTCGGGCTGGTCTTGTGGCCCCAAAGGCTTGCTTTGCCAAAGGCTAGAATGCCTTAGCAGCTGCGTTTTTGGCAGTGCATTCAGTTCTAGCAATGCATCGGCGATTTGTTTGCTGGGGTTTTCAAGGTTGCTGCCTAAACCTATAAAAGCGTTTGCCACTGTTGTTTCCTTTTACTTTTTATTAGTAAGTTGAAGCGGGTTTACGGCGGCGTGGGTTGCGGCGTCTACTGCCCGATTTTTTATCTTGTTTACGCCCCAAAGAAGCAATCATTTTTTGCTGTTCTGTTTCACTGGCTTCTTGAAAATCAGTCCACCAAGCCGCTACGCCATCCGTTGCCTCGCCCACCATTTCACGTAAAAGTAAAAAGTCATAAGCAGCCCGAAAACGGGGCATCTGCAACATAACCCATGCTTTTTTACCTTGGCGCTTGGGTAATTTTAGCTGCAAATCCCAAATTTCACGCATCGGAAAAGAAAAGCGTTTTGGCATAGTAATGTGCTGGTTTTGCCTTTCTAATAAACGGTAAGCGGCTTGCTGCATGGCAGGTAAGGGCGGCATACCGTTATTTTGTAGGTAGGTGTAAATTTGCTCTAAACCTGGCCAAAGTAACGCAGCATATAAAAATGCAGGCGAAACAGTTTTACCTTCGCTTATGCGAGTGTCAGTATTAATCATCGCCTGCTCAAGCAAAGTTAAGGCAAGGGGGTTGGTTTTAAAAGCTTCGTGACTTGCTGGAAATAGGAAGGCAAATAAACCGTATTCAAGCAACAAATTAAACGTATCTAAAGCCTGCCCACCTAAAAACAGCTTTAATACCTCATCAAACATGCGTGCCGGTGCAACCTGCAATAAAAGATTGGCCTGCTCACGAATGGGCGCCTCTGTACTGGCTTCAAGTGTAAACCCTAGTTTTGCTGCAAACCGTATGGCCCGCAACATGCGAACAGGGTCTTCACGGTAGCGGGTAACAGGGTCACCAATAAGGCGTAAAACCCTGTTGTCTAAATCGGTTAAACCACTGGTGTAGTCATAAACTACCCGATCAGCAATGTTGTAATAAAGCGCATTAATGGTGAAGTCACGCCTGATGGCATCTTCTTCAATGCTGCCCCAAACGTTGTCACGCAGCAGCATGCCCGCATCGCTTTGCAAGGTGCGGTCATCCTTTTCATCGTATTCGTCGGTTTGGCCTCTAAACGTAGTGACTTCAATCACTTCACGTCCAAAACGCACATGAACAATACGAAAGCGGCGACCAATCATGCGTGCATTACGAAACAGTTCGATGACTTCCTCAGGTGTAGCATTGGTTGCTACATCGAAGTCTTTTGGTTTTTTACCAAGTAAACGGTCACGAATGCAGCCCCCCACTAAAAAGGCTTGAAAGCCACCTTTTTGTAGGCGATACAATACTTTCAATGCCCCTTCATGTATTTCATGTGTTGAAATGGGGTGTTTTGAAGGCGGTAAGATTTGTAGTTGAGGTGTGTTCACTACAGCCTGTTTACTCATGCGAGTTTTGATATAGCTGGTAATTCCTTTAATCATTTTGACCCATGGCGCAAAAGAAAGATGCAGCAGTTTAACTGACCTATGAGGTAGGGCAAAGTAGGAAGGGCTTAATAATACAAAACAAAAAAGAGGAAAGCACAAGTGCCTTCCTCTTTTTGTCGATTGATATGCTGTGAATCCATTCATTTTTTAGGGTGAAAGTTCTAGATCGCCCTGAACACGTACCACAGTCACCAAATCGCCAATTTATTTTTATTGTTGTTCTTGTTTCTAATTGCAAGGGTTGACCATCTCGTATTCAAAACAATTTAGCCTCAGCTTGGACTTTTTCTAGGGTGCTTATTGTTGTTGTTCACCCTTTGGATACTTTTAGGCATTGTTTTTATTATCGCCATTTTGTATCAGTTTTCGCTGAAGGCCGGAGACCTTAGCTATTGTTTTTATTATTAGTGCTTTAAAGCGCCTATGCCTTTTTTATTTTTGTAGCGGCTAGTCTGCTTTGGTCGTTCACCAAGCTTCCTCATTGTTTTTATTGTTTGGAGGCTGGTTCGGTCAGGTTCAGGATTGTTTTTATTTTTTCTGAGTGGCTGATGCCGGCATTTTTGTTTTTCTTACTAAGTATTATGCTGGATACGTGCCAACTTTTAAAAAAGCTTTAATAATCAGTAGTTTAGGTTTATTTATAGTTTTTGGTGGGCTTTGAAACTAAAAGTGTTACCCCTTATTTTTACAAAAGGTGGGGGAAGTGGGTGCAACGGTAACACCTTTTTCATTATTTATATTTAACCTACAAAGAAAGCAGAAATCAGGTTGGTTAGGCGCTCTTGTGGCGCACTAGCCAGCCGTAGGTGTTGAAGGGGTTAGTTTTCGTCTAGGAATGCCTAGCCGCTGCCGCCTTTCCCATAAGCATTTTCTGGATACACCCAGTTTTTTGGCCAGTTCCGTTTCACTCATTTGGTCTTCATTTTCTTGTACAAAATGCACAAAATAATCTTCAAGTGAAAGGTCATCAGCAGGTAAGTGTGCAGCATCGGGTGCTGGTTCTTGTGTAAAAGGTGTGGTGGGTTCGGCTAATTCTCTGGCGTTACTGTGTAAGTCTTTGCTATTAAAAGCTTGGCTGTGATTAAAGTTATGGGTTGCCGCATTGTTTATTGTATCGTTTTTTGTCGTATCATTTGTTTTAGTACCTAAGCCCGTATTTAGATTAGTGAAATTGGCTTTTCTAGGTTGCTGTATGGCTTGGGGTAGTTCTAAGTCTTCTGCTTGCAGTAAAGCGTCATCGGCTAGAATAACCGCCCTTTCTACCCTGTTTTCTAACTCACGCACATTACCAGGCCAAGAATAAGCTAGCAGTGCATTGCGTGCCGATTTAGAAAAACGTGCTAAAGGCTTGCCTAGCCGTTCACAACTGGCTTTTAAAAGGCTTTCGGCAATCAGTAAAATGTCATCTTCACGCTCGGCAAGGCAAGGCAGTTCAAGTTCAATCACGTTTAAGCGGTAATAAAGATCGAGGCGAAACTTACCTTGGTCGACTAAGCTTTTAATGTTGCGGTGGGTGGCTGCAATTAAACGAACATCCACTTTTCTAGATTCAACAGACCCTAAGCGCCTTATTTCACCTTCTTGCAGCACCCTTAATAAGCGTGCTTGGGCTTCAAGGGGTAGCTCACCTATTTCATCAAGGAACAAACTGCCCCCATCGGCGGCTTCAATCAAACCATTGCGGCTAGTATTTGCACCAGTAAACGCCCCTTTTTCATGCCCAAATAATTCAGATTCTATTAAGGTTTCAGGAATGGCGGCACAATTTACACTAATTAAAGGCGCTTTGTGGCGGGGGCTAAGGTTGTGCAAGGCGCGCGCTACTAGCTCTTTACCTGTGCCTGATTCGCCTAAAATAAGCACCCGTGTATTAAACGGTGCTATTTTTTTTATCTGCTGAAAAACTGCCTGCATCGCAAAACTTTCGCCAAGCATGCCTTGCAGGTTGGTTGGGTTTTCTGTGGTTGCGGTGTCGTTGTTTGTTACCGTGGGGGGGTCTTTTTTCTGGCGGAACTGGTTCAGAATGTGGTTAACCGCAGACAGCATTTCATCGTGATCAAACGGCTTGGCAATGTAATCAACCGCACCTTGTTTCATGGCATCCACCGCCGAGCGCAAACTGGCATAGCTGGTCATAATTAACACCGGTATTTCTTGGTTAATTAATACCGTGCCCATTTCACCGGGTAGGCGTAGGTCGCTAATAATTAAATCAAAGCTTTCTGCTGCCAAGGCTTGGCGTGCTTCGGGAACGGTACCTGCTTCAGTAATCTGAAAACCGTTGCGCTCAAGCAAACGCCTGAGTGCTGAACGAATAATGCCTTCATCTTCAACGATCAGTATTTTGCTCATTATCGCTTGATGACTCCTGATAGGTTACATCACTACTAGGTAGCGGAAAACGGCAGCGAAAACAGCTCCCACCTTTTAATTCTGGGCTAGGACTTAAGGCTTGAATTTGTCCGCCGTGCTCCTCGACAATACTATAAACCAGCGCAAGCCCCAAGCCCGTGCCTTCACCCACTTGCTTGGTGGTGTAAAAAGGCTCAAACAAATGCTCTAAGTTTTGGGGGCAAATGCCCTGCCCATCATCGTGCACTTCAAGTAGCACTTCTTGCCCTTGTTGGCGGCCAAGGCACACTATTTTTCCACCATCCACCGTTGCATCGCAGGCATTTGCAATTAGGTTAACGAAAATTTGCACAAGGCGCTGGGTGTCGCCGGTGATGTAAAGATTGGCTGGGCAGGCATTTTCATACACCCTATTGCGCCCTTTGTGGCTAAGTGAAATTAAGCCAATCGCTTCTTCCACCGCCCCTTGCAAGTTAACCGATTCAAACTTTAGGCTATCGCTGTGCCGCCCTGCGTGTGCAAAGTTAACCAACGATTGCACTATGCTAGTAATGCGCTTGGTGAGTTGTAACACCTGTTGGCTGGTTTCTTGCACCAGTTCAGGCTCGTTAGCATCGTAATACAGGTTTTGTGCCAATGAAGAAATGCCCGTGACAGGGTTGCCTATTTCGTGGGCAACGCCGGCGGCTAAACGGCCAATAGAGGCAAGGCGCTCATTGTGCAGCAGCTCGTTTTCTAGCAGTTTTAGGCTGCTTTGGTCTTCAACCAGTAAAATGGTACCGCCCATTAAAGTGGCTGGGTCATCTTGTTGGGCCTTGTGCAGGTTTAACCAAACCTTTGTGTTGTCTGGGTGTTCTAGTGGCTGGTGGTGCACTTGCAAAGCCTCACCTTCTAAAAAAGTATGCAGCAGCTCGCCCCAAGGCCGTGGCAAGTGCCCAACTTTAGAACCTATAACCTCATCGCTTGCAAGGCCGGTTAGCTTTTCCATCGCCCTATTCCACAGCAACACTTCTTGGTCGCTGCCCAAAGTGCAAATACCAACGGGTAAATACATTAACGTTTGGCGGTGGTGGCGGCGCAGTTTGTCTAGCTCTCTTGCCATGCCGGTTAAGCGGGAACGGTATTCTTCTAAATCACGTTCAACGTGATGAATGTCGTTTTCAGATGACTTGTTACGGTTTTGCCAAGGCAGGTAGCGGTCAACTAGCTCTTGTGCCACTGCTGCACCCATAAGCCCCGATAAGTTAGCCTGAATTTGCCCTCGCAGTTTACGCAGCATGTGGGGGCGAGTATCTGCTGGGTTAATGTTTAGCTCAGTCAGGGCTCGGCTCACTTCCCTTTGTGCTGTTTCAGCCCCAAGTGGAATGCTTAACAGGCGAATGAAACCGGCACTGTCTTTAGCTTTTAATTCTAAGCGTTTAGGGAAAAACAAAGCATCTTGGGAACAGGCTAAAGCCCCCGCTTTTTCTTCTTCGCTCATTTTGGTAAACAATGAAACGGTTATGAACAACAAAATATTAGCAGTGGTGGCAGTAAGGGTGATGTTATGCCAGTCGCTAATGCCTGTCAGTTGCAGTGTAAAGCCCAACACAGTGATTTGATTAATGTCTAGCAAAATAGGAAAGCCTAGCCCAATGCCTAAGGCTAGAAAACCAGCCATTAAGCCTGCAAGCAGCCCTTTACGGTTAGCAATTGGCCAATAGAGCAGCGCCAAAGTGCCGGGTAAAAACTGCAAGGTAGCAATAAAAGCCGACAAGCCAAGCGTGGCAAGGTCGTGTTCAATGCTTACTACTAGGTAAACAAGGTAGGCAATAAAAATTAATGAACTAATTAATAAGCGGCGCATTCGCACCAGCCAAAAATAAATATCAAAGTCGGCAGGGGGCTGATAAACGGCTAGCACTAGGTGGTTAAGTACCATGGGCGCTAGTGCCAGCGTCATCACAATAATTGTGCCGCTAGCCGCTGCTAGGCCAATAATAAAAGACACTAAACCCCAATAGCCCCCCAATGAAAGGGTGGCATATTCAATGGGCAAACTACTGCCCAAGGCATGATGCGCCCAATAAATAATAGGCACAGGCAAGGCCAAAAGCAGCAAGAAGATGGGCAGCATCCAGCTAGATTGCATCATGGCTTCTTCAGAGGGGTTTTCAGTAAAAATAATATGAAAAATGTGCGGCATGGTCAGTGCCGTAGCAAAAAAGATGAGCAACAGCGTGCGCCATTGGTTATTTTCTAAAGGCTGTATGGCGTTGGCTAGCGTGTCGCTGTTTTCAGTTAGCCAGTGTTCTAAACCATCAAAACCACCAAAGACACTGTAAAGCGTAAAGCCACCTAAGACTAAAAAAGCCACCAGTTTTACCAAAGATTCAAAAGCTATGGCAAATAACAGGCTTTCATGGCGTTCCCTTAAAGAAATGTGCCTTGCCCCAAATAAAATGGCAAACAGCGTAATAACCGCACAAAATACAAAGGCAAGGTGGTAGGGCGACGACTCATTGGTTAGCAGGTAAATAACATCGCCAATGGCCTGAATTTGTAAGGCCAGCAGCGGCATACTACCAAACAATAGCCCCAGTGTTACCAGCATACCAACCCAGCGGCTGCGGTAACGAAACGCCAGCAAATCAGCCAAGGAAGACAGTTGGTAAGTGCGGGCAAGGCGCAGTAACGGCGAAAGCAAAAGTGGCGCTAAAACAAAAATGCCAGCAATGCCAAGGTAATAAGTTAAATAGCCATAACCGTATTGGCTTACCAAGCCAAACGAGCCATAAAAAGCCCAAGCACTAGCATAAACACCCAGCGCTAACACATAAACCAAGGGGTGTTTTACTAGCTTTTGTGGCAGCCAGTTCTTTTCAACAACCCAAGCACAGGCAAAAAGTAAGGAAAGGTAGCCAACACCTAAGGCAAAAATTTGGGTAAGAGTGAAGCTCATATTACTCTAACAGTTCAAGTCGGCGTTTTTGTTCAAGCCAAAGCGTGGCAGCAATCAGCCCTGCCCAAAATAAGAAAGGTTTATACCAATCGCTACTGCCCCAAGGCTGCAATAGCCAAGGCGAAAAAAAGTAGCCAAGGGTGACTAACAAAAGTACGAGTCGGTAGGCATACATAAGTGCAGTTCGACCTCGCTTGATAAATAGAGGGGTTAAAAACCAGCTAGAATTTAAAAAACCACTAGAGTTTAAAAAGCAGCCAGTGCCTGTGCTTAGCAAAATACCGCTGCTTAGCAAAAATGCTGGCTGCTTTTTTAACTAATCACTAATTTAGCCACCAATTTGCTTTTCTTTAATTTCGGCTAAACTTTTACAGTCAACGCACATGGTCGCTGTTGGGCGAGCCTCAAGGCGGCGAATACCAATTTCAATGCCGCAAGCTTCACAATAGCCATAGTCGCCTTCTTCAATGCTTACTAGCGTTTCATTAATTTTTTTAATTAATTTGCGCTCTCTGTCACGCGTTCTTAGCTCTAGGCTAAATTCTTCTTCCTGAGTAGCGCGGTCGGCTGGGTCGGCGAAGTTAGAGGCTTCTTCTTTAAGGTTTTTAACTGTGCGATCAACTTCATCTAACAGCTCTTGTTTCCAGTCTTGCAAAATACCACGGAAATGTTCTAGCTGTTCATCACTCATATACTCTTCACCCTCAGTTTCCTGATAGGGTTTAAAGCTTTGGTTTTCGTTCATAGTTTGCTTACTCTTTGACATAGCCTTGCCTCGTGGCGTAGTAGTCGTCGTCCTGTATTCGGTAGCTACCGAGCGAAAAAGACTAAGTTATTTAAAGACCGAGTTATTTAATGCAATTTTAGAGTAAACACAAGGAATATATCTAAAACTTTAGTCTTCTAACTGAAAATAATCACGAATTAGCTTCACTAGCATCTGACTTGCCGCCGGTGCATCCGTATCCACCGTCACTGCACGGGTTAATTCTTCAGCGGTTAAAGGGTCATTATTCGTTAGCTGATATTCCAACACTTTTAAATTAGCTTCGGCTACTTTTTCACCCTCTTGAATACGCTTAGCTAAACGGCGGCGCAAAGTCGCCTCGTCTGCTGTTAAAGAAATAATCAGTGAGGTTAGCCCCAAGTTTTCAGCCACGGCGTGCAGCTGGTCTCGTTGGCTTTTCTTTAAATTGGTAGCATCAAGCGTGACAGGGTAACAAGAACGCAGCACATGGCTTGCTAACAAGGCTAAGCGGTTGTAAGTTTGCTCTGTTGCCTCTTGGGTATAAATGCCGCTGGTTAATTGGCTTGAATGGCTGTCTTCTTCTGCTTTCAAGTCAAATAAACGCTTGCGCTCAACATCTGAGCGAATGCGAATGCCGCCCAATTCCCTGACTACACCCGTAGTTAACGTGCTTTTGCCACTGCCTGAAAAACCGTGTGTAATCAGTAAATAAGGCGAATGAAACTCAATGTAGCTTTCGGCAAGGTCTGTGTAGCTGCGGTACTGACGCATCACCGCCGCTTTATCTTCAGCATCAAGCCCTGGCTGGGCTAAACGAAAGAGGTTCACTTTAGCCCTTACAAGCGCACGGTAAACCTTATAAAAGCACAAAAGCTCTAAGCCTTCGTAATCGCCGGTTTGTTCAAGGTAATGGTTAAGGGTTATTTGTGCCATTTGCTTTAGGCCACGGTCTTCCAAATCCATCAACAAAAAAGCTAGGTCGCTTATTACATCGCACCAGCGAAACGCATCGTTAAATTCTATGCAATCAAAAGCAACCACCTTGCCTTGCCAAAGGGTGGTATTACCTAAATGCAAGTCGCCATGACCTTCACGCACAAAGCCATCGGCTAGGCGCTTGGCAAGCGTTTGTTCGTGGCGTGCAAAGGTGTCTTTAGACCAGTCTTCTAAAATTTCCAGCTGCTTTAAGCTGCTTTCATCACCTTCTGGTAACAGCTCGCGAATTTGATCAAAGTTTTGTTCTGCCGGAAACCAAATGGATGCAGGCGAGCCTAAATTATCTGGCGGCATTCCTGGGGCTAGCTTAAGGTGAAAGTCGGCCAGTTGCTTTGCTAGTTGCAGCAAATGGCTCTCTTTTAACTGGCCACTTTGTTGCAGCGCATTTAATAACTTTGAATCATCAAAGCGCCGCATTTTAAGCAGGTATTCAAACGGTGCGCTTGCATCATTAAAGCTAGGTGCGGTGGCGCTGCCAGATAAGGGCAACACATTTAAGTAAAACTCAGGCGCAAGGCGCTGGTTCAGTTTTAACTCAAGTTCACAAAAGTGTTTGCGCTGCTCAAGGCTTGAATAGTCAAGAAAGCCAAAATTAACGGGCTTTTTAAGCTTATAAGCAAATTCACCTGCCAAAAAAACCCAAGAAATGTGGGTTTCACGAACAAGCACCTCATCAACAGGGTGAGGGTAGCTTGCTGGGTTTTTTAGTGCCTGAACTAATGCCTCGTTCACGAGCAGCTCCTAAGGTTGTTATTAAAGTTTTATTTCAAGCTAGCAAAGGCAATTTCTGCGGCTGCTAAAGTGGCCTGAAGTTCCTTTTCTTGGTGGACAGCTGACACAAAGCCAGCCTCATAAGCAGACGGCGCAAGGTAAACACCCTCTTTTAACATGGCATGAAAGAAAGCATTAAAGCGTTCTAGGTTACAAGCCGTGGCATCGGCAAAATTATGCACTGCCTTTTGCTGGGTAAAGAATAAGCCAAACATACCACCCACCTGCTGGGTCATAAACGGAATGCCTGCGGCTTTGGCTTTTTCTTCTAAACCACGGCACAAACGTTCGGTATAACTGCTTAGGTGTTTGTGGAAGTTAGGCGTTGTGCTAATTTTTTGTAACAGTGCCAAACCTGCCGCCATCGCCAGCGGGTTACCCGACAGCGTGCCTGCCTGATAAACAGGGCCTAAAGGCGAAAGGTGGTCCATAAATTCAGCTTTACCACCAAAAGCGCCCACGGGTAAACCACCACCTACAATTTTACCAAGGGTGGTTAAATCAGGGTCAATATTATAGTGCTGTTGTGCACCGCCTAGCGCCACACGGAAGCCGGTCATTACTTCATCAAAAATTAACAAAGCACCCGATTCATTGCACACCTCACGCAGGGTTTCTAAAAAACACGCTTGGGGTGGAATGCAGTTCATATTGCCTGCCACAGGCTCTACAATAATGCAGGCAATTTGGTCGCCTAGCGCTTTAAAGCATTCACGCACGCCTTGGCTGTCATTAAAGGTTAGCGTTAGGGTGTGTTGGGCAAAATCAGCAGGCACGCCAGGGGATGTGGGCACGCCAAACGTCAGTGCGCCCGACCCCGCTTTCACTAATAAAGAATCACTGTGGCCGTGGTAAC
>CANQLY010000070.1 GCA_947624795.1 uncultured Marinospirillum sp.
CCTAAATCCATAATGGCTTGGGTGTATTCAGGCAGCTGTGCGTGAGGGGTTAATTCATCGGCGGCTTGCCATAGTTTGCGAGTAACTTCTGCTTTGCCATACCAGCCTTCAATAGCAAAATAACGGGCTACCACCCGCTTAACATTGCCGTCTAAAATAACGGCCCTTTGCCCTGTACTAAAAGCGCAAATCGCTGCGGCTGTGGAAGGACCTATGCCGGGCAAGCTTTTCATGGCATCTAGGCTGTTAACTGGAAATTCGCCTTGGTAGTCATTAACCACTTGTTGGGCGCAGCGGTGCAGGTTTCTGGCACGGGTGTAATAGCCTAAACCGCTCCATAGGTGTAAAACCTCATCGCTGGTAGCGGCAGCAAGGCTGGCTACATCAGGAAAACGGGCCATAAAACGTTGGTAATAATCAATAACGGTGATGACTTGCGTTTGTTGTAACATGATTTCAGACACCCAAATGTTGTAGGGGTGGCGGTTTTCTTGCCAAGGCAGGCTTTTACGGCCGTGGGTTTGGTACCAAAGTAGTAGCTGCTTAGCAAAGGTGTTGGCTTGCATGATTTTCTCTAAATAATTTTATTTGATTTCATTAATATGAATATATGGATTTGACTTGCATGTTAAGGTTGTTGTGTTTGCATTTAGTGATCGATGGCTATAAATTGAGCTGCCTGTAAAGATTAAGTGCTACAAAAATAAAAATACTAGCAGCACATTAGCCATCTTGCTGTGTGCTATTGACCTTTCTAAAAGTGAGTAAAAGAGATGGACTCTCTAGCTGTAAAAGATAGCCAAAAAGTAACCGTAGCTCAACAGTTACGCTTACGGCGCTCTTTAATGGCCGTAGGTGCCGGCTTTGCCAATAGTTTAGTGATGGTGGTTGCTTGGCAGCTAGGCTATGTTATTTTAAGTATGGAAGCCTTGCTTGTTTATTTGGTTGTTTCAAGCTTGGGTTATTTGTTATTTCCATCATTAATTTATGCTAATAAAAACCTTAACCGTGCTGATCCAAGCATGACTAGCCCGCAAATTAGCTGGCTGTTTTTGATGGTTATCTTTTGTATGTACGCAGCTCCAGCGGTGCGTGAACTCTTGGTCGTTAACTACTTATTAATCCTTTTATTTGCAGTGTTTCATTACCTGCCTAAACGCATTCCTGTGTTATCTTTTTTGCTGTTAATAAGCTATTTGTTAATTATTTTAGCCCAGGCGACTTGGAGCCCAGCCCCCATTCATTGGCAGCGTGAAATGATTGCAGGCTTGGTTTTTTTGTTAGGTTTAATTGGTGTGAGCTTGCTTGGCATTGAAATCGGTGGCTTGCGCCTTGCACTTAAACGCCGCAACGAAAACCTTGCCTTGCTGACGGCTAAAAATGAGCAGTTAGCCGTGACGGATGATTTAACAGGCTTGTATAACCGCCGCCATTTGATGCGTATTTTACGTCGCCAAAAAAGCTTAAGTGATCGGGGTGATTACTGTTTTTCTGTTGGTTTTATTGATCTGGACTATTTTAAAAAAATTAATGATACCTATGGTCACGGTTCTGGTGACCAAGCATTAATAGCCGTTGCTGCTGAAATTAACCGAAGTTTGCGTGATGTTGATTACGTGGCGCGCATTGGTGGCGAAGAGTTTGTGGTGGTGCTTTCGCAAACCGCTTACCAAAAAGCCTTACAAATTGCCGAGCGTTTACGTGCTGATATAGAAGCCTTGGTCATTGAGTTATCAGATGGCCACCCTAGCTTGTCTTTAACAACGTCCATTGGCATTGCTACTTATCAGCCTGATGAATCTATTAATAGCCTGATACAAAGGGCAGATAAAGCCGTTTATGCTGCTAAAAATTGCGGGCGTAACTGCGTGGTGGGTGAAAAAGAATTACCAGAAGTTCTTGAAAAAGATGAAGCAGGAATGAATTACTTTTCTTTGGATTCAGTTGATCCACTTTAACTGTAAGTTGCTATAAATGACTTTTTTTACTGGTTTTTTTACTGGTTTTTTACTGATTTTTTGTTGTTAGCGCCTTGCTTGAAAAAACGCTGCCAAGAGCTTTTTAGCTGCTGATTGTAATAAGCCCCCTTTTGTTTCTAATCGGTGATTAAACCAAGGTTGTGCAGGTAGGTTGCATACCGAAGCAATGACGCCTGTGCGTGGCTCTTTAGCACCGTAATGAAGGGTTTGAATGCGGGCATTGATAATTGCGCCTAAGCACATGGTGCAAGGTTCTAAAGTAACGTAAAGGGTGCAGTTGTTTAAGCGGTAATTGTTAACGTTTTGGCAAGCATCACGAATGGCCTGAACTTCTGCATGGGCCGTTGCATCTTGCTGGCTAATGCACTGGTTAAATCCTTGTCCAATAATGTCGCCTTTGGCGTTAACTATTACCGCACCCACAGGCACCTCGCCTAAAGCTGCTGCTTTGGCAGCTAACTCTAGGGCGCGGTGCATGTAGTATTCAGGCTTGTGAGCCGTTATTCCCATTCAATGGTTGCCGGTGGCTTAGATGAAACATCGTAAGCGACGCGTGAAACTTGAGGGATTTCAACAATAATGCGGCTAGAAACTTTTTCTAGCAGCTCATAAGGTAGGTGCGCCCAGCGAGCGGTCATAAAGTCGATGGTTTCTACCGCACGTAAGGCAATAACCCATTCGTAGCGGCGAGTGTCATCAACCACGCCCACCGATTTAATGGGCAGAAAAACAGCAAAGGCTTGGCTGGTTTTTTCATACCAACCGGCAGCGCGAAGTTCTTCAATAAATATTGCATCGGCTTCACGTAAAATATCGGCATATTCTTGTTTAATTTCACCAAGAATACGCACACCCAAACCCGGTCCTGGGAAGGGGTGGCGGTAAACCATGCCGTGAGGCAAACCTAGCTCTACACCAATTTTACGAACTTCATCTTTGAAGAGTTCACGCAAGGGTTCAACTAACGCCATGCGCATATCTTCAGGTAAGCCGCCGACATTGTGGTGAGACTTAATGGTGTTGGCTTTGCCGTCTTTTATGGCTATCGATTCAATAATATCGGGGTAAATAGTGCCCTGAGCTAAGAAATCGACATCAGTTAGTTTGGCGGCTTCTTCATCAAAAACATCAATAAAGGTATTGCCGATAACTTTACGTTTGGCTTCTGGGTCGCTAATGCCTTTAAGCCTGTCTAGGAAAAGCTTGGCTGCATCCACACGAATAACATTCACGCCCATGTTTTGGGCGAACATTTCCATGACTTGATCGCCTTCATTTTTACGCAATAAACCATGATCGACAAACACGCAGGTTAGCTGCTTGCCAATGGCCTTATGCAATAAAGCAGCAACCACTGAAGAGTCGACACCGCCTGAAAGCCCAAGCAGTACTTTTTTCTCACCCACTTGGTCACGCACTTGTTTAATCATGTTGTTAATAATTTGGGCGGGTGTCCAAAGGGCATCGCAAGCACAGGTTTCTAGCAAAAAGTGTTTAAGCTGATTACGCAAAGTCAGGTCTTCAGCTTGCAATGCATAGTCAACTTCAAGCAAAGGCACTTTAAGCGCTGTCACAGCGGCTGAAACCGTGTGAGAGGCAGGTTCAGTAGCGTTCACTAAAATAACGCCCCTAGGTGCTAAGGCGAGTAAGTCAGCTTCCTTCATATCATGGGCATGAATTTCACAATAAACACCCAAGTCACGAACGCAACGTGCAACAAGTTGAGTGTACTGAGAACCAAAATCTAAAATTAAGATTTTGTGTGCATGAATATCAGACATGATTTAAGCCCTTTTTTTAGCTAACACGGTAGTTGGGTGCTTCTTTAGTGATCTGTACATCATGAACGTGTGATTCTTGAATGCCTGCGCCTGTAATTCTTACAAAACTGGTTTTGTTACGCATTTCTTCGATGCCATTGCTGCCGGTGTAACCCATGGCAGCACGCAACCCACCCATAAGCTGATGAATAATGGCGCTCATAGCACCCTTGTAAGGGACACGGCCTTCAATGCCTTCTGGTACTAGTTTTTCTACGCCTGCATCTTTGTCTTGAAAGTAGCGATCAGAAGAGCCTTCGGATTGCCCCATAGCGCCAAGCGAGCCCATGCCACGGTAGGCTTTGTAAGTACGGCCTTGGAAAAGTTCGACTTCGCCTGGTGCTTCTTCAGTACCGGCTAGTAAACCGCCAACCATAATAACGTGCGCACCGGCGGCAATGGCTTTGGCAAGGTCACCTGAAAAACGCACACCACCATCGGCAATAAGGGGAATACCATAGGGCTTGAGTGCTTCAGCAACATTAGAAACAGCAGAAATTTGTGGTACGCCCACACCTGCTACAATGCGTGTGGTGCAAATTGAACCCGGACCAATACCGACTTTAACGCCATCGGCACCGGCTTCAGCAAGGGCAACGGCAGCGGCGGCGGTGGCAATGTTGCCGCCAATCACGTCTATTTGTGGGAAGTTTTCTTTAACCCAGCGTACACGGTCGATTACGCCTTTAGAGTGGCCGTGTGCTGTATCAACAACAATCACATCCACACCGGCTTCAACGAGTGCAGTAACCCGGTTTTGTGTTTCGGGGCCTGTGCCTACAGCTGCGCCAACCCTTAGGCTGCCGTTACTGTCTTTGGTTGCTAAGGGGTAAGTTTGGGCTTTTTCAACATCACGGAAGGTAACCAAGCCACGCAGGTTGAAGCTATCATCAACCAGCAGCATTTTTTCAATGCGGTGCTCGTAAAGGCGGGCTTTAATTTCTTCAAGTGGCGTGTTTTCTAGTGCTGTAATCAGTTTGTCTTGCGGCGTCATAATGGCGGCTACAGTGTCGCCACCGTGTGGTTTAACACGCAAGTCACGGCCAGTTACTATGCCGACTAGTTTGCCTGCTTCAACCACAGGAAAGCCTGAAAAACCATGGTCTTCGGCTATTTTAAATAGCTCATGAATTTTGGTGGTAGGTGAAACGGTTACTGGGTCTTTAACAACCACACTTTCGTATTTTTTAACTTTACGCACTTCAGCGGCTTGCTGAACAATGGTCATATTCTTGTGAATAATGCCAAGGCCGCCTTCTTGTGCCATAGCAATGGCAAGGCGCGCTTCGGTTACTGTGTCCATTGCTGCTGACACTAAAGGAATGTTAAGTTCCACGTTGCGTGTGATTAGGGTTTTAAGGCTGACGTCTTTAGGCAGGATCTCGGAGTAACCGGGTACCAGCAAAACATCATCGAAGGTGAAAGCTTCTTCAACGATACGTAACATAGATGACCTGCAATTCTGGGGAGTGAAGTAGGAAAATAATCTTTCTATTTTAGCTGACCTAGGCACTATCGTAAACGCTAGGTTTTAATAAACGCAGGTTTAGCAACCAAACACTTGCAAAGGATGGCTCGCATCCTGATCTTGATATGTTAGATTAGCAGGCTTGCTATTGGTTTACTGTTTTAACAAGGATACCCGCTTAAATGACCGCCTCCAGCACCGGAGAAGTTTTTCCTCCTGCCAATTCAGTCGGATTGGTCGAGCCACAAATATGCCAATTTAATCAACCTTTACCGCTGGCAAGCGGTTATTTGCTGCAAAACTGGCAGCTTAAGGTAGAAACCTACGGCAAACTTAATGCTGATGCCAGTAATGCTGTGCTGATTTGCCACGCCTTGTCGGGCAACCACCATGCTGCTGGTTACCATTCAGAAGAAGATATCAAACCGGGTTGGTGGGATGCTTACATAGGCCCTGGTAAACCCGTTGATACCCGCCATTTTTTTGTGGTTTCGTTAAATAATCTGGGTGGTTGTCACGGCTCTACCGGCCCTTCTTCTATCGATCCTTTTACTGGTGTGCCTTTTGGTCCAGATTTTCCATTTTTAACGGTGGGTGATTGGGTGGATTCTCAAGCCCTTTTAGCTGACCGTTTAGGTATTCAGCAATGGGCGGCTGTTGTGGGTGGCAGCTTAGGTGGTATGCAGGTTTTAGAGTGGTCGTTACGCTTTCCAAAACGCCTGCGCCATGCGGTGGTTATTGCTAGTACACCTAAGTTATCGGCACAAAATATTGCCTTTAATGAAGTCGCCCGCCAAGCGATTATGACCGACCCTGATTTTCGTGAGGGGCGCTACCAAGAAGCAGGCGTTGTTCCTCGCCACGGGGTTGGTTTAGCGCGCATGGTGGGGCACATTACTTACCTTTCAGAGCATTCGATGGGTGAAAAATTTGGCCGTGATTTGCGTACCGATAAGCTTAATTATGGTTTTGGTGTCGATTTTCAGGTGGAATCTTATTTACGTTATCAGGGCAAGAGTTTTTCTGAACGCTTTGATGCCAATACCTATTTGTTAATGACCAAAGCCTTGGATTATTTTGACCCTGCCAAGGCCTTTGATGGCGATTTAGTGAAGGCCTTAGAACCCATTCAATGCCGATTTTTAGTGGTTAGTTTTAGCACTGATTGGCGTTTTTCACCCCGCCATTCTGAAGAATTAGTGAATGCTTTAACCGCTGCCCAAAAACGCGTTAGCTATGCACGCATAAAATCGCCGCATGGGCACGATGCTTTTTTAATTCCCGATGAGCGTTATGAAGCCGTGTTTACTGCTTATATGCAGCGGGTTGCTTCTTCTTTGGTTGTTAATAACGGTAACGGGGAGGTTAGCTAAATGCGCCAAGATTTAACCATTATTGCCAACTGGGTGAAGCCTCAAAGCCGTGTATTAGACTTGGCCTGTGGTGATGGCGAGCTGTTGCATTTTTTGGAGGAGCACAAGTCGGTTACAGGTTATGGTTTAGAAATAGATGCCAAGCAAATTACTGCCTGTATTGCCCGTGGGGTGGATGTATTAGAGCAGGATTTAAACCGAGGTTTGAAAAACTTTGCAGACAATAGTTATGACACGGTGATTATGACGCAGGCCTTGCAGGTGTTAAGACGCCAAGACCTTGCCTTAGATGAAATGTTGCGTGTGGGGCAAGAAGCCATTGTTACTTTTCCTAATTTTGCCCACTGGACTAACCGTTTTTATTTAAGTTGGAAGGGGCAAATGCCCATGTCTAAAACCCTGCCGCACCAGTGGTATGACACGCCCAATATCCACTTGTTTACCTTTAAAGATTTTGAAGCCTTGTGCCATGAAAAAGGTTTGAAAATTCTTGACCGTGCCGTGGGTGATTTTGCTTACAAAAGCCATTGGAAAGCCCGTTTATGGCCGAACTTATTTGGTGAAGTTGCTATCTATAGAATAGGTCGCTAAAGAATAGGTCGCTAATTTTTATTGAGGAATTGCATTATGTTGCGCAAAAACTTTTTATTATCAGGGTTATTATTGGTTGCTTTAAGCGTGTTGCCCCTTGCAGCTTTAGCCAAAGACAATGTGGAGCAGGTGGGTGAGTATGAAATTTATTATGATGTATTGCCGACTAGCTTTTTAAACCCACAAGTTGCCCAAGGTTATGGTGTAGTGCGTAGCAAAGGCCAAGGCATGGTAAGAGTGACCGTTTTGCGCCACTTAGCTGATGGCACCAGCGAAGCCGTAAAAGCACGGGTTTCAGGCTATGCAGGAAATTTAGCAGGCCAGTTAAATGGTTTAAGTTTTCATACCCATGAAGTGGGTCAAAACCAAGGCATTTTTAATCTAGCCACTTTTCGCTTTGCTAACGATGACCCAATGCGCTTTAACTTGCGTGTGACTTACGATTCTAAAAAGCCAGCCCATGAGTTAGCTTTTATTCGTCGCCTATATATGGATTAACCCCATGACTACCATTGAAACTAAACAAACACTGATTCTAGCCAGTGGCAATGCTGGTAAATTAAGCGAGTTTTCGGGCTTATTAGCGCCTTTAGGTTGGCAGGTGGAAGCGCAAAACTTGCACCAAGTACCCGAAGCGGCTGAAACGGGTTTAACCTTTGTTGAAAATGCCATTATTAAAGCCCGTAACGCTGCCCTGCATACGGGCTGTGCTGCTTTAGCAGATGATTCAGGGATTGAAGTGGATGCTTTGCAAGGCGCACCGGGTATTTATTCTGCCCGTTTTGCAGGTGAAGGCAGTAACGATGCAGGCAATAACGCCTACCTATTAGAAAAACTCCAAAATGTGCCCAAAGCAGAACGCACGGCGCGTTATTGGTGTGTGCTGGTATTTTTACGTTTTGCAGAAGACCCAACGCCTGTAATTGCACAGGCTAGCTGGGAAGGGCAAATATTAACAGCCCCTAAAGGCAAATATGGTTTTGGTTATGATCCTTTATTTTGGCTGCCTGAATTAGGTAAAACAGCTGCTGAATTAAGTAATGAACAAAAGAATCAGCTTTCTCATCGAGGCCGAGCAAGTCAGCGCTTTATTCAGGCATTAAACCAGCGCTATCCAGCCAATGATTGAGTTAGCCAAGCCTTTACCGCCTTTATCCCTTTATGTGCACCTGCCTTGGTGTGTTCAAAAATGCCCTTATTGTGATTTTAATTCCCATGCGCTAGAGGCTCGTGCAGGTGTTGGCATGAATAAAGGCGCAGGCGCTAAACCTCGCCTAGATGCCTTGGTCGAAAAGCAGTATGTTCAAGCTTTGTTGGCTGATTTAGATTTTGATTTACTAGCTTTTCCAAACGTAGCTGAACGTCCGATTGTTTCTATTTTCTTTGGTGGCGGTACGCCAAGCTTAATGTCGCCGCAAGGTTATCACGCATTTTTTGCTGGTTTAAAAAACCGCTTACAGCTAGTGGCCGATTGTGAAATTACCCTAGAAGCCAACCCTGGCACAGTAGAGCAAGGCAAATTTAGCGGTTACCGTGAAGCGGGAATCAATCGTTTATCCATGGGTGTGCAGTCTTTT
The DNA here is from genome assembly GCA_947624795.1 of uncultured Marinospirillum sp. GTDB lineage: Bacteria > Pseudomonadota > Gammaproteobacteria > Pseudomonadales > Halomonadaceae > Marinospirillum. The sequence goes on from CANQLY010000070.1 coordinate 8,809, forward strand.
GCAGATCAACAGCTGAAAGCCCTAGGGCGCATTCATAGTGGGCAAGAAGCGGTGACCGCCGTGGCCGCAGCACGCAAGGCAGGCTTTGATAACTTCAACCTAGACCTAATGCATGGCTTACCAGAACAAACTCAAAGCTTGGCGCTGGCGGATATTCAACAAGCGTTAGATTTACAGCCTACCCATTTATCTTGGTATCAACTCACCTTAGAACCTAATACGGAATTTTATCGCCGCCCACCCAAGTTGCCTGAAGAAGATACGCTAGCCGCCATTCAAGATGCGGGTAGCGAGCTTTTGCAGCAGGCAGGTTTTATTCACTATGAAGTCTCGGCTTTTGCACAGGCTGGCAAACAAGCTAGGCATAACCTGAACTATTGGCGCTTTGGCGATTACCTAGGCCTAGGCGCTGGCGCACATGGCAAGTTAAGCCGTTTTAATTCGTCAGGCGAACTAGTCATTGAAAGGCGCTGGAAAACCCGTCAGCCACAGGCGTATTTATCACGCTTAATTGAAGGGCGTGATTTTTTAGCCGGTACGGAAGTTTTAACCCCCGATGAATTACCCATCGAATTTATGATGAATGCGCTGCGTTTAGCCGAGGGTGTCGAGGCAAAAAGTTATCCACTGAGAACGGGGTTAACGTTAGCCGATTTACAGCCGCAAATTCAGTCCTTAAAGCAGCGTGAACTTTGGACAACGGACGAAAGTAAAATTGCTTGTTCAGCATTGGGTTGGCGCTGGTTAAACACAGTGCTTGAACCGTTCATAAAAATTTAACTAATGCAGTTATCCACAGGTACAGCAAGATGAAAAAGCATAAAAAAACTTGGCTAAAGGCAGGTTTGTTGTTAGCAGGTTTGGTATTTTTAACGGCTTGTTCAAGCAATGAAAAAAACTACCCTGAATTACCTAAATTAAACATTGATTCAGAGCGTTTGTATGTTTCTGGTATTTCTGCAGGGGGCTATTTAGCACACCAGTTGCACTTGGCTTGGCCAGATGAAGTTAAGGGTGTGGCAGTGTTTGCGGCAGGCCCTTATGCGTGCGCTAAAGATGGAGTTAGCGCTGCTTTGTTTAATTGCATGGCGGTTAGCCGTGGTGCACCTAGCGCCGAAAAAAGCTTGGCTTTAATTGCAGAAGCGGCCAAAGAAGGCGAGCTAGGCGATCCTAAATTAGTGGCCAATAGCCGTGTTTATCTTTATCAGGCAGGTGCTGATTCGGTGATTGCTAACCCCGTTTCTGATGCACTAGAACAAACCTATGCAAAGCTTGCACCCGACAATTTACAAACGCACACGCAAGCCTTAGCCGGTCATGGTTTTCCCACTTTAGAAGCCGGTGTTGCTTGTGCTAATACCGCTGCGCCCTATGTGAATGCCTGTGGTTATTCAGGTGCAGCAGAAAGCTTGAATCATTTAGATGGTGCAACAAAACAGCCTGCTCAGGCTGACGTAACAGGTGAGTTATTATCGTTTAATCAAAATACCTTTAAAGCGGAAAAAAGTAAGGGCTTAGCGGAAGAAGGCTTTTATTATGTGCCCCAGCAGTGTACCGCCGGTGGCTGTGGCTTGCAGGTGGTGTTACACGGCTGTGAACAAGGTGCAGAAAAGGTAGGTGAAGACTTTAT
>CANQLY010000071.1 GCA_947624795.1 uncultured Marinospirillum sp.
GCTTGATGGCTTTGCCCAAGCGGTGGCAGGGCAATTTGGTGCCGCCTTTGCCCGTAGTAAAAAAGAAGCCATGCAGGTATTTAATGCCGGCGTGGTTTTATCTGTTGCCACAGGCTTGTTGCTTACAATCATTCTTTGGTTAACCGGCTATGAATTAATTAAACTGCTGACTGATTTAACAAATGTAAGGGAATTAGCCACTATTTATCTACCTTGGCTTGGATTAATTGTACCCGTTTCTATTGCTTGTTATTTATTAGACGGCGTGTTTATAGGTGCAACTTGGACAGCTGCGATGCGTAATAGCCTGCTAGTGTCGTTAGCAGGCTATTTATTGGCCTGGTGGTTATTGCAGGGCTTTCAAAACCACGGGCTTTGGGCCGCTTTTTTAGTTTTCAATGCCCTACGAGGCACAAGCCTTAGCTGGGTTTTTTATACGAAAATGAAACAAAATCTCGATAGTGAAAAACCAATGCCCCATAAAAAATAAAGGCGTAACCAAATAATTCTAAGCCTTCTTGTACTGCTGTTTTAACCAGAAAAGAGGCACCTTCTTCTAGTGGTAAGTTATGCCAAAGCAGGTTACCACTTCCAAAAGTACGGCTTAAAACAATTAGAACAATCATACCAATTAAAATTAAAAAGTAAGGTTTAGTTTTTATAAAGCTAGCTAAAGGTTTAAGGGTCGTATTTCTAGCATAAAAACGTGCATAACCTATCGATAATAATGCCACAAACAGCGCAGGCCAAAACCAAAACCCGTGGCGAATTTCATCTAAAAAAGCATCCATTTCACGAATAAATAAACAACTAAAAAAACCAGTCACTAGCACTAAAAAACCACGCTGCTCAGGTTTTTTAAAAGTACCATAGCCAAAAATTACTACCGTTGCTAACAACAATGTTTCCTGTGCAATCTCTGTGACAGACACCTCGCCCAAATCATTACCCAAGATAACTAAATCAATATAAACACCTACAAGTGGTAAAAGTGCAAAAAAAACAAGTATGAGAAACTCGACAACAGCCTGACTAATAATTTTCAATGGGGACTGCATAACTTACCTTGCATTGGGGCTTTGACTTCAATAAGTAACTGAAAACACTTAAAATTTTGGTATTATATAAGCAACGACTAAAACATCAAGCCTTTAAAAAGAGGAAATAAAATAATAATGTTTAAAAAATACGCTGCAACTCAACCTCAGGGTTGTTGATTGGGCCACTGATTTTATAACGCACCTCAGTGAATGAATCAAAGACATTGGTCAAAACTTTTTGCACTATCCAAATGGCCGCACCAATTTGTGGCGCGCCAGCCAAAACTGCTGCTAAAGGCAAAGATTGAGCTACCGGCATTACAAGGGTTAATTCTTGCTGTAAAGTTTCTTCAATTAAATCAACTTGACCGGCCAGTGCCATTCGGGTTGCAGAGCTTACAATTCTAGTAGGCTCAAGGGTTGTTAAATAACCATTGTCTAGCTGGTACTGGCCTTTAATTGAATTGTAACTCACCCCTTTAGCAACCACATCAGAAAAATCTAAGCGTAAACGGCGCAATAAAGTGTCCATATTCAATAAGCCAAATACCTGACTAACGCCACTTAAACTGACGTCTGTTTTAGGAAAATAACCCTCAGTCATGTCTAGCTGCAATGTTGACTGCACTGTTTTTAAATCAAAGGCAGCAGGCGAACCTTGCCAATCAGCCACAAAAGTTAACTGATGCTTACCGCTGATTAATAACGGCTCAGCTTCACCCGTTATAACCATTAAAGCCTTTGATACATCCTCACCAAGCACCTTTCCAGCAAGGTGAGTACTTTGCCCCTCATCATTTTTAGTCCACTCAATACTGGCGGATAAGTGACTTTGTTCTAAATCAATGACTAAAGGATCCAGTTTTATACCCTGCGGCTGAGGGTTAAACTCTGCCCGTATTTTACCCAAGTTTTTGTTACCTAACCTTAAATCATCTACCCTCACTAAAGCAGCTGGAAAATCTTGTGGGTTATAGTCTTTAAACCAATCTTTTTTTACTGGATAATTGGCACGCTTAATCAGCGTTTTATTGGGTTTGTTTAAATCAATGTAAGGCAGATGCAGGTGCGTAAGGTGTATATCTAAGAAGTTTTTAGAGTCATAAGCGGCCATTTCAGGGGCTTGTAATTCAAAGCCTTGCAATGCCGCCGCCTCAGTTTTATTTGTAAGCAAAACATTGCCTACAGCGCTGGTTGTTGCAATGTTTAATTTTAAACCCTCGGCGACTTGCTTTAAATTCAACGTCGCTTGATCTAGCATTAAATCGCCCCAGCTTAGTTGCTTAATATGTAAGTTAAATGCCTGCAAGCCATCCATTGCTTCTACCCTAGTGGACTTATTTGCCACTAAACCCTCGTCTTTAACGGCTTCATTTGCCATTAATTGCTGATACCAAGCATAAACAGCCCGAGCATCCAGTTTATCCATCAATGCATTCAGCACAAACCCGGGTTTTTTAGGTAACACGGCGGGTAATACCGCCTGCGTAGCAAGCTGCAAGTTGCCCCCTTTTTTTAAATCACCTAGGTGCATTAAAAAACGGGCCTGATCTGCTAGCTGAAAGTTAAGTGGCAGTTGCTCATCGGCAAAATCTAGCTGCAAATTAAAATCTAACACCTCGGCGGCGGTTTTTTGCCAAGGCAAGGGGCTAACAAAACTTAAGCCTTGTAAATTAGAGGTTATTTCTAACGCACTAATGGGCGCAAGCAACAAGCCACCTTGAAGTGGAGTTGCGCCTGAAAGCTCTAAAGCCTTGGGTAACGTAAAGTAAGTTTTTAAATCATCACCTGAAACTTTTGTTGAAAAAGTTAAATAATTTTCAGGCTCAGTGACAAAGACAGCATGAACTGGCTGGCTTAACATTTTCCCTAATAAACCTGACGACTCTAAACCTTTTTCAAGGGTAAAGTTTAGTGGCCCATTAATTTCAGTCAATGTTAAATCAATCTGACTAAGGGTTAATTGGCCTTTATGAATGCTTGTTTTTAATTCCACACGGGGCAAGGCTTCAGTCGTACTTAACGGCACCCCTAAACTTAATCTACCTTTAAGCTGACCCGAATAGCCCCATTCATGCAACGCTTCAGGTACTTGTGTTTTTAAGGGGCTATTTTTAACCAACCAAGGAAACAATTCTAATGGGGCTTCTAGCTGGCTGGCCACTTGAAGGTTTAATTCACCCTGCTTATCTAAGCCCGTAGAAAAGCTGGCTTGACTGAGTTTGCCTGAGTTTAATTTAGCACTTTTAACACGCCCTTTAACCCAGCCATCCATAACTTGAACATAACCAGAGGCTTCATCTAAGCTTGGCCAATCGGGTTGAAATTTAAAACGTGTTGCAGAAAAATCGGTCACTAGCTGAAACGTGGCCTTGTCAATGATCGAACCTGCATAAATAAAACCAGCTTTATTAACCTGCCCTGCTTGCAAAGCCTTGGTTAGCCAATCGACCAGTTCTGGTTCCATTAATTTGTCGGGAACCAGCAGGCGGTGGGCAGCAACATCAACGGCTTGTAGTGCTAAATTCAAATAAAATCGCTGATCGTTAGGCCCATAAAAATAAGCAAACTCACCACTCGCTTGCACGGGGCTATCTGGCAAACCTTCTAGGGGTAAAACAACGGCCAACTCTTTTCCAACCACCCAAAGGTCATCGCCTGCTAATTCCCAACTCACCACACCCTTGGCTTGTGTAAAATTCCAGACGGGGCTATAAAGCTCAGGAAAGCTTAACTGCAATGGACTGTCTGTAAAAAGTACCTGCCCACCCTTAGCGTTGGCTTGCAACCAGCCATTCAAACCAGCCCCTTGAGGCGCACCTTCCCAAGCATTGACACCCACTTGGTATAAGTTGGCTTGCAGTTCAAATTCACCTGCGTTGTCTTGTGTTATTAGTAGGTTTTTTAAACTGCCACTAGGTGCCAAATCTTTAATTAATTTACGCGCTTCTTCAGGAAGGTTAAGGTCTTTTATTAACTGTTGTGCTAACGGGTCAAGCTTTAATTCTTCTAGCAGCAAATAACTTTGTTGCTGCTGCTGACCAATACGCCCTGCTAAGGTAGCAAAAGTATAATGGTTTGAACGTAAACGGCTAATTTTCCAATCAGCAGACCAATCGTCTAATGTGCCTTGCAAAGTTAAATCAACTTTTTCAAATTCAACCTGCCAAAGCTTATCGTGTGCCAATTCAACTTGACGGGCTTGTAAATCTAACTGCACTACACCTTGCCAAAGATTAAACCAACCTTCAACAGAAAAATGCCCTTGTATGTTTTGAGTTTCTTGTGGCATAGCAGCAGGCCAAAGTGCTTGAAAATCATCAAAGTTAACCAATGGAAAGTTAAACCAAGCCGATAAACTTGAATGCTTGGCATCAAACTGATTACCCTCTAAAGTCACCACAAACTCTGCTGGCTGCGTTGTTAGGGTTGAGGATTCTAACTGAAAAGAAAGCTGCCTGCCTTGCGACCAATGCTGATAAGCCATTGAATTGGCGTGAAAAAATAAAGGCTCATCCTCAAAAGGATTAAAGTGAAAGCGTAAATCAGCAAAACTCAACTCGCCCTGCACAAGCAGCTGCTCAATGTAACCTAGCACCTGCTGCAAACTCATCGCAGGGGTTTCTAAGTCATTTTTTTTAGCTTCAAGGCCTGTAGTAAGGCCATTGGCATCAACACCTTGCAGCTGCCAACCATTAGGGGTTTCTTCTAGCCACAATTCTAGCCCTGCTAAACGAATGGTTTTCATGCGGGGCGCACCCGCTACTAGGCTGGCCAATGTATCTAATTCTAAATAAACGTCTTTAATAACTAGAAAATCTTGCCCTTGGTGGCTTAAATTTAATTCTGTTAGATGAACGGCAGGGTTTAGCTTAAATAAATAGCCCGACAAGTGCGCTGTTTTTATATCAAAAGGCAGCTGCTCGCTTAACCAAGCCTCTAGCTTTGGGCGAACCAAATCGATGTGGGGTGTTAGGTAGCGTAGCGATACAACCAGTAAACTGACCATAACAAGCAACGCCACCGCCCCCAAAAGAGGGAGTTGCAGTAAATAAAACTGCCATGAAGTGCGGTGTTTAGACTTAGATTGAGCGACCATAAATCTACTTTAACAAACCTGCTTTAACGAACCATTGGGATAAATTTACTGCAAAACAATATCAAACTGCTCTTGTGAATAGAGCGTTTCAACTTGAAAACGTACCGTTTTACCAATAAATTTTTCTAAGTCAGCAACAGCAGCCGATTCTTCATCTAAGAAACGGTCTACCACCACCTGCCCCGCCATCACCAAATAAGCATCGCCCCCATAAGCCCTGTCCATACGCAATAAATCACGCAAAACTTCATAACAAACCGATTCAGGGGTTTTTAAAGTACCGCGACCTAAACACAAGTGGCAGGGTTCACAAATAATTTGTTCTAAACTTTCACGGGTTCTTTTGCGGGTCATTTGCACTAAACCTAGCTCAGTTACGCCCGTTAGCTTGGTTTTAGCATGGTCTCTTTCTAGGTTGCGTTCAAGTAAGCGCAACACTTGGCGCTGGTGTTCAGCATCCACCATGTCAATAAAATCAATAATAATAATGACACCTAGGTTTCTTAAACGTAGCTGTCGCACAATGGTGGCAGCCGCTTCTAGGTTGGTTTTAAATATTGTTTCTTCAAGGTTTCGGTGCCCAACAAAGCCGCCAGTATTCACATCAATGGTGTTCATGGCCTCGGTTTGGTCAATCACTAAATAACCACCACTTTTTAGCTGCACTTTACGGCCTAATGCCTTTTGAATTTCATCTTCTACACTGTAAAGATCAAAAATTGGCCGCTCACCGGGGTAATATTCCAGTTTATTTTGTAAATCAGGAATAAACTCTTCTACAAAAGCTTGTAGCTTATGAAAGTTTTCTCGTGAATCAACCCGTATTTTCTCTAGCTCAGGACGCACAAAGTCGCGCATTGAACGCATAAACAAAGGTAAGTCTTCATAAATTTTATAAATGCCAACTTCACGCTTAATGCGCCGATCAACGGCTTGCCAAACCCGGTGTAGAAAATGAATATCCGCTAAGATTTCTTCGCTACCGACCCCTTCAGCTGCAGTGCGTAAAATAAATCCACCTAATTCTTGTGCATTAATTTCTACTAAACCTTGGTTAACTAAAGCTTTAAGCCTTTCACGCTCGCCTTCTTGTTCAATGCGCTGTGAAACACCCACGTGGGGCGTTTGAGGCATGTAAACCAAATAACGAGAAGGAATAGAAAGGTGGGTAGTTAAACGTGCGCCCTTAGTGCCTATTGGGTCTTTAGTTACCTGCACAACTAGGCTTTGCCCTTCGTGCAAAAGGCTGGCTATCATGGGCTCGGTGGTTTGATCAGCTAAGGGCTTAGCCACTTCAGCCACATGAATAAAAGCAGCCCTATCTAACCCTACATCAACAAAAGCAGCTTGCATACCGGGCAACACTCGAACAACTTTTCCTTTATAAATGTTACCAACAATGCCACGGCGGCTAGTACGCTCTATGTAAACTTCTTGTAAAACGCCGTTTTCAACCAATGCTACCCTAGTTTCTGCTGGGGTTATATTTATTAGTATTTCTTCACTCATGTCTTACCTAATCAAAATAATCCACTGATTTTTAACTGACTGCAAAGCGCCGCTTTACCCCTTGCAGCAGTATGTAAACCCAGCTCCACAATACAGCAGATAGAAAGGCGGGTAATAATAAAAAGCCCACACTTGAAATGGCACCTGAAATGCTTTGTAGCCATTGAAAAAGTAACTGACTTATTCCAATTAACAAAAACACTAAAGCGGACTGTTTAAATAACGAATACATGCGGATGCGCTGATAAAAATTATTGCATAAAAATGCTAGCAAGCTCATGACTACTGCATTATGCCCTAAAAGAGTACCTTCAACTAAATCTAGCAACAAACCCCAAAAAAAACCATAACCCACGCCCACCCTTTGAGGTAAATTTAATGACCAATAAATTAAAACCAAACTTATCCATTCAGGGCGTAATAACAATAAAAATTTTGGCATAGGTAACGCTTGCAAATAAAGCGCAACTAAAAAAGTCAGTTGAATAATCCAAATTCCCTGCGCTTTTTTACTGGACATCAGGAATTTTTCTCCACATTAATAGCGGCTAGTTTTTCAGGATCTGGCCCCAAAAGCTTATGCTTTAACAAGAGCACGTAACGGCTACGGTCTAGCTGTGCTTTAGGCGTTGCAATAACTTCCATAAAAGGCTCGCCCCGTTGGTGTGATATTTTAGTTATAACAGCCACAGGGTAACCAAACGGAAAACGGCCACCCATACCCGAAGTAATTAATACATCCCCTTCTCTTAAATCAGCCGTTTCAGGGACATGACTTAGGTATAATTCTTCAGCGCGGCCACTGCCTTGGGCAATAAAGCGCAAACCATTACGGTTCACTTGCACTGGCAAACCATGATGAATGTCTGAAATTAATAATAAGCGGCTAGTATAAGGGCTTACAGAAATAAGCTGTCCCATCACGCCCGAAGCATCAATCACCGGTTGGCCAATATAAGCGCCGTCTTGTCGGCCTCGATTAATAATAACTTGCTGTGAAAAAGGGTCGTAATTTAAGCCAATTAATTCGCCACTAATGTAATCTATCTTGCCCCTTTGAGCCGCATTCAGTAGCTCCCTTAAGCGTACATTTTCAGCAACAACCGAGGACATTGCTTGGCTACGTTCAGCTAAAACCAAGGTTTGCGATTTTAATTCACGGTTTTCATCTAACAAGGCATTACGGTTAGCTAAGCTATCAGAAGCCCAACCCCAAGCACGCCCTGGCATATCAGCAGCCCATTGCACCGGCGTAACCACAAGCGTCATCCAAGAGCGTACATTGGCTACCTCATTGTAACGGTGTTCAGCAAACATCAGTGACAGCCCAACAGCCAACGCAATAAAGAAATGGTAACGTAGGTAGGAGTCATTAGAAAAAAGCTGCTTAATAGTCGAATCCTCATTGAACCCATTGCAATGCTACACAAGGCACAGAAACGCCGCACTCTTTAGTAGAGGGGCGTTTCTGAATTTAAACCTTTCTAGGTTTAGTTTTTTTGCATTTAAACCTAGCAGAAGGGTTATTCGATGGAGAGTAGGTCAAAAGTTTGATGATCAATCATTTCTAATGCCTTACCACCACCAATGGCCACACAGGTTAGCGGGTATTCAGCAATAATAACGGGCAAGCCAGTTTCTTCTGCGATTAGTTTGTCAATATCACGTAAGAGTGCACCGCCGCCGGTTAACACAAGGCCACGCTCAGCAATGTCTGACGCTAATTCAGGGGGGGATTGCTCTAACGCATTTTTAACCGCCTGCACAATGGCCGACAAAGGCTCTTGTAAGGCTTCTAATACTTCATTGGAGTTTAGTGTAAAACTGCGTGGAATGCCTTCGGCTAGGTTACGGCCACGCACATCAATTTCTTTGGTTTCACTGCCAGGGTAGGCACAACCTATCTCTTGCTTAATGCGCTCAGAGGTAGCATCACCAATTAAGCTGCCATAATGGCGACGCACATAAGCAATAATCGCCTCATCAAAACGATCACCTGCCGTGCGTACCGATTCTGAATACACCACACCATTCAAAGAAATAATGGCAATTTCAGTGGTACCACCGCCAATATCAACCACCATTGAACCTTGTGCTTCCTCAACGGGCAAACCCGCACCTATCGCAGCAGCCATAGGCTCTTCAATTAAAAACACATCGCGCGCACCCGCACCTAAAGCCGACTCTTTAATCGCACGTCTTTCTACCTGAGTAGACATGCAAGGCACGCAAACCAACACACGAGGGCTGGGCGTAAAAAAGCTATTGTCGTGCACTTTAGAAATAAAGTGTTGTAACATTTTTTCAGTTACATGAAAATCTGCAATCACACCGTCTTTCATAGGGCGGATGGCAGTAATATTACCGGGTGTTCTACCTAGCATACGCTTAGCATCAAAACCAACGGCAGCAACACTACGCTGATTACCGTGGTGTCTTATAGCAACGACTGAAGGTTCGTTCAGTACAACACCTTTGCCACGTACATAGATCAGTGTATTTGCTGTTCCCAAATCAATTGAAAGATCGTTGGAGAACATACCTCTTAAACGTTTAATCATGCTTTTGGTGACCTATCCTAATGTATCCCTATTCAGCTGGGCAGAAACTCTAGCAACCTGAAGGGTTCAGGGCAAGTAACTTATAGGTAAACTTATTAAATAAAGACTGAAATTATAGAAAAGTGCCATAAACACAATGCCAGCCTTGTGTTATTCTTGACCCCATTCCGCAGGAGTATAACCTGCTTTTTTTAAGGTGTATTCATGAAGCTTAATGTAGAAGAACTCCATAAAATGGCTCACCTAGCCCGTCTAAGTATCCACGCTAAAGATGAAGAAAGCTACTCTCAAGCGCTTTCCAATATTCTTAATTTGGTCGATGAAATGCAAAGCATTGACACCCAAGGTGTGCAGCCCATGACTCACCCTATGGATGCTATGCAACGCCTACGCAAAGATGAAGTAACCGAAACGGATCAGCGTGACTATTTACAACAACTAGCACCTGCCACTGAAAATGGCCTTTACCTAGTACCCAGAGTGGTTGAATAGATAAGCACCTAGCATTGTTGAATAACTCCATTTTCTTTTTTTAATTTATACCTAGGATACCCCATGCTAGATCTCAGCCTTACCCAAATGGCCCAAGGCCTTGCTGAACGCAAATTTTCAAGCATTGAACTAACCCAAGCTTTTTTACAGCGCATTAAAACAGTTAACCCACAAATTAATGCCTTTATTACTGTGACCGAACCAGAAGCACTGCTTGCCGCAAAAGCTGCTGATAACCAACTAGCAGAAGGCAAGGCAACGCCCTTAACTGGCATTCCCATTGCACACAAAGACCTTTTTTGTACAAAAGGCGTTAAAACCTCTTGCGCCTCTAAAATGCTTAATAATTTTATTGCGCCCTACGATGCCGCCGTGGTTACTAACTTAAGTAATGCTGGTGCGGTTTCTTTAGGTAAAACTAACCTTGATGAATTTGCGATGGGTTCATCCAGCGAAAGCTCGTTTTATGGCCCAGTAAAAAACCCTTGGGATTTGCAAGCGGTAGCGGGCGGTTCTTCAGGTGGTTCAGCCGCCGCTGTTGCCGCCGGTTTAGTGCCAGCAGCCACCGGCAGCGACACAGGGGGTTCTATTCGCCAACCCGCCGCCTTTTGTGGTGTTACCGGCCTTAAGCCTACCTATGGCCGTGTTTCTCGTTGGGGCATGATCGCTTATGCTTCTAGCATGGACCAAGCCGGCCCTATGG
>CANQLY010000072.1 GCA_947624795.1 uncultured Marinospirillum sp.
GTGGCTGCTGAAATCATTCCAGGGCGACCGCCGGTAAAAGCGATAACCACGGCAATACAAAAAGAGGCATACAAACCCACTTTTGGATCGACCCCTGCAATAATAGAAAAAGCGATGGATTCAGGCACCAAAGCCAAAGCAACAACGATTCCGGCAAGTAAGTCGCCACGCACGTTTGAAAACCAGTTCTGTTTAACCGATAAAAGCATTTTTTTCTCTTGAAAGTGAATTACAGTATTTTGGTGAGTTGGTCATAAATATGAAAGCCACCCACATAAGTGCCTAGGGCAGAACCTAAAGTGGCTAAAATAAAGACGAGCAAAGTGCGTGAAACACGGTTTTTCCACCAGCCTTTAAGTGAAGCGGTGTCTTGGCGCAACTGCGAAAAATCAGCAACTTTAGGCTTACGAAAGTAAATTTCTGCAGCAGCGGCCACAAAGCCAGCGCCAATGGTAGGATTAAGCGAGGTCAGCGGTGCGGCAATAAAAGCCGTCACAATGGTTAACGGGTGACCACCGGCAATTAGCACCCCCAAAGCACTAAGGCCGCCATTAATTAGAATCCAATCAACGACCATTTGTGCGCCAAGCCCAGTGTCGCGGCTAAACCCAACCACAAAACCAGACAAGATTAGCGCAACCACAAGCCAAGGAAGATATTTCAGCCAACGATTACCCACTGGCAGGCTATTTAAAATTGCAAGCTGCTCGCTAGGATCAACGGGAAGATGGCCACTTAAGCTTTCACTTAAACCTTTTAAATGCCCAGCACCAATAACGACTAATACTTTTTTATACCGACTATCGCCATTTTCTTGCGCTAATCGAAGCGCCATATACTGGTCACGTTCAGTAATCAATGCTTGATAAAGGTGTTTAGATTCAGCAGCAAATTCACTAAACGTTGCTTCTAGCATATCGCCTTGTTTTAATTTCTCAATTTCTGCTGGCGAAACTTTTTCACGTGAAAACAAGCCACCCACCAAGCCCATAATAAGCCCAGCCCTTTGCCACCAAGGCACGCTGCGATAAACCCGTTTCAGGGTAATGCCCACGTCTCGGTCAATGGCTAATAAGGGTAGGTTATACTTAGCAGCATCTTCTATAGCGGCCTTCATTTCCTCACCCGGCGCTATGCCCGATTCTTCAGCTAACCGCTGCTGAAAAGACCCTAAAGCCAAGTTAGCAGCAACCATGCCGGCTTTACCTTGCTTAATCACTTGAAAAAGATCGAGCTTAGCTAATGCATCAGGGTCTTTTAAAGAAGCTAAGCGGGCGGGGCAAAGCTCTACTGCCACCGCATCAAACTGACCACTTTGAATAAGTTGACTTACCTCATCTGCACTTGCCTTAGAGACATGAGCCGTACCCAAGAGGGTGTATTCAGTGTTATATTTCTGTAGAATTTTGCGCGGGCCATTATTGCTCAAACCATCTAGTTGACTAGTATCCATGTAGCGTCTCTTGCTGAAATCAAGAAAAGCAGCATTAGAACAGACTTAAGGTTAAAAGTCAGGTCAACAACTGCAACCAAAAAAATACACAAAATTACAAACACCTGTAGAATTAAGGTATAAAACATCCATATATAAGCATGCGTTACGAAAAAATACTGATTATTATAAAAAAACTACATGCTATCCTAGTTTAAATAAGTGTAAGGAGACAAAACCATGATTTTTGGTCATGCGCTAAAGAAAGAGAACCTACAGTTACGTGAACAGCTAGAGCTTAACCAAAATGAGCACAGGCAAGAAGTGCAGCAGCTACAACAAGAAATCAAACGTTTACGTGAAGACATTCATACCAAGGCTAGCCATTGCGATCAGATGGAAAAAATTCAACAGGTAAATCAACGTGGCAGCGCCATGTTAAACGCTGTGCGTGATGGTTTAGCAAGGGATACTGATGTTCTACGCGGTGAACGCAAAGCCTTAAAACTGCTGGATGAAATTTTTAATCAAACACGCACAGCAGTCGAACAGTTAGATCGCCGTGCTAGAACCATTAGCCAACAAGCAGAACAAAGCTCAACGGGCGCTCGCACTTTAGAAGTCACTGCAAAAAGTATTGGCAAACTGATTGGTAGTATTCAAGAAATTTCTGACCAAACTAACCTTTTAGCCCTTAATGCTGCTATTGAAGCGGCACGTGCTGGTGAGCATGGTCGTGGCTTTGCCGTGGTTGCCGATGAAGTGCGTCAATTGGCTGGTAAAGCAAGTTCAGCCAGTGGCGAAATAGAAAAGCTGATTGCAGAAATTATTCGCCAAATTGAAAGCATTCGCAATTTAGTCGATATTAGCCAAGTGGGTGCCGAAGACGTTTCTAGTTCTTCCGTACAAATTAATAGCATTGTTGATCAAGTTATTCAAAGCTCTAATCACATGCAAAGCGTTATTCACGAAACCACCACCAATGCTTTTTTAAATACTGTTAAACTAGACCATGCAGTCTGGAAAGCAGGTATTTACCAAAGAATTAGTGAAGGTCGCTTTAATGAATGCGCAGGTGATCATACGGCTTGTCGCTTAGGTAAATGGTATTTTGAAGGTTATGGTGCCAAGAACTATAAACAGTTAAATAGTTTTCGAGACCTTAATAGCCCTCATAAAGCAGTACACGAATACGGCAACCAAGCTTTAGAAGCCGGTGCAAGAGGCGATATGGAAACCCTAGTCGCAGCATTGGAAGCTATGGAAGATACAGGTCACCAAGTTGTTACCTTTATAGACCAACTACAAGAAGAGCTAGCTAGAAAATAACAATAACAGCCACTCCTTTCTTGGCTAGTGGCTGTTAACCCCATATTTAATGGATGCAAGATTGAGAGGATTTCAAATGGCAATGTCTTTACCCTTTAGAAACATCAGCCAACGTTTAATGCTGGTGTTTTTTATTGTCTTGCTTTTAGCTTCTGGCAGTTTAGGTTTAACCGCACTTTACCAGTCTAGTTTGGCTGTTAATGAACAAGTAGAACAGGCGCTTAGTAGTTTGGCGGATGGTGCTAGCAACACAGTACGCAGCCGTATTGATGCCCAACTAGCAACCCTAGCAGAACTAGCAGAACAGCCTGTACTACAAGAACTAAACCCAGATTCTTTAAGTTATTTAGGTGAAGCCGCAGAGCGTTTAGGTTACTTAGGCTTGGGCTGGGTTAATGCTGCCGGTATTTCACACTACCCAGGTGGTAATACTGCCGATTTAGGTAACCGCAGTTACATTATTAAAGCCTTTGAAAATCAAACCAATATGTCAGATGTCATTATTAGCCGTGTGGTTAATAAGCCCGTTATTATGTTAGCCACTCCAATACGCGATAAAAAAACCAATAAAGTTAAGGCAGTGCTCATTGCCAGAATGGATGCGACTTTATTAAGCACCATTACCGACGATTTAGGTTTTGGGAAGAGTGGTTTTGCATTCATTATTAATGAAAAAGGCATTCTTATTGCCGGCCGTGACCGTGAAAAAATACTGAATCAACACAATACATTAGAAACCAATAACCCAGACAGTGTATTTTTCTTTAAAACACTGCTTAATCAACGTAAGGGCACTGCGGTTTTAAACATAAGTGCAGAAAAACAAAATTACTTGGTCGGCTTTGCACCCATTGAAGACACCGGCTGGGTTTTGGGCGTGACTGCTAAACACAGTGAAGTATTCGAGCGCTTAAACTTGCTGCAATGGTTACTAAGTCTTATGTCTATTGCCGCCATTATTACCGGCATGGTTTTGGCTTGGGTCTTTAGTCAGGTTATTGTTATTAGGCCGCTTAAACACATTAAAGATGTGGTGCAGCAAATTCAACAAACCGGCGATTTAACGCTTAGAGCTAAACTTACCGGCCAAGATGAAGTCGCCATTACAGGGCAAGCACTGAACACCATGATGAACTCTTTCCAAGGATTGGTAACTGAAATAAGCAGCTCAACTGAGGAGCTGTTCGCCGCTTCAGAGCAGCTTGATAAAAACAGTAAAATACTTTTAGATGAATCTAGCCATCAGGAATCCATGACCACTCAACTAGTGGCGGCACTAGAAGAAATGAACTATGCAATTCATGAAGTGGCACAAAATACAGTGTCGGCTTCAGAGCGTGCTGAAAAAGCAGTAGAACAAACAGACCAAGGCCATGATCAGGTCGCCGCCGGTCAAAAAATTATTGACCAGCTAGAAGAAGAAGTGGTGGCAACAGCCAAAATAGTTTCTGAGCTGAACAGCCGCACCGAAGAAATTGATCAGGTATTAAGCATTATTAGCAGCATTGCTGAGCAAACCAACTTGCTGGCGTTAAACGCTGCCATTGAAGCCGCCCGTGCTGGTGAGCATGGCCGTGGGTTTGCAGTAGTAGCCGATGAAGTACGCTCTTTGGCCGGTAATTCACAACAAGCCGCTGGCAGTATTCGTGAAAAAATTGAAAGCTTCCGTCAAGCAGCTCAACAAGCCTTAATAAAAATGCAGCAATGCAGTAGTTTTGCTTCAGAAGGTACGGAAAGCTCTAAAGAATCTACCCAACGCTTTAGCTTAACCGCTGATTCTACCCGTGAAATTTTGGGGCTTAATCAGCAAATCGCCACAGCAACAGAAGAACAAAGTGCCGTGGTTTCAGAGCTAAACCAAACGCTAAGCCATTTGAATGATGGTATTCGTGGTGTGACTAATAATGCGAGGGATACCGCTGCCGCTTCAAGCCAGCTAACAGAGTTAGCTAAAACGCTAAGAAAAGAAGCCAGTCATTTTAAGGTTTAGTTTTTAGAGTTTAAAGCCTGCGATATAGCTAAAAAGCTAAAAAAGCCTCTAATTAGAGGCTTTTTTAATTAGAACATGCCCAATTCTAACTGGGCATCTTCCGACATCATTTGGCGTGACCAAGGGGGGTTAAAGACAATTTCAGTATTCACTGAACTTAAATCTTCAGCACCTAATAGCTTGCGCCTTGCATCGGCGGCTATCACTTCACCCATGCCGCAGCCTGGCGCGGTGAGTGTCATTTTAATGTTAAGCATTTTACGGCCATCAATTAAATCAACAACTTTCATACCATAAACTAAACCAAGATCGACAATATTCACGGGTATTTCTGGGTCAAAACAGGTACGCAGCTGATCCCAAGCAAAGTCCATTATTTGCTCATTGTTTGCGCCCTTAGCTAAAACTGGCTGTTTAAGGCTGGGCATGCCTAAAGCATCAAGGTTAATGCCTTCAATCATGTACATACGGCCTTGATGCCCTACGCTGACCGTACTGCCCTTGGCCTGCATTACCTCAACCGCTTCACCTTCTGGCAAGCTAATGGTTAAACCAAAGGGCACTGAAATAACTTCCGTTTCACGCAAAAGGTTTAGCTTGTCGCCTTTTTTAACCTGACTCATACCTTAACCTGACACATAAATAACTCCTGCTTTTAAATCAGCATTTCCCTAACCCGTTTAATGGCTGCTACAAAAACGTCCACTTCTTCTAAAGTGTTGTAAGCCGCAAAAGAAACTCGGGCAGTAGCCGCTACGCCTAGGTGTTCTAACACTGGCATGGCGCAATGGTGGCCAGTACGCAAGGCAACGCCTAGCTGATCGGTGAGTAAGCCTATGTCTTGGGCATGAGCGCCTTCAAGCACAAAAGAAATAACGCCTACCTTGCCTTTTGCTTCGCCCAGAATACGCAAACCGGGTAACTCGGCTTTCATCTGCTGGGTGGCATAGGTTAATAGCTGGTTTTCCCAAGCACCGATGGCATCGGCACCTATTTTTTGCATCCAATCAACCGCTGCGCCTAAACCTATAGCGGCGGCAATGGCAGGTGTACCGGCTTCAAACTTGTGCGGCAATTTAGCGTAGGTGGTTTTTTCAAAAGAGACGTGCTCAATCATATCGCCGCCACCCTGCCAAGGCGGCATGGCTTCTAATAACGCTTCTTTGCCATAGAGCACACCAATACCCGTTGGGCCGTACATTTTATGCGCTGAAAACACATAAAAGTCAGCATCCAACGCTTGTACATCTACTTTTTGGTGCGGAACGCCCTGCGCACCATCGACCAAGACAGGAATATTTAAAGCGTGGGCAGCAGGAATAATTTCATCCAATGGCGTGACAGTACCCAAAGCATTGGATACTTGCGTAATAGCTAGGAATTTAACCTTAGGCGTTAGCAGCTGGAAAAATGCCTTCCTATCTAAGCTACCATCGGCCAAGATAGGAATAATCACTAGCTCTATGCCCAGTTGTTCACGCAGCATTTGCCAAGGCACGATATTGGCGTGGTGCTCAAGCATTGACAGCATGACTTGATCGCCGGCTTTTAAATTCGCCCTACCCCAGCTTTGCGCCACCAAGTTAATGCTTTCAGTGGTGCCACGGGTAAAAATAATTTCTTTACTTGAAGCCGCATGAATAAAACCTTGTACCTTTTCACGTGCTAGTTCGTGGGCATCGGTTGCTTCTTGCGAAAGCGTATGCAGACCACGGTGAATATTAGCGTTGGTGTTACGGTAATAATCATCCATTGCCTGAATAACTGCCAAAGGCTTTTGGCTAGTTGCGGCATTGTCTAAATACACCAAAGGCTTGCCATTTACTTCACGCGCAAGAATTGGGAAGTCTGCTCTTAAGCTGGCTAGATCATAGGCTGGCTGTGGCTGAGTCATTGGGTTAATTCCAGCTCAATTTTATGGGGCAACTGACCAGCAACGGTGGTTTCAACTAGGTTATAAATTTCTGGTAATTCCAGCTTATCTATTACCTCATTAGCAAAAGCCAAGGTGAGCAAACCTCGCGCTTCTTCTTCGCCTATGCCACGCGCCATAAGGTAGAAAAGTGCGTCCAAATCTAGCTGACCCGTGGTTGCACCGTGGGCACATTTAACATCATCAGCATAAATTTCTAATTCAGGCTTGGCATTAATTTGCGCTTGGTCGCTTAACAAAAGGTTGGCGTTATTCTGTACCGCATGAATTTTTTGGCTATCTTTTTTAACAATAACCTTACTATTAAATACGCCCTGCGAACGGTCGTTTAAAATGGTTTTATAAGTTTCATAGCTATTGGTAAGCGGCGCATTGTGGTTAACCAGGGTGTGAATATCCATGTGTTGACGATTACGACCAAACAATAAACCAGAAAAATCACACTCAGCACCTTCGCCATTTAAATCACACACTAAATCATCACGCACCAATTTACCGCCCAAATTCATTTGGTGGCTGGTGTAACGGCTGTCACGCTTTTGGTCTATTTGAATGCGACCTATCCACCATTCTTTATCGCTTGGTTGCTGCAAAAGGGTGTGATGAATTTTGGCATTGCGCTCCATAATTCCTTCCACCACACGGTTGGTTAGGTTCTGGGCTTCTTCTTCGCCAATAAAATGCTCAATTAACTGCAGTTCACTGTTAGCGCCAGCGGCAACAATAATGCGGGGGTGCGACATAACCGCAGCGTCATTGGCCATGGAAAGGTAGGTAATTAGTAGCGGCTTGTTGAGCGTTTGGTTATTGCCAATGCGTACCACAGCACCTTCGTTTACAAAGGCAAAGTTCAGCGCCGTGAACACATCAACATCAATACCGGCCAAGCGTCCCATCATGCCGCAAGTAAGCTCTAGCTCGGTTGCTAAAGCTTGCGATAATGGCTCGATAACCACCGCTTCTTGCAAGCCTTCAAGGTTAGACAATTCTGGGCTTAGCAGGCCATCAACAAACACTAAACGGTAGGCATCAAGCGTTAAGCCTTTGCTGGCAAAAAGTTCTGCCGCCGCTGATTGGTTGTAGCCGGTGGCTAGCTTAAATTCACGCTTAGCCAAGGCTTTGGTGTCGGTGTATTTCCATTCTTCTACACTGGACGTTGGAAAACCTAGGTACTCAAAACGGGCAAAAGCAGCAATGCGCTGGCTTTTTAGCCAGCCGTTTTCAGCATCCCGGTTAAAAGCCGTAAAGGCTTCGGCATACTGTTTCATGCAATTTCCTCCAGCACCCAATCGTAGCCACGCTCTTCTAGTGCTAGCGCCAGTGATTTATCGCCCGTTTTAATTATTTTGCCATCGCTTAATACGTGTACAAAATCGGGTTCTATGTAATCAAGTAGGCGCTGATAGTGGGTAATCATTAAAAAGCTACGGCCTGCATCACGTAATGAATTAACGCCTTCTGAAACAATTTTTAGCGCATCAATATCAAGGCCTGAATCAATTTCATCAAGCAGCACTAGCTTGGGCTCTAAAATTAGCATTTGTAGAATTTCGTTGCGCTTTTTTTCACCACCTGAAAAACCTTCGTTAACGGCACGGTGTAAAAAGCTGTTATCTATTTTCATAAACTGCAATTTTTCACGCACTAGCTTCATAAACGCCGGCGCTTCCATTTCGGGTTCGCCACGGGCTTTACGCTGTGCATTTAAAGCGGCTTTTAATAGGTAAACGTTTTTAACGCCAGGAATTTCAACAGGGTATTGAAACGCCAACATTAGGCCTGCACAAGCACGCTCTTCAACGCTCATAGTGAACAAATCTTGGCCTAAAAATGTCACCGAACCACTGGTAACTTCGTAATCGCTGCGCCCAGCTAAAACGGCAGAAAGCGTTGATTTACCTGAACCGTTAGGCCCCATAATGGCGTGAACTTCGCCGGGCTTAATGCTTAGGCTTAGGCCTTTAAGAATCGGTTTGCCTTCGACTTTGGCGTGTAGGTCTTTAATTTCTATCATCTTGTCTGTCTCTTTATAATCAGTTTAAGCTTAAATTCTGTTGGTTCAGCAGGTGGATTAATTATCCTACTGCGCCTTCTAAAGTTACGTTCAGTAAGGCTTCAGCCTCGACTGCAAATTCCATCGGTAATTCTTGGAAAACATCTTTACAGAAACCATTCACTATCATGTTTACCGAATCTTCTTCAGAAATACCGCGCTGCATACAATAGAAAAGCTGGTCTTCACCAATTTTAGAGGTGGTCGCTTCGTGTTCAACCTGAGCCGTGGAGTTACCAATTTCTTGGTAAGGAAAGGTGTGTGCGCCGCATTTATCGCCTAACAGCAAAGAGTCGCACTGAGTAAAATTACGGGCATTTTTTGCGCTGGGCAAAATTTTAACCAAGCCACGGTAAGACTGATTCGACTTACCGGCTGAAATGCCTTTAGAGATAATCGTCGAACGGCTGCCTTCACCAATATGAATCATCTTGGTGCCGGTATCGGCCTGCTGGTAGTTATTAGTCACAGCAACCGAATAAAACTCACCGACTGAATCTTTACCACGCAAAATGCAGCTGGGGTATTTCCAAGTAATTGCCGAACCGGTTTCTACTTGCGTCCAAGTAATTTTGGAACGGTCGCCACGGCAATCGCCACGCTTGGTTACAAAGTTATAAATACCACCCAAGCCTTCTTCATCACCCGGATACCAGTTTTGTACCGTTGAATATTTAATGTAGGCATCATCTAGCGCTACCAATTCAACAACCGCAGCATGTAACTGGTTTTCATCACGCATGGGCGCTGTACAACCTTCAAGGTAGCTAACCTGAGCGCCTTCTTCACAAATAATTAGGGTGCGCTCAAACTGCCCCGTATTAGCCGCATTAATACGAAAGTAAGTAGACAGTTCCATCGGGCAGGTAACGCCTTTAGGCACAAATACAAACGAGCCATCGGTAAACACAGCCGAGTTCAAAGCAGCATAATAGTTGTCGGTTTGTGATACCACCGTGCCTAGGTATTTGCGTACTAGTTCTGGGTGCTCTTGCACCGCTTCAGAAATCGAGCTGAAAATAACACCAGCTTCGGCCAGCTCTTTTTTAAAGGTAGTACCTACAGAAACCGAGTCAAACACAGCATCCACCGCCACGCCTCTTACACCGGCAAGCGCTGCACGTTCATGCAATGGAATGCCCAGTTTTTCAAAGGTTTCTAATAGCTTAGGGTCGACTTCATCGAGGCTTTTAGGCGCATCTTTATCTTTGGCACCGGGGGCGGAATAGTAAGAAATGGCTTGGTAGTCTATTTTGGGGTATTCAATATTGGCCCAAGCCTGCGGGTCGTGCATTTTTTTCCACAAGGCAAAGGCTTCTAAACGCCAATCTAGCAACCACTGGGGTTCTTTTTTCTTGGCTGAGATGTAACGAACAACGCCCTCGTCCAACCCAGGCGCTAAGGTGTCACTTTCAATATCGGTTACAAAGCCTTGCTTGTATTCTGTGCGTACAAGCTGCTCCATTTCTTCATTTGCCATGCGGGTCTCCAGACATCATCAAATTTTTCTTTTAAACTACGAGCTAACTGGCTTGGTAAAGATTCAGTGCTTGTATTTGCACCCAAGGCAGTTTAATGGGTTGGGTTTGCGCTAGCTGGGCAAGGGTAACAGATGCTAATAACTGGTGAATGGCTTGGGTAACTCGCTGCCAG
>CANQLY010000073.1 GCA_947624795.1 uncultured Marinospirillum sp.
GTCGCCAGCTAACAGGGGTTTGCCGCTTTGGGTTTTACTGCCAGCCATGACCCAAGCATTGCTGCCTTCAAACTGAGGAAGGTTGTGTTCAAAAAGAGCCGCTTGGCTAACTTCTGCCAAAGCATTTAAACCCTGCCAATCGTTTGCGGTAAGTTTGTTGGTGCTTGGGGTATTGGTAGAAGAAGGTTCAGGGTAGGTGGCATCGCCTTGGCTTGGGGTGCTTAAATCAAAAACACGCAAATAGTCTTCGCCTAATTCATCACGAATATAAGTTAGCACTGGCTCGGTACGAAAAGCGGCGGCAAAGCTGTAGGCTAAATAACCGGCCACGCTGATGGTATCTTCGGCTGTAAAAGGGCGAGGGGTAATGCCTAATAAATCAAACTCTAAGGGTTTAGCGCGGGTGGCTTGGTATTGGTTAATGCCATCTAAATAAGCATTTAAGCTTTGCATGGCTGGGCTGCTAGGGTCTAGTGTTTTTAAATAGCTTTTGGCGTGTTGGTGAAGGCGCAGGGTACGAAACAGACGGTCGATTTTAACGGTTTTTTCGCCTAGCACTTCAGAAAGCTGGCCTTGGGCTAAGCGGCGTACCATTTCCATTTGAAATAAACGGTCTTGGGCATGCACATAACCCAGCGCACGGTAAGCATCCAGCTCGGTTGCGGCTTGAATGTGCGGCACACCGCGTTCATCGTAACGAACACTCACCGCTTCGCTTAGCTGCTCTAGTTTTATTTCACCACTCCGCTGGGGTAGCTTTTGCTGGATAAACCCATAGCCAACTAGGGTAAGTGTTATTAGTAAAACTAGAATAAAAATAGCTAAGCGTTTCATCAAAATATCCTTTTTTAGTTAAGCCCTTAAAAACTTCACATTTCTGGTACTTGTGCCAAAGCTTCTTCTAATAACTCAACACCTGCGCCGGTTATATGTGCGCCTTCGCTTAAAATTCGGCGAAAGCGTCTTGCCCCTGGTACGCCTTGAAAAACGCCTAGTAAGGGGCGCATTAATGGGTTTAGGCGATCACCTGCAATCAGTCTTTCTTCTACATAGGGTAGGTAATTACGAATAGCCTGATGCTGAGTTAAGCCGTTATCTGCTTCACCATAAAGTTGTTGGTCTACTTGGGCAACCAGCCAAGGATTATTCCAAAGGGCTCGACCTAGCATGACGGAATCGACTTTTTCTAAGTGGGCTTTGCATTCTTCTAGGGTGTTAATGCCGCCATTTAGGGCAATGACTAAATCGGGGTGTTGGGCTTTTAAGCGTTCCACACGGGCGTAATTAAGGGGGGGGACTTCACGGTTTTGTTTGGGCGATAAACCTTGTAACCAAGCTTTTCTGGCATGCAGAATAAAAATTTTACAGCCAGCAGCTTTGATCTGTTCAATAAAGGCTTCTAAATCTTCGTCTTCATCTTGGTCGTCAATACCAATGCGGCATTTAATGGTAACCGGCAGGTGAGTGGCGGCTTGCATGGCTTGAAAGCAATCACTGACTAGTTGTGGGTGCGCCATTAAACAAGCACCCATTAAGTTATTTTGTACTCTATCGCTTGGGCAACCCACATTCAGGTTAACTTCGTTATAGCCTTTTTCAGTGGCCATTTTTGTGCAAAGCGCTAAGTCCGCTGGGTTGCTGCCGCCTAGCTGTAAAGCAACTGGCTGTTCTTCGGCAGAAAAATCTAAAAACCTTTGTGGGTCTTTGCCATGCAAAAGAGCGCCGGTGGTAATCATTTCTGTATAAAGCAGGGTTTTATTACTTAATAGCCGTAAAAAATACCGAAAATGGCGGTCGGTTACATCTAGCATGGGGGCTAAAGAAAAACGGGGGTAGGGCTGATTGCCCCAAAGTGGTAAAGGCATAAGGTTAAAATCACAGGCAAGGGAGTTAAAGTGGAGAAGTGTAACCTTAGCAAGATAAAATGGCGACTCTTGCAGGGGGGTGCAAGGTCGCCTAGGCATCGCAAGTTTGCAATTTAGGTGATAACAGCGAACTTTAAAAAATCGAGTGGCGATAATCTTATAAAAACGGTTTATTGTGAAGGTGGCGTAATGTCGCAACAATTGTCGGCAATGCACTCAGCGCTGGAATCTCTTATACTTGTTGCCTGAGTTTTATTTTTATTTTCTTTGTCAGCAGGATGAACAAGCATGACTGTACGCACTCGTATTGCTCCATCACCCACCGGTGATCCCCACGTTGGTACCGCTTATATCGCTTTATTTAACCTGTGCTTTGCCCGTCAGCATCAGGGTAAGTTTATTCTGCGGATTGAAGACACCGATCAGCAGCGTTCGACGGCTGAATCTGAACAAAAGATTTTTGATTCGTTGCGCTGGCTAGGTTTGGATTGGGATGAAGGGCCGGATGTTGGCGGTGAATTTGGCCCTTATCGCCAAAGCGAGCGCCGTGATATTTATGGTAAATATGCACAAGAGCTGCTGGATAAAGGCAAAGCGTTTAAATGCTATCGCACCCCTGAAGAATTGGATGAATTGCGCCGTGAACGTCAGTTAGCGGGCCATTCAACTGCGCTAAAGCCGTCAGATTTATATTTGCCTGAAGAAGAAGTGGCGAAGCGTACGGCGGCCAATGCGCCTTTTGTAGTGCGTATGCTAGTGCCTGAAAGTGATGGTGCCTGTGAGATTGATGATTTGCTGCGTGGCAAGATTGAATTGGACTGGAGCATGGTTGATGCCCAGATTTTAATTAAATCAGATGGCATGCCCACCTACCATTTAGCTAATGTGGTCGATGACCATTTAATGCAGATTACTCACGTATTACGGGGCGAAGAATGGATTAACTCAGCACCTAAACATAAATTGCTGTATGACTACTTTGGTTGGGAAATGCCAGTGCTTTGCCATTTGCCGCTCTTGCGTAACCCTGATAAATCCAAGTTATCTAAGCGTAACAACCCTACTTCGATTACTTTTTATCAGCGCATGGGCTATTTCCCTGAAGCCATGCTGAACTACCTTGGCCGTATGGGTTGGTCGATGCCTAATGAACAAGAAAAATTTAGCCTTGCCGAAATGATTGCAAACTTTGATATTGGGCGTGTTTCTTTAGGTGGTCCGGTATTTGATGTTGAAAAATTGAGCTGGCTGAATGGCTTGTATTTGCGTGAAGATTACACGGATGAGCAATTAATTGCTGAGCTGGTTAAGTGGGCTTTTAATAGCGATTACGTGAAGCAAATTATGCCGCAGCTGCGCCCGCGCATTGAAATGCTGTCAGACATAGCGCCCTTGGCGAGCTTCTTCTTTAGCGGCATGCCTAAGGTCACTAAAGCTGATTATTTAGAACTAGGCATAGAAGAAGCCAACTTAGTTGAGTTATTCCAGTGGTTAGTTTGGGAAGTGGATAGCCTAACTGATTGGAACAAAGACGCTATTTTCAATACGGTTAAAGCCTTGGCTGATCATGCCGGTTTAAAAATGAAGGGCTATTTGCAGCCAGTGTTTGTAGCCATTAGCGGCAGCACTAGTTCAACGTCAGTGTTAGATGCAATGGTTATTTTAGGGCCAGACATGAGCCGTGCTCGCTTACGCTTTGCTTTAAACCTAGTAACTGATGGCCGTGGGGTGTCTAAAAAGCAAATTAAAAAGCTTGAAAAAGCCTACCAAGAATTTAAAACGGCTAAAATTAGCGATAGTTAGAAAATAGTTAAAATAGTGCTTGACGGTGCAGGGGTTACGGCCTATTATATGCACCGTCTTCAAGACATCTGTGGGGGTATAGCTCAGCTGGGAGAGCGCTTGCATGGCATGCAAGAGGTCTGCGGTTCGATCCCGCATATCTCCACCAACTCATTGAAGATTTAAAAGTATCAACGTCCCATTCGTCTAGTGGTCTAGGACACCGCCCTTTCACGGCGGTAACAGGGGTTCGAACCCCCTATGGGACGCCACTTTTAAACTTACCTGCATTATTCAAATAGCATTTCTAAAATACCATTCAAAAACTTACTCAAAAAAACATAATAAATATTATCAGAGCCTCTTCTGATTTTTCTTGTGCCTAAAATCTAATAATTGTATTTTTTCTAGTCTATAAATACTTAGCATTTTTTCAAAGTGAGTTGAATCTGATTAAAAAACGAACAATCTAAGCAATGGGTTGGCCGCTGCTGGCTTTGGCTTGCTTATTAACTAGTTATCCACTGCCTTATCCACAGCAGCTGTGGATAAGGTTATAGGTTTTCAAGTAGCGCATGGTTGGTTAGCTTGTATTTGGCAGGATCCTCAGGTAAAAGCTTTTTATTTTCAGGCGGCAGTAAATCTAACCTAAGGTCTGTAGGTTTGATTGGCTTATTGTTGAGTTTATTAAAAACAATGCGAACCACTAAAGGTTGGTTATTTTTATCGTGCTGTTTTACAAAGCCTAGATTGCCATCTTCAAAAGCAACCAAAGAGCCTAATGGAAATAATCCTTGGCATTTTATAAGTTGCTGTATTGAGGCTAGGTCTAATTGATTCCGCATGGCCATTAGCCGCTTATAAGCTAAAGCATGAGGCAAGCCTGCCCGATAGTTACGAGAATTTGTCATGGCATCAAAAACATCAATAACGCCTGCTAACCTGCCGTCTAGACTAATGGATATGGTTTTTAAGCCTTCAGGGTGCCCCGTACCATCTAAGCGTTCACAATTTTGTGTGGCTAAGGTTAAAGCAAGCTCTGGCATGCCTTGTTGTCTGGAAAGAATTTCACGTGTTAGTAAGGAATGCTTATGCATAACTTTGGCTTCTGCTTCACTTAATTCGCCTGATTTATTAATAATTCGTTCAGGAATTAAGCCTTTACCTAGGTCATGGCATAAACCAGCAAAAATAATGGTGCGTAGGTAATCTTTGTCACGTGATTTTGGGCTATCTTTATTAAACATGGTTTGGTCGGCAAGTAATACCGCCACGCTAACCGAGTGTTCGTAAAGGTAATCTGAAGCTGAACGAATGCGCGTGATTAGAATCAACGCTTGCCTATCTTCTTTTAGGGCAGCAAGTAGCAGATCAGCGGCTTCCCACGTTTCTTTGATTGGTAAGGGTGTTTTTTCACGCAAGCTAGTAATTAATTTTTTTACACTGTCTACTGCTATGCCATGCACGGCTTCAGTTGATAGCTTTTCTGCTGCATTCCCTTGTTCAAGGGGGTTGTTTTTATCGTCTTTAGTTGCATCTTTAATTACTCTTTCTTGAAAAAGATCAGCAATAGGTGTGGTGCTATTACCTGAGCTAATTCGGGCATTGTCACGTTGTAACTCATTGACGATAAATGAAATTTTACGATCAAGCTTAGGGTCCATATTAATAAATTGACAACCTAGGCTACTCATGTCGTGTTTTTCATCATAGCTTATGTGGCGTACTGCAATGCCAATATCAAACAAATAACTGTTAGGAAAAATAAAATGGCAGCTTAAGTATTCGGTGTTTTTAGGCAGCGTTTCTCGTAAGTCGCCACCAACTTCTATTTGGCAGCCTTGTGCTGATAAATCCTGCAATAACCCTTCATGCTCCCAAGTCGGGTTTTGTGGAATGATTTCATCGTTTTCATCCCTTTTTACCGGCGGTACTTTAATGCCTAGGCGTGTTTTAATTTCCAGTGAATAGCGTACAGGTGCACGGTAAAACTTACGGCGCTGTAAAAAATGCAGTTCAGCAGGAAACAAGATTTTATAAACAGGACTACCTTCTTTAACTGCCCGACCAACCGCTTGCATTTTTACAGCACTAATCTTACAGCCGTCGTGGTAGCTATCAAAACTAAAAGGAATAGCTTTTGCCATTAATTCATCACCCCATTTAGGGGTGACTTCATCAAGCAAAATATAGCCTTCTTTAAAATTAACGGCGATGACCATGCTGGTATAGTAGTCGGCTACAGAATCAAAGCGCAGTTTTAATGGGGTGTGCTTATTTTGAAGTCTAGTCATTAGGCGATAAATGCCTTCATTAGACTTAATGATTTGTCCTTCGGGTTGCCCTTCATTTTTGGGCTTATTTAAAACCATGTCTTTTTCGCTGTGCGTTATGCCCACAAATTAAATCCTAAATACTTGGGTTTCAGTTAACTGTTAGTGTTTAATACATTGCAATCTATTAAAAATCAACACCTAAACGGATAAATAAGTTTATTTATTTAAAGTTAAAGTTTAAAGGCTTGCATGCGTTTTAAGAGGCTTGATGTGTCCCAGCGTCCGCCACCTAGCTGCTGAACGTCACCATAAAACTGGTCAATTAAAGCGGTGATGGGGAGTTGTGTATTCAGCTTTCGTGCTTGATCTAAGCAAATGGCTAAATCTTTACGCATCCAATCCACTGCAAAACCATGCTCATAGTCATCAGCAATCATTGTTTTATGTCGGTTAGTCATTTGCCAAGAACCAGCGGCTCCTAAGCTAATCACGTCCATGACTTTTTGTTGATCTAGGCCTGCTTTTTCTGCAAAATTTAAACCTTCAGCTAAGGCCTGAATTAAACCTCCAATGCAAATTTGGTTAACCATTTTGGTCATTTGGCCTGCACCGGTTTCACCCATGTAGGTAACGGCTTTAGCCAATACTTGCATGGTGGGTTTGGCTTTATTGTAAGCTGTTTCATCACCGCCCACCATAATGGTTAGCTGAGCATTGATTGCGCCTTGTTCGCCACCTGAAACGGGTGCATCTAAAAAGCTTATTTGTTGTTTTTGGCAAGCTGCTGCCATTTCTTTGGCAAGGGTAGCAGAAGCTGTTGTATGGTCTACAATAATGCAACCTGTTTTTAGTGTTTTTAGAATGCCTTGTTCGCCCGTTATTACCTCACGAACATCGTCATCTTTTCCAACGCACATGAATACTAAATCTGCGTTTGCAGAAGCCTCTGCAGGTGTTGCTGCTGATTGGTGATTAGGATACTTGGCCACCCATTGACTGGCTTTTTCTGGTGTGCGGTTAAATACGGTGACTTGGTGCCCTGCTTTGGCAAGGTGGCCTGCCATAGGGCTGCCCATAACGCCTAGCCCAATAAAGGCGATGGTTTGAGGTGTGCTCATTTTGTTCTCCAAATTTTTTCTTCAAACAATAAAAAAGGCTGCTATAAGCAGCCTTCTTAAATACCTATTAATTAGCGATCAGGGAAATCACGCTGAGGTGAACCAGTATAAAGCTGGCGTGGACGGCCTATCTTGTAATCATTACTAATCATTTCATTCCAGTGAGAAATCCACCCAATGGTACGACTCATAGCAAAAATTACAGTGAACATATTGGTAGGAATACCAATGGCTTTTAGAATAATACCCGAATAAAAATCAACGTTAGGGTAAAGTTGACGTTCAACAAAATACTCATCTTCTAAAGCAATTTGTTCTAGGCGTTTAGCAATTCTTAACTGAGGGTCATCGGCAAGACCAAGTTCAGCCAGCACTTCATCGCAAGTTTCTTTCATCACTTGGGCGCGTGGGTCAAAGTTACGGTACACACGGTGACCAAAGCCCATTAGCTTGAAAGGATCGTCTTTATCTTTGGCACGGGCAACAAACTCTTCGATGCGTGATTCATCACCAATTTCATCTAGCATGGTCAATACGGCTTCGTTAGCACCACCGTGAGCCGGGCCCCAAAGCGCAGCAATACCGGCAGCAATGCAAGCAAAGGGGTTAGCACCCGTAGAGCCAGCTAAACGCACGGTTGAGGTGGATGCGTTTTGTTCATGGTCCGCATGCAGCATAAAAATACGATCCATGGCTTTGGCAAAGATAGGGCT
The DNA here is from genome assembly GCA_947624795.1 of uncultured Marinospirillum sp. Lineage (GTDB taxonomy): Bacteria > Pseudomonadota > Gammaproteobacteria > Pseudomonadales > Halomonadaceae > Marinospirillum. The sequence goes on from CANQLY010000073.1 coordinate 7,755, forward strand.
AATAACATATTCTTCACAAGGTGTGGCAAACATCATGTGTAAAAAGTTTTCTGCATAAGACAGATCATTGCGTGGATAAACAAAAGGCTGGCCTGTTGAATATTTGTAGCACATAGAAGCAATGGTCGGCATTTTTGCAATTAAGCGGTGTGCCGATACTTCACGATGATAAGAATCTGTTATATCCATAGCATCGTGGTAGAAGGCTGATAATGCGCCCACTACACCACACATAACAGCCATAGGGTGCGCATCACGACGGAACCCTTTAAAGAACTGGGTTAGCTGTTCGTGCACCATAGTATGACGGCGAATGGTTGCTTCAAAATTTTTGCGCTGCTCTGGGGTGGGCAGCTCGCCATTAAGCAATAAATAGCAAAGCTCTAAGTAATCAGACTTTGCTGCTAGTTGATCAATGGGGTAACCACGGTGCAGTAAAACCCCTTTGCCACCATCAATGTAAGTGATTTTAGACTCACATGAAGCAGTTGCTAGGAATCCTGGGTCGTAAGTAAATAAACCGGTAGCACCTAAGCTACGAACATCAATAACATCAGGTCCAATTGTTCCTGACAATAATGGAAGTTCGATAGTGTTTTCAAGGTTGTCAACGGTTAGTACTGCTTTCTTATCAGCCATAAGGCCTCCTTATTTATTTTTAATCATACTTGCATTTTTAAAATGAAGATGACACCACTATAGAAGCGAAATTTGTTCTGTCAATTACGCTAAATGGCTAGAGTATTTGACCCTTGCCTTGTTAGAATGCATCACGCCTTAAGTTTTAGGCTTAGTATTAGATTCGCTTATTTTGATACAGTGCACAACCTTTGGATAGATTGCGTAACATTTTTTTGGTTTATATAATCTGTAACCTGCACTTGGGGGATAAGTGCTACAGCAGAAAATACTAAAGCAACGCTGTTTTCTGATGAGTGCTTTTAAATATAATCGCTTGTTGCCAGGGGAACCTGTGCAAGCACTATAAAAGAGTGTGTAAAGCCGTGAAAAGCAATAGACCTGTAAATCTCGATTTATCGACGATAAAATTACCCTTATCGGCCATCGCGTCAATAACACACCGTGCAACGGGTGTTATTTTGTTCGTTGGCCTGATTTTTATGTTCTGGGCGTTTGATGTGTCTTTATCCTCACCTGAGGGTTTTGAGAGCGTCAAATCAACATTGGAACACAATTTTTTTGCTAAGCTTGTTCTTTGGGGCATGCTTTCTGCTTTGGCTTACCATTGCCTAGCGGGCGTTAAACACTTAATTATGGACATGGACATTGGCGTTAATCTTGAAGATAGCCATACCATGTCAAAAGTTGTGTTTGGTGCAGCAGCTGTATTAATTCTATTGGCAGGAGTCTGGGTATGGTAACCAATATCATGAATTTTGGCCGCAGCGGTTTAGCTGACTGGCTTATGCAGCGTGTAACTGCTGTTATTATGTTGGCTTACACCCTGTGTTTATTGGGTTTTTTCTTAACCAATAGCAACATTGACTACGCAACATGGCATGCACTTTTTCAGGGCACTACCATGCGTATTTTTAGCTTTTTAGCCTTGCTTTCAATTGCTGCTCATGCCTGGATAGGTATGTGGACTGTCGCAACTGATTACATTAAGCCAACTGGCATCCGTGTGATTTATCATGTGGTTGTAATTCTGGCCCTTTTTGCCTATGTAGTTTGGGGCGTTCAAGTTTTGTGGGGAGCTTAATCCATGTCATCACTTCGTATTATAGAATTTGACGCTATCATCGTTGGTGGTGGTGGTGCTGGCCTACGTGCTGCGCTTCAATTAGCGCAGTCTGGCCGTAATACAGCAGTCATTTCTAAAGTGTTTCCTACCCGTTCGCACACAGTGTCGGCGCAGGGTGGTATTACTTGTGCCATTGCCTCTGATGACCCGAACGATGATTGGCGCTGGCACATGTACGATACCGTTAAGGGTTCTGACTACATTGGTGACCAAGACGCTATCGAATACATGTGTAGTGAAGGCCCTAAGGCTGTATTTGAACTAGAGCACATGGGTTTACCTTTCTCGCGTACTGAACAGGGCCGTATTTATCAGCGTCCTTTTGGCGGTCAGTCAAAAGACTTTGGTAAAGGCGGTCAGGCTTCACGTACGTGTGCTGCCGCTGACCGTACAGGTCATGCGCTATTGCACACGCTTTATCAGGGTAACTTGAAAAATGAAGCTGTTTTTTTAAACGAATGGTATGCCGCTGACCTAGTTAAAAATGCTAAAGGTGATGTGGTAGGTTGTATCGCTATTTGCATTGAAACCGGCGAAACTATTTACATTAAGTCTAAAGCAACAGTGCTTGCAACGGGTGGTGCTGGCCGTATTTATG
>CANQLY010000074.1 GCA_947624795.1 uncultured Marinospirillum sp.
CAATTGCAGCTGTTTTATTCATCCTCTGCTTATCAAAATATCGATTCCCTTATTATTGCCGGTGGCTCTGCCGCCATTAAAAACCTACCCCAACGCCTGCAACAACAATTAGGCTACCCCACGCACCTAGCCAACCCCTTTGCAGGCATGCAGCTAAGTAACAAGATCAATGCAAAAGCCTTAGCTCAGGATGCACCTGCCATGATGATTGCCTGTGGCCTTGCCATGAGGGTTTGGTCATGAAATCTTTTCAAAACAAACAACCCCAATTAAAAAAGACCACTGCACCCAACTTAAATAGCAACAATAAAACTGGCATTAACTTAAGGCCTTGGCGTGAAGAAAAGCGCAAAAAACAACAACAAAAATTTATTTATCTTAGCCTAATAAGTGCAATATTAGGTTTATTAATCAGCTTAGTAATCTGGCAATCCACCCTAAATTCTATCGACACACTTGAACAAGAAAATCAGTTTATAAAGCAACACCTGCTACAGCTAAGCATTGAAATGGAAGCAGTGGCAAGCCTACAAAAAAAACACCAACAACTATTAACCCACCTTGAAGCCATTCAGCAGCTAAAAAACAGCCGACTCATTACCACACAGCTTATGCAACAACTGGCTAAAAGCATCAATGATGGCATTGTTTTAACCGAACTTAAACGCAATGAAAACCAACTAACCCTGCAAGGGCAGGCCATGCAATCCCAAGCAGTCACTACTTGGATAAATTATTTAAACTTACAACCCAGCTTTGGTGAACCTGTTTTACGCAGCATGACCAAAAATAACCAAACTAATTTAACCCATTTCACGTTAATGATTCCTTTAAAAATTAGGCAACCTTTACAGGAACCAGTCAAATGAACGCTTGGATTAAAACACAGTTACACGCCATTCAAAGGCTTGATTACCATGATTTTGATCTAATTAACGCAGGCCAGTGGCCCACTTTAATTAAATTATTGTCTTCTTTTTTACTTACCCTAAGCATTATTTTTACAAGCCACCTATTACTGATTAATACGGCTAAAAAAGAGCAAATAAAGGCTAAAGAAGAACAGCAACGCCTGCTAACAAATTACCAGCAACAATCGTCTAAAGCAGTCAATTTAACGGCTTACCAAGAGGAAATACAGGCAATAGAAAAAGCACTTTCTGATTTATTATCGGCTTTACCCAGCGAAAATGAAGTGCCACGTTTACTTGATGACATACAGCAACAAGCCAACCTAAATCAGCTTGAATTACTGGCTTTAAAATTACAACCACCAGAAATAAAAGCGCTGTATATTCAATTGCCTTTTGAAATTAAAGTTAAGGGTGACTTTTATCAATTAACCCGTTTTATTTCAGGCATTAGTCACTTTAATCAGCTAGTAACGCTGCACAACTTTAATTTGCTGCCCAACGCCGAAAAAACAAAGGGTTTAACCTTAACAATTGATGCAAAAACCTACCGTTATAATCACCAATCAAACCTTGTAATAGAGGATAAACAATGACCCGTTTACCCCTAGGTTTGCCATTTTTTTTACTATTATTAGTGTTAACTGCTTGTAGCGAGCCTGCAAAAATAACCGCCCTTGAACAACAACTTACCCAGTTACGAGCGCAACACAATCAACCCAACAAACCCCTAGAGACTTCGCCAAGCTTTAAACAACAAGCTGAACTAACATTCATTCAACCCCAAGAAGAAAGGGATCCTTTTTCACCCATTATTACCAGCACTAAGGCAGCAGAACAGCCAAACAAAACGCTAAGCAGTAAGCCACCAGAAAAACCCACCACCCCCCTTACTACTTCTAACTTAACGCTGACTAGCAGTGTGTTAGAGGAATGGACATTAACTGAGCTGTCTTTTCGGGGCAGTATGCAGCGGGGCAAAACACTGCGTGCCTTAATTTTGGCACCCAATCAACAATTAGTTTCAGTGGCCCAAGGCGACCGATTAGGTAAAGATCACGGCACAATTATTCATTTAGATAAAACCAGCCTCACGGTTTTAGAGCTTATTTCTTCAGACACTCAACGGCAGGAAAAAACAACAACAATTAACTTATCTAGGTAGAGTTCTAAATGACTACTCATTTATACGCTAAAGCTTGGCTGCTTCTGCTACTTTTTTTTGGGCTTTTAGCCCCCACAACAGGCTTTGCTAATAATACCAGCCAGCTAGTTGAGCTGAACTTTAAGCGCACCCAGCAAGGCAATGCACACCTTCTGCTCCATTTTTCAAACCAAGCCACCCTGCCAAAAGCTGAAACCACGGCACAGGGGCTGCGCTTAAAGTTTAATGCAACCACCGTGGCAGATCACCTTAACTTGTATGATGCTAGCGATTTTGCTACCCCCGTCAGTGATTTTGAATTTTTTCAACTCGGCGCTCAGGCAGAGCTGGTCATTAAAATAGAAGGAGCATTTAGCTATTTACTTAACACGCAAAACAAACAGCTAAGCATTGAAATAACAGCCAAGCCAACACTCAACCCCAAAGCTGCAAAACAAGAAAGCAATGACCCAATGCTTAACTACACAGGCGAGCTGATTTCTTTAAGTTACCACGACATTCCTTTGCGTCACTTATTGGCAGAATTAGCCGCCTTTCTTAATTTAAATTTAATTACCGACGACAGCATTAGCGGCAATGCCACACTGCACCTTGAAGGCATACCTTCAGATCAAGCACTTGATTTATTACTTATTTCACAAGGTTTAGCCAGCCGCCAACAGGGCAAGGTACTACTTGTTGCGCCTGCAAATAAACTGATTGAACTTGAAGCACAGCAGCAAAGAGCCCAACAGGCCGCATTTAACCTTAGCCCTTTAGAAGATGCTTTTATTAAAATTAACTATGCCGATGCAAAAGCAATCCAAGCATTTATTCTAGGCGATCAAAAAACCCTGCAATCAGCAAAATACGAACAGCCAACGGCGGCATCTAACGGGCTAGGTAATTTACTTAAAAACTTACCGTTAACTTTAACTGAACTGACACAAGAAACAGAACACACGCTTAAAATCACTCGGCAATTTTTATCTAATCGGGGGCATCTACTGGTGGATGAGCGCACCAATACCCTTTATGTGCGTGACACGCCTGAACAGGTTAGGCGCATTAAAACCATTGTTGAAATTTTAGATGTAGCAGTCGAGCAGGTGATGATTGAAGCAAGAATTGTAGTAGCAAGGGCTGGGGTAACAGATGAATTAGGGGTAAGCTGGGGTATAAAAAGCAGCCATTTGGCAACGGATTCTTCTTTTACAACCGCCAACCAAGCCAAGGCAAATAACACAGGACTACTTAAAGGCAGCCATACGAGCAGCCTTGATTTTAGCCCCAAAGCAGGTGCAAGCTTTGGCTTTGTTTCAAACAAACTATTGCTTGATTTAGAACTGAAAGTGTTAGAAACAGAAAACCGCAGTGAAGTCATATCACAACCCAAAGTGATTACTTCTAACCGCAATAAAGCCGTGATTCGATCAGGGGAAGAGATTCCTTATCAATCAACACCTAACAAAGACGGTGTTACCACTACAAGCTTTCGTAATGCAGAATTACGCCTTGAAGTAACGCCACAAATTGTGGGCAATGGACGTATTTTTTTAAGCTTAAAAGTGAACAATGACAGTCGAGGCGATGTAACAGAAGATGCAGGCCCTGCCATAAACACCAATGCAGTTGAAACACAAGTATTAGTAAATAACGGAGAAACCATCGTAATTGGTGGTATATTCACATCACAAAAAAGTAACTACCAAGCTAAAGTGCCTTTTTTAGGCGACCTACCTTTGGTGGGCTGGCTATTTCGTAATTCCATTAGCAAGCAAGAGAAAGTAGAATTGCTAGTTTTTATTACCCCAAGAATGATAAATGATACTTTGGTTAAAAAATAATGCAGGATGAACAGCGTTGTAATTCGCTCACTAACATATTTTTAATAGGTTCCATGGGAGCAGGTAAAAGCACCCTTGGCCGTTTATTGGCAAGTGCTTTAAAGCGCCCTTTTTATGATTCAGATAAAGTCATTGAAGAGCGTTGTGGCGCAAGCATTCCATGGATTTTTGACATTGAAGGCGAAGCCGGTTTTCGAGACCGTGAAATTCAAGCCATTGATGACTTAACTGCACTGAAAGGCATTATACTTTCAACCGGTGGCGGCAGTGTTATTAAGCCTGAAAACCGGCAACACCTAAAGGAGCGTGGAGTCGTAGTTTTTTTGCGTACCACAGTAGAACAGCAACTATTACGCACTAGCAAAGATCACAATAGACCCTTGTTACAAACAGAAGACCCACGGGCTAAATTAGAGGCGCTAAAAAATACACGTGACCCACTTTACCTAGCAACAGCGCACATAGTCATTGATACTGACCAACGGCCACCGCGCCAAGTAATGCTAGACATTAAAGAACAGCTAATGCAGCACCTTTAACCCTAAGCCACCAATTTTTATTGGAATTTATATGCAAAGCCTGAACTTAGACCTAGGAGAGCGCAGCTACTCCATTCACATAGGTAAAAATTTACTTAATAATCCCAATTTAATTTTGCCTCAATTAAGCGGCAAGCAAGTGTTAATTGTAAGCAATACTACCGTTGCACCGCTTTACCTTGAACAGCTTACTGCTAACCTAAGCCAAGCTAAACCTGATCTGGTGATTCAAACTTGCCTTTTACCCGATGGCGAAGCCTATAAAAACCTAGAACACCTGCAGCTTATTTGGGATGCTTTACTGGCTCATAACTTTAGCCGCAACGCCACATTAATTGCTTTAGGGGGCGGTGTAGTAGGTGATATGACCGGCTTTGCTGCCGCTTGTTATCAGCGGGGGGTTAATTTTATTCAAATACCCACCACCCTTTTGTCACAGGTCGATTCATCTGTGGGTGGCAAAACGGGTGTTAACCATCCGCTGGGTAAAAACATGCTGGGTGCATTTTGGCAACCACGCCTTGTGCTTGCCGATACCCAAGTATTAACCACCCTGCCTAAAAAAGAACTGGCCGCGGGCATGGCTGAAGTTATTAAATACGGTTTATTGGGTGATATTGAATTTTTAGGCTGGCTTGAAACCAACATGGCAGGCCTAATGGCTGGTGACAGCTTATTGTTAAGTGAAGCCATTGCACGTTCTTGCCAATGCAAAGCTGACATTGTTGCAAACGATGAGCGTGAAAGCGGTCAGCGGGCGCTACTAAACCTAGGCCATACCTTTGGCCATGCCATAGAAACAGAAATGGGCTATGGCCAATGGTTGCATGGTGAAGCCATTGCCTGTGGCATGTGGTTAGCTGCCGACTTATCACGCCGCCTTGGCTGGTTAAGCACCGCCGACCTTGACCGAGTTGAGGCGCTGTTATTAGCAGCCCAGCTACCGGTTATTCCACCTAAAACCATGACGCCTACCACTTTTTTAAAGCACATGGCAGTTGATAAAAAAAACATTGATGGTCAACTGAGGTTAATTCTTTTAAAACAGTTAGGTGAAGCAGTACTTGTTGATTTTGACAACCTAACACTGTTACAAGAATGCTTAGCAGATGCACTTAAAAAAACGCTATAAATTCACTGTAGCTTTAACCAGCCACACGTTTTACCAAGCCTTCTGGTATGATTAAACGCTGATTTTAAGCCAACGCAAAATATCCACGGAGTCGCTGGCATGCAGCCAAGGGAACCCTTATTAAATAGTGAAAAGCCTTTTAACGAGCAACTATTATTACTTGAACACGTTAATGATGCTGCTGTTTTTTATTCAGGTAAGCAACACGGTAAGCACTTAGACTTATTACTTCACCTTAGTCGTTACAGTAACCTGTTGTTAACTGTTATAGGTCAACAAGGCAGTGGTAAAACACACCTAAAAAACCGCATGTTACAACAACTCGATTCAGGGGTTGTCGTCAGCCTGCTTGATGCAAAACAAGCAACATCGGCAGCACAATTATTACCCCAAATTAGCCAAAGTTTAAACCTTGAAATACCGGCAAGGGCTGATTTTGATTTTTATTTAGAAGAAATTCGTCACTTCAGCAACCAACTCAACATAGAAGGCGGCAGTTGCCTTATTGTGATTGATAATGCTGAAAACCTAGAACAAGATGCACTGGATCTTATTCTGGAACTGGCCACTACCATTAGCGACAGTCAAAGGCCGCACATTGCTTTGTTTGGCCGCCAAGAACTGTTTAGTAAACTGCACCACAAAGACAACATTGCACGCTTTGAATCCGTTGGGCATCACCTGCCCTTAGAAGCCTTTAATGAAAGTGAAGCACGGTCTTATTTAGAGCACCGCTGTGCAAGCGTTGGGGTTGAAAGGCTGCCTTTAAATACCCAGCAGTTTGCCAATACTTACAAAGCAGCAAAAGGCTTGCCTGGATTATTAAACAAAGCTTTGGTTGATCAACTAAAGCAAGGCAACGCAGTTAGCCCTGAAATACCTGACCCTGAAACCGTTGCTAAAAAAGTTAAAAGCCCAGTTAAACCTGCAGCAGCAAAACCTAAGCCAGCAAAACCTAAGCCAGCAAAAGCCACCAAGCCAAGCCAAACACGCAAGCTGCCACTTTGGCTATTAGTTGCAGCAGCCGGTGGCATTACAGCGCTTTTAGTTGGTTTTGTGTATAAAGATAAGTTTTTATCAAGCAAAACACCTGAAACTAACCTTGCAGGCAATCCACCCCCTTTTCGTCAAGGCATGGTGCTTGATCCGCCACCAAGAAACCCAATTAAAGCTGAGCCTGCTGTTACACCGCCGCCTGCACCTGAACCCTTAGTACCGCCTGAAAAAACGCCAGCGGCTGAGGTTTTGCTTGATTTGCCAGACGATACGCCTAGCATGATTACCCCTGTTAAACCAGCCACTGTGCCTCAACCCACGCCAGAAACGCCTGCGGCAACACCAGCTGCGCCCACAAAGGCGGCAGCAACCGCTTGGGTCGACAAAGGTGCACGGCGTGAAAGCTTGTTAATGGCCAAACCTGCCGACCATTACACCTTACAAATGATGGGTAGCCTAGACGAAACTGCCGTTAAAAATTACATTGAAGCGCAAAGTGTGGACGTGGGAAATTTTTCTTATTTTGAAGGGCGCTATCAAAGCAAGCCTTGGTATGTGGTGGTTTATGGTGATTATGCTAACCGTGACGAAGCCTTAGCAGCCATTCAAAAGCTGCCTGAAGCGTTACAAAAGCAACGCCCTTGGGCTAAAAACTTCTTAAGTGTACAAAATGATATTCGTAGTCGTTAATAAGCAAACTGTTAATAAGCAACTAATCTAACCTGACTGGAGTTACAAAATGAACCCAAGGCCACGCTTGCAAGGCATTACCCCTGAAGGTGAAGTGGTTGAATTACCAGAATTGGCTGAAATTCAAGTGATTTGGGATGAAGGCTTGCCCGCCACTATTCTAATTAGCCCCGATTACTTAGAAGGCAGCAGCCTTTCTATTGAAGTGGGCAGTGAAGAAAATGAACAGCATTCTGTAGAAGAATACGGCGTGCTAGTACTGCGTCCGGGCTCATGCAACGTGCTAGACATTGAAATTGAAACCCACCGCATGGAAGCAGCAGTAGTCAAAGAACACGACCACTAGCTGGTTAATTAGTTGGCTGGCTGATTGATTGATTGATTGGTTAGAAAAATAATGCCCCACCCGTTGGGGCATTTTTAAAGCCTTAGTCTTCCACTTCGTCTAATACTGTGGCTAACAAAACGGCTTGCTCATCTAAATCAAAGACCATAAACGACAATTTTACTTCTAAAAATTCATCAAATAAAGTACGGCTGATCTCAGCAGGCCAGCAGTTTTCATTATCTTCCCAAGACAGCAACTCATTTTCTAATAATGCAAAATAACGCTCATCAATGAAGTCTTTTAATGCATCTTCATCTTCTAATTCAGGAATCAGGTAGGTTGTCGCCTCAAGGTTGACTTCATCAAGATTAACCTGCTCGTCTCCACCTTCATCTAGGCTATTAACCCAATCAACAAACGGTTGTTTTAATTGAACACTAATGGCAGAGCGATTGAGCATTTTCATGGTAGGTCTCCGGCTAAAAACTAATTATTGGGTGAATTGCTACGTGATTACTAAACAGTTACTAGGGATTATTGAATAAGCTTTTGTTGCCATTCTATTGGATCAAAACCCACTAACAGCTGACTTCCTGTATCAAGAACAGGCCGCTTAATTAAACTAGGATTGGCTTGCATTAGGCCAATAGCCGAGGCTTGATTTAGGGTTTCACGGTCGGTTTCAGCTAGTTTGCGCCAAGTGGTACCACGGCGGTTAACCAAGACTTCCCAGCCCACTTGTTTCACCCAAGCCTGCAGGGTGCTCGCGTCAACACCTACTTTTTTATAATCATGGAACTGAAAATCTAAGGCTTGTTCTTCTAGCCAAATGCGGGCTTTTTTCAGGGTATCGCAGTTAGGTATTCCGTAAAGATTCAACATTTTAACCTTTCTATTAGTTTTCTGCTGCTAATTATTAGCATTAATATCAACAACCTAGCGATTCCAGCCGGAATCATACACAGGATAACCCGGCTCTTTGGCCTGTTTATCTAATTCATCGCACAAGCGGGCTTCTAACCGCTTGCATAACTCTGAATCAGACAAGGGGCTGCCATCTTGTAGCGTAACAAAAAAAACGTCCTCCACCCGTTCGCCAAGGGTGGCTATTTTGGCATTTTGTAGCCATAAATCGAATTCAACAAAAATGCGCCCAATTCTTGCCAATAACCCCGGCCTGTCTGGGGTAATCACTTCAATTAATGTGCGTAAGTTATTAGGATCATTACTAATGTACACCTGCGTTGGTAGGGTAAAATGCTTTAACTGCCGTGGTGTGTGGCGCTTAACTAGCTGAAGAAAATCTTCTGGGTTGTTTAACGAACTAATTAGCTCGCGCTCTATTTCAGTTAACCGCTGTGAACTGCGGGGAATTTTGCCGTTTTGTTCTAACACTATCAGCGTGTTTAACGTAAAGCCCTTATCACTGGATGCTATGCGGGCATCGTGAATTGAAAGCCCTAGGCGGTCGAGCGTAGCCGCCGTTGCTGCAAAGCCATAGGCCACATCGCGTGAGTGAATAAAAACCTTGGTGCCGCCTTCCCGAATATTTTCAGTGGGGGCAAGCAAAAGCACTAAAGGCTCTTGGCTAGGCGCATGGTTTAAAATACCTAAGGTGTGCCAAACCACTTCTTCGGCTGTGTTTTGTAAAAAGTAATCGTTACCCAAGGTTGCCCACAAGTTTAAAATGCGAGCCTTAGCCACCCCTTGGCAACACAAGCCTTCTAAGGCTTCACGCTGGGTTTCTTCTATCCATTCCGTTGGGTCAATCGGGTTTTCTAAACCACGGCGCAAAGCACGTTTAGTTTCTGAATAAAGCTGGTTTAAAAGCGCCGCTCGCCAGCCATTCCATAATTTAGGGTTAGTGGCGTTAATGTCGGCAACCGTTAGCACATGCAAATAATCTAAGTGTTGTTGATCGCCCATTTTTTCTGCAAAGCGACGGATAACGTCAGGGTCGGTTAAATCTTGCTTTTGGGCAGTAATCGACATAACTAGGTGGTTTTTTACCAGCCAGCTGACTAAATTAGAATCACGCTTGGGCAAGCCTTGCCTTGCACAAAAATCATAAGCAGCCACTGCGCCTAATTCAGAATGATCGCCGCCATAACCTTTACCTAAATCATGAAACAGCCCCGCCAGCCAAATAACCGCCAAGTTAGGCAACTTGCGTATAATGACTGAAGCAAGGGGAAAGTTCTTTTCTTGGACAGGGCTACGAAAACTTTGCAACAAACGCAATAACCTAAGCGTGTGGGCATCCACCGTGTAAATATGAAATAAATCATGCTGGGTTAACCCCACTGCATGACCAAACTCTGGTAAATAGCGCCCTAAAATGCCGTAACGGCTCATGCGTGTTAGTTGCAGTGGAACATCGCCT
>CANQLY010000075.1 GCA_947624795.1 uncultured Marinospirillum sp.
CGGCTGGCAACATGGATTCGATGATTAACCGCTACACTGCCGAACGTAAAATCCGCTCCGATGATGCCTATACCCCCGGTGGCATGGCAGGCAAGCGCCCCGACCGCGCCAGCGTGGTTTATACCCAACGCTGCAAAGAAGCTTGGAGCGATGTGCCGGTAGTGTTGGGCGGCATTGAAGGCTCTTTAAGGCGCATTGCTCATTATGATTACTGGCAAGACAAGGTGCGCCGTTCTATTTTACTCGATTCCAAAGCCGATATTTTACTGTTTGGCAATGCTGAACGGGCGCTAATTGACGTGACTCACCGCTTAGCCATGGGCGAAAAAATCACCGACATTACCAATGTGCGTGGCACGGCTTTTATTCGTAAAGACACCCCTGCTGATTGGTTAGAAATTGATTCAACCCGTGTTGATAGACCTGGGCGTATTGACCGAGTTATTAACCCCTATGTGAATACGCAAGACACCGAAGCCTGTGCGGTTGAGCAGAAAAAAAACAACCCATTAGTGGCTTCTGGACTAGGCGCTTCTGAAATCGGGGCTTTTGGGTTAGATGAACAAACCGAACAAGCTTTAGAGTTACTAACCGCTGAACAAGCCGCTGAACGTAAAAAGTTCGAAAAGCTAGTGACCAGCACTCACCGCTCTAAAAGTGTGATTCGCCTACCCAGCTTTGAACGGGTCAGCAAAGACCCTGTGCTTTATGCCCACGCCAACCGTGTTTTGCACCTAGAAACCAACCCCGGCAATGCCCGTGCGCTAGTACAAAAGCACGGTGAACAAGATTTATGGATTAACCCGCCACCCATTCCTTTAACCACTGAAGAAATGGATGCAGTATTTGACCAGCCTTATGCCCGTTCGCCTCACCCTGATTATGGCGATGCCAAAATACCGGCTTGGGATATGATACGTTTTTCAGTGAATATTATGCGTGGCTGCTTTGGAGGCTGTACTTTTTGTTCCATTACCGAACACGAAGGCCGCATTATTCAAAACCGTTCTAAAGATTCTATTCTGCGTGAAATTGAAGCCATGCGTGACAAGGTAAAAGGCTTTACCGGCATCGTTTCAGACTTAGGCGGCCCCACTGCCAATATGTATCGCCTTGCCTGTAAAGAGCCTGAAGTGGAAGCCGCTTGCCGCAAACCGTCTTGTGTGTTCCCCGGCATCTGCCCAAATTTGAACACCGACCACTCTTCTTTAATTGAGCTTTATAAAGATGCACGGGCATTACCTGGCGTGAAAAAAGTTTTAATTGCTTCTGGCGTACGTTATGACCTAGCCGTTGAATCACCCGAATACATTAAAGAGTTAGTCACCCACCACGTCGGCGGTTATTTAAAAATTGCTCCTGAACACACCGAAGATGGCCCTTTATCAAAAATGATGAAGCCGGGCATTGACAGCTACGACCGCTTTGAACAGTTATTTACACAGTTTTCTAAAGAAGCCGGTAAGAAGCAATATTTAATTCCTTACTTTATTGCTGCCCACCCAGGCACTAGCGATGAAGACATGATGAACTTGGCGCTTTGGCTAAAAGCTAAAGGCTTGCGTGCCGATCAGGTGCAGGCTTTTTACCCTTCGCCTATGGCAACCGCCACCACTATGTACCACACCGAGCGCAACCCACTAAGCAAGGTCGATTACAAAAGTGAAAAGCTTGCGCCCATTAAAGGCGAACGCCAACGCCGTTTACACAAGGCATTTTTACGCTACCACGACCCAAAAAACTGGCCAATGTTGCGTGAAGCTTTAGCCAACATGGGCAGAAGCGATTTAATTGGCTATAGCAAAAAACACCTAGTGCCACCCACAGACCCCATTAAAGGCACCGACCAAGCAGGCAAAGTGCAGGCTAGAGGGCGCATTTTAACCCAACACACCGGCTTGCCACCTAGGGGAAAACCTAAAGCATCCAAGCCTGCAAGAGCAAGAAAAAAGGCTTAAAAACGTTTAGAAAAGGTCTTCTGGATCAATATCCAACGACCAACGTACCTTGCGTGCTTCTGGGCTGGTTTCTAGCCAACCCAGAAGCCGATCAATTAAACGGTGTAAAGGCGCACGTTGATTTGCATGCAATAATAACTGCATGTGGTAACGGCCTTGCCGCCTTTCCATGGGTGCAGGCACAGGGCCTAACAAGGTAACCGCCTCTTGGTTCATTAAATTTGCCTGCTCAGCTAATAAGCGCATCAGCATTTCTACCTGCTCAGTTCTGGGTGCCTCAGCACGCAACATGGCAAGGTGGGCATAGGGTGGCCAGTTAATTTGCTGCCGTTCTTCTAACAAATCCAGCGCCAAAGCTTCGTAACCTTCCACGCACAATTTTTCTAATCTTGGGTCATCACTGTGGTGAGTTTGCACAATCACCTCGCCTAGCTTTTCAGCACGTCCGGCACGGCCTGCCACTTGAATCAACAGCTGCGCCGTGCGCTCCATTGCCCTAGGGTCGCTTGAATACAGCCCATGATCGGCATTTAATAAAGTCGCAAGGGTCACATCGGGAAAGTGGTGCCCTTTTGCCAGCATTTGGGTGCCCAATAAAATAGCTGGCCGCTCTAAGGCAATTTGGTCTAATTTAGTGGCTAAATCATTGCGGTTACGCACACTGTCTCGGTCTAAACGAATCACAGGAATGTCAGGGTAACGCTCAAGCAGCGTTTCTTCGGCGCGCTCTGTTCCTGCACCCAAAGGCTTTAATTCACCTTCAACGCATTGCGGGCACTGGCTAGGCAAAGGCTGCTTTTGATCGCAATGGTGGCAATGCAGTTTGGGTGGCTCACGGTGCCAAGTCATGCGTGCATCGCAATGCAAACAGCCGGCTATCCAACCACAGCCAGTGCACATTAAAACCGGCGCAAACCCTCGGCGATTCAGCAGCACCAAAACTTGATTGCCTGCTTTTAAATGCTTATCCATTGCAAAAAATAACGGCTCAGAAAAACCACCTATCAGTTTACGGTTACGAATATCCAATAATTTAGGCTCAGGCACCTGCACACCGGCACCCGGGCGTTGACGTAAATGCAGCCACAAATATGCCCCTGACTTAGCCTTTGCTAAAGTTTCTAACGAAGGCGTAGCAGAGCCTAGCAACACAGGAATATTTTCTTGTTTTGCCCGCATTACAGCTAAATCACGGGCTTGGTAACGCATGCGGTCTTGCTGCTTAAACGAAGCATCGTGCTCTTCATCAACAATAATTAAACCCAAGTTAGGCAAGGGTGTAAAAATAGCCGAACGGGTTCCTAACACCACTGCCGCCCGACCTTGCATGGCACTGCGCCAAGCATCAAGCCGCTCTTTGTCTGTCATGGCCGAATGCATTGCAACCACACGGCGGTTAAAGCGCTGTTCAAAACGCAGCAAGGTTTGTGGCGTAAGGCCAATCTCAGGTATTAGCACCAATACCTGCTTACCTTCTTCTAACAGCGCCTGAATAAACTGTAAATAAACCTCTGTTTTACCGCTACCCGTAACGCCCTGCAAAAGGATGGGGCTAAACGTAGCCCGTTTTTCCATAAGCACTTCAATAGCCTGCTGCTGCTCTTTGATTAATTTTAAAGGCACTTCTGCCAAAACACTGTTAGGCAGGTGCTCATCTAGCGGCAGGAGTGGTAAACCAATGCCTGGCGTTTTGCTGGCAGGCTTTTGCAGTTCGATCAGGTTTTTAGTTTGCAACCCTTGCAGCATGGCTAAACTGTAACCTTGGGCTTGCAAGGCTTTTTGTGTTTTTGATTGGCCGCCGTGTTGCAAGAACTCTAACAGTGCCGCTTGACGTGGGGCACGTTGCAGCGTTGCAACGGCTGTCTGTTTGCCAAGTTGGGTTAACTCCCAACGGGGTTCTAATGGTGGGTGCAAGGCTTGCCCTTGGCGCAATAAAGCAGGCAAAGCCACATTTAATACATCACCTAAGGGCTGATGGTAATAGCTGGCTATCCAGCATAAAAAATCTAAATGCTGCTGGGTAAACAAAGGCTTAGTGTCTAAATAAGCAAGCGCCGCTTTAATGCGATGCGTAGGCAGCTCGGTGGCAGCCACCTGCCCCATCACTAAACCAATCATTTGCCGGTTCCCAAAAGGGACTTTGACTCTAACGCCTATTGCTGGCAAGGGTTCGCCTGCCACAGGCCAATAATCAAATAAGCGACGTAAAGGGGTTGCTAGTGCAACTTGTATTAATGGCATGACTTTACTCGAAAATTGTTTGGCGCTTAGCCTTTTGCCTGTTAGAATACGCCACCTTAAATCCTATTGACACTCTATGCGGTGCTTGGCACTAGATCAAGCGGCGGCATAGCTTTAACGAGGTTCACCATGAAAAAAGATATCCATCCTAAATACGCACCTGTTGCAGCAACCTGCACTTGTGGTAATACCTTCACTATGAACTCTACGCTAGGCCAAGCAACCATTGACCTAGACGTTTGCTCTAACTGCCACCCTTTTTATACTGGTAAGCAAAAGCAAGCCGCTACAGGTGGCCGTGTTGAGCGCTTCTCTAAGCGTTTTGGTGCACGTACTACTAAGTAACCTTACCCAAGCAAGCCACTTGCTAGTGTTAATGGCCAGAGTCTATTCAATAGGTTCTGGCTTTTTTTATTTTCTTGCGGCCATAAGTCGCAGCCCCAGATAGCAGCAAGCCGCTACTTAGGTGCTTGTGAGGCACAGCAAATTTATATATGCTGATTGAATCTTAATAAAACTGGGGTGCCAAAAAGCCACAAGCGTTTGGCGTGCCAGCTAACTTAACTAAACAATCCTTTTATTGCCCATATAGCGAATAATCATAATGTCACAAGATATGAAGCAAGCAGCCCTTGATTACCATGCCCTGCCAATTCCTGGCAAGCTAAGCATTGAACTTACCAAACCCACCGCAACGGCTAAAGACCTTGCCTTAGCTTACAGCCCAGGTGTGGCAGAGCCCGTGCGTGAAATTGCCAGAGACCCAGACCTTGCCTACAAATACACCGGCAAAGGTAACCTAGTTGCCGTTATTTCTGATGGCACGGCCATTCTTGGTCTAGGTAACTTAGGCCCTTTAGCCTCTAAGCCCGTAATGGAAGGTAAAGGTGTATTGTTTAAGTGTTTTGCGGGCATTAACTCCATTGATATTGAAGTGAATGCAGAAAGCCCACAGGCCTTTATTGATACCGTGGCACGCATTGCTGACACCTTTGGTGGCATTAACTTAGAAGACATTAAATCACCTGAGTGCTTTGAAATTGAACGCACTTTAATTGAGCAGTGCAACATTCCGGTGTTTCATGATGACCAGCACGGTACAGCCATAGTAACCGCAGCAGGCATGATTAATGCACTAGAATTAGCAGGCAAAAAAATTGAAGACGCTAAAATTGTTTGCCTAGGTGCCGGTGCCGCTGCCATTGCCTGCATGAAGCTTTTAGTTGCTTACGGCATGAAAAGTGAAAATATTTACATGGTTGACCGTAAAGGGGTTATACACACTGGCCGTGATGACTTAAACCAATACAAAGCCATGTTTGCTAACGATACAACTAAGCGCACCCTAGACGATGCACTTGATGGCGCAGACGTGCTTGTGGGTCTTTCTGGCCCTAACTTAGTAACGGGCGAGCAAATTAAAACAATGGCGGCAACCCCCATTATCTTTGCCTGCTCTAATCCAGACCCTGAAATTGCACCTGCCGTGGCACACGCAGCACGCCCCGATGTCATCATGGCAACAGGCCGTTCAGATTACCCCAACCAAGTGAACAACGTGCTTGGCTTCCCATTCATCTTCCGTGGCGCACTCGATGTTCGTGCCAGCGTTATTAACGAAGAAATGAAAATTGCTGCGGTTAATGCGCTAAAAGACCTAGCCAAAGAGCCAGTAACGGCTGAAGTATTAAAAGCTTACGAGCTGGATGCTTTAGAGTTTGGCCCTGAATACATTATTCCTAAGCCAATGGATAGCCGCTTGCTAGATCGCATCTCTTCAGCTGTGGCACAAGCTGCGGTCGATTCAGGTGTAGCACGTTTGCCTTTCCCAGCACACTACCCACTCACTAGCATCGAAGACGTTTATGGCAACAAATAAATAAGCGTTGAGTTGGTTGGAAAATAAAAGAACCATAAAAAACCGGCGCTAATTGCGCCGGTTTTTTTATTTTACTTAAAGTTAATTAAATATAACTAAAACAAAGATTCAGGCGGGGGTGTATCAATGGGTAGAGCCTGCTCATCGCCTTCTTTAAATTCATTTTGTAACCTGTTATCAATGGCTCTGACTTGTGGTACCCGTTCTTTATAAAAAATTTCAAACATGGCATTTTGCTGATCAGGGCTGGCTAATAAACCACTGTTTGGATCAATACGCACCGTAACCAAACCTTCGGGGCGCGGCATTACCTTTTCTGGCTTATTTTTTAATACCACGTCCATAAAATCAATCCACATAGGCAGGGCAAGGTTTGCACCGTATTCACCCGTGCTTGATGGCTTATCAAAACCTGCCCACACACTGGCCACAACTTCACTGTTAAACCCTGCAAACCAAGCATCGTGCAAATCATTGGTAGTGCCGGTTTTACCACGAATATCGCCTCGCTCCAATGCCTTGGCACGGCTACCAGTGCCATCATTGATTACATCACGCAAAATAGAATGCATGGTATAAACAGCACGCTCATCAACAACCCGTTTAGACAAAGGGTAAGTAACACCAGCCAGTTCAATGTTTGATTGATTAGCCAAACAATGGCGGCAAATTTTAGGCTTAACCGCCCTGTAAAGCACCTCGCCTGCCAGCCCTTCAATGCGTGTTACTAGGTGGGCTTCAACGGGGTAGCCACCATTAGCTAGCAGCGCATAAGCACTTGTCATTGCCATCGGCGTTACGTTGGCACTACCTAAAGCTAACGACAAATCACGGGGCAGCTTTTCAGCAGAAAAACCAAAATTGCTTAGGTAATCTATTGCCTCTGCAATGCCCACATAATTTAATACCCGAATTGAAATAAGGTTGCGTGATTTATATAGGCCTTCACGCAAGCGGGTTGGCCCATAAAAAGTACCCGTTGAGTTCTGTGGCCGCCACGCATCTTCTAATTGCTGATCCTCAAACACCACCGGCGCATCATTAATAATGGTGGCTGGGGTATAGCCTTTTTCTAAAGCGGCCATATAAACAAAAGGTTTAAAAATGGAGCCTGCCTGACGAATGGCTTGCTCTGCACGGTTAAAGTGGCTTTGATTAAAATCAAAGCCACCCACTAGCGCAGTAATTTCACCCGTTTCTGTTTTCATAGCAACCAAAGCTGCTTCCAAAGCCGGCAACTGGGCTAACTGCCAAGGCTGCTTGCTAGCTGCATTGTGCTGCAAGCGTATTAAATCACCCGACTTAGCTAAACGGTTCCCTGCTAATGCTTTTCTGTCTTTCCAAAAAGGGGAATGGTAACGCCCCGCCCAGCTCCACGCTTCAGGCAGCAGTTCAATTAACTGGCCACCTTGCTTTAATACCAGCAAACGCTTGGCCTCGGCTTCAACCACAATGGCAGGTTGTAACTTGCCATAAATGGGCGTGTTATCTAAAACTTTAAGCCAATGGCTAACATCTTTACCTAAGCGTTCTTGCAGCTTTTTAGCCCTAGGGTCTTGCAAGGCTTGCTGTACTTGCTCTAAACCAAATTCGCTGACCTCAATTTCTGCCAAAGCATCCACTTCTAACGCTTCTTGCTTTTCTACTAATGGAATGGCTGAACGCTCAACCCCTCGCCAACCCCGCCGCTGATCATAGGTTAACAAGCCTTCTCTAATTGTCTTATTTGCGGCGAGTTGCTGTTCACTAATAATGGAAGTGTAAACTTTTAAACCACGGGTATACGCCTTCTCACCAAAGTTTTCAATGGCAAATAAGCGTGCAGCTTCTGCAACAAAGGGTGCATCTATGTCGTACTCAGGTGGGTGATAACGTGCCGTTACCGGCGCACGCAAAGCTTCTTCATAGCTGTTGTCATCTAAAACACCTAAACCGTACATGCGTGACAAAATCCAGTTACGGCGAATTAAAGCACGCCTTGGATTAGCGATAGGATTATAAGCCGAAGGGGCTTTAGGCAGGCCGGCAATCATTGCTAACTGGGCTAAATTCAAATCTTGCAAAGGCTTACCATAATACACTTCAGCAGCTGCCACTATGCCATACGCCCGATTGCCCAAATAAATTTTATTAACATAAAGCTCTAAAATTTGTTCTTTATTTAGCTGCTGCTCAAGGCGCAATGACAAAAGTATTTCACGAATCTTTCGAGCAAAAGTACGGTCACGGGTTAATAAATAATTACGGGTTACCTGCATGGTAATGGTCGAGCCGCCGGACTGAATTTGACCTGAATCAGCCAATTGCACAGCCGCACGCATCAAGCCTTTCACATCAACACCCGGGTGCTCATAAAAATCAGTGTCCTCAGCTGCTAACAAGGCTTGAATGTAGCGCTTAGGAATGTCTTGGTAGCTAATGCTTGTACGCCTGTGCTCACCAAATTCAGCCATTAACAAGTGATCAGCCGTATAAATACGCATGGGGATTTCTAACTGCTCACTCAGCAGGGCGTCCATGTCTTGCAGTTGAGAAACTTCTTCGTGCAAGCTTGGCCAAAAATAAATAACAATCGCAAAAGCCCAAGCGCCGCCAAGACCTGCACCGGCAAGGCCTAGCCAGACTAATTTTTTAAGGATACTTTTGAAAAGACACATAGCTTACCTAGTCATTATTACTTAATTTATTGCACTCAAATTTAAGCGCAGATCATGACACAAAACCCTAGCAAAAGGACAAGCTAGCCACTAATTTTACCACTGCTTTAGCAACTTCAAGCTATTTTTGGCATTTACCTTAAGCTTGCAATTGCTTAACACCTAACAGTCTGCTAAAAAGGAATAACAGAAAGCTTAAATAACAATGCACAATAAATAAATAATAAATAATAATAAACAATAAAGCTGACTACTACTCTATGGATTGGAGCTTTTACTATGTTTAGGATGACAAACCTTCCTTTTTTTAGTCAAAAAAAATTACCGCTCATGGGCATTGATATCACAAGCTCGGCGGTAAAATTACTAGAGTTTCATCCGCAAAGCCACCCACTAGAAGTGACCAGTTATGGCATAACCACTTTAGCCCATGGTGCCGTGGTTGATCGCCACATTAAAAACAGCCAATCCGTAGCAGATAGCATTAAACGGGTACTAGATAAAGCGCAGCCTAATACCTGTTACACAGCCGTTGCAGTGCCTACCCATGCCATTATCACTCGCACGTTAAGCCTTCCTTTAGAGCTAAATGATGATGAAATGGAAGCCTTAATTAAAGCTGAAGCAGCGCAACACATTCCCTACCCTTTAAATGAAATAACGCTTGATTTTCAGCGCCAGCCACCACTTAACCCAAACGATGAGCAGCAGCCAGTACACCTTGTTGCTTGCCGTAAAGAAGTGACTGACCAACTTGATTTAATCTTAACAGCTGCAGGCTTAAGCCCATTAATCATCGACGTTGAAAGCCTTGCTATGGAACGCTCGTTAGGGCTGATTCTTAAACAGCAACCCACCGGCCAAAACAATAAAATAGTGGCCGTT
The DNA here is from genome assembly GCA_947624795.1 of uncultured Marinospirillum sp. Lineage (GTDB taxonomy): Bacteria > Pseudomonadota > Gammaproteobacteria > Pseudomonadales > Halomonadaceae > Marinospirillum. The sequence continues at coordinate 9,621 of CANQLY010000075.1, forward strand.
GCCGATATTGGCGCAACAGCAACCACCTTAAATATTTTGTATCAGGGAAACATTATTTATAGCCGTGGACAACTGTTTGGCGGCAAGCAACTCACCGATGAAATTCAACGCCATTATGAGCTTTCTTGTGAAGAGGCAGGGCTGGCTAAAAAACAAGGCAGCCTACCTGCTGATTACAGCCTTGAGCTTTTAGCGCCATTTAAAGCGGCACTCA
>CANQLY010000076.1 GCA_947624795.1 uncultured Marinospirillum sp.
TAATAGGTGCACTGGCATCTAAAGTACCGGCTACTTGCACTGTGCCGCTTTGCATATCGCCCATTAGCATAATGGTGCCGTTTTCACCGCTGGCTAGGGTTTGTGCTTGGGTAATGCCGGTGTGGTTAATCACGCTGCTGGTTAGCGCATTGGCGGCTTTAGCGGTTAGGTAAACGGTACCACCATCGGCTTTAATTGCGCCACCTTGTTCGATGTAGGTTTCAAGTTCTGACGCTTCTACTTCAATTTTTACCGGGCCGCCTAGGTCTAAAACCACTTTGCTACCTGCGCCCATTAAGGTGTTGCCTTTTGGAGTGCTAATACTGCCGGTGTTAATAATTTTGGCGGCAATAAACGCTACTGTGCCGCCGTTTAGGGTTTGGATGTTGCCTTGGTTAATGACTGCGTTGCTGCTGTTGCCTTCAAAACGGTAATTGCCCTTCATAAAGTTTTGGTTGCTAATGTTTAAGGTGGAAGCCACTAAAGAACCCACATCAACCCGTGCCGTTTGGCTAAATAGAATACCGTTGGGGTTAACTAAAAATACTTGGCCATTAGCATTTAACGCACCACGAATGTTAGAAACTTGGTCGCCTAATACACGGTTAAGCGCAGCGGCTTGTGCATTGGGTTGTACAAAATTAACGCTGGCATCTTTGCCAATTGAAAAGCTTTGCCAATCAACCACCATATTTTGGCTGGTTTGATTAATGGTCATTTTTTGACCCTTGCTGCTAATTTGCCCGTTACCGGCAGTAACCTGGCCGCCTGTTGGTAGATTATTGGCTAAAGCAAAGGAGGGGAGGGTAATAATTAACAGGCTGCCTGCAGCGAACTGGGATAAAAGGCTTTTAAGTGAAAGGCTAGCACCTTGGCGATTGCCGCTGCTGGCTTTTGTGGCTTTACCATTACTGGATGCACATTCAGAAACGGCTTGCCAAACTTGGCGAGTTTTATTCCAAACAACCTTATAAATAGCATTCATATAACACCTCAACTTCAGCTTTACGGTTTTTAACAAAACTTACGATTAGGCTTAGTTTGAAGTGTTTTTTTTTAGTGTGTCAGTCTCAAAACTCTCAAAAGTCACAAGAAATAACATAGATGAGGGTGTTTTTTTTGCTTTGTTACAAAACTTTTTTTGTGAAGTGTTAATTTGTCGCTCACATTACCAAAGCGAGCGATTAAGCCTTTACTACGACACTTAATCAGTCAGTCTGTGTTTATTTTACTGGGTTAGCTTTGAGAAAAATCATGCTACGAATTTTGTTTATATTGGTTGCTGCCTTGTTGTTTTTTACACCTGCTTTTGCGGGTGGCTCTGTCGAGTCTATTTCTGTTGAAGCCATTTCTATTGAAGCTATGGACCATTTAAATGCGACTGATACCTTTGTTGGTTATTTAGCTGTTTTTATTTTTGCGATTGCTTACCTGATTGTTGTGGGTGAGGAAAAGCTACAGCTGCGTAAATCTAAGCCCGTATTAATTGCCGCGGGGCTTATTTGGGTTTTAGTGGGGGTTGTAAGTACAGACCCTGTTGCAACCAATGCTGCCTTTAGCAGAAATTTTTTAGACTTCAGTGAGCTGATGCTCTTTTTACTTGTTGCCATGACCTACATTAGTGCGATGGAAGAAAGGCGTGTGTTTGAATCGTTGCGTGCTTGGATGGTGCAAAAAGGTTTTAGCTATAAGTCATTGTTTTGGATAACCGGTGTTTTAGCTTTCTTAATTTCACCCATTGCAGATAACCTTACCACGGCTTTATTAATGTGTGCTGTGGTGCTTAAAGTGGCTGAAGGGCAGAAGCGTTTTATTGCCATGTGTTGTATTAATATTGTGGTTGCTGCTAATGCCGGCGGTGCTTTTAGCCCCTTTGGTGACATTACCACGCTGATGGTATGGCAGGCAGGTAAAGTGCAGTTTTTCGAATTTTTTGATCTTTTCCTACCCTCAATTGTTAACTTTGTAGTGCCTGCTTTAATCATGACTTTGTTTATTCCTAAAGGAAAGCCTTCCAGTGTAACTGAAAGTGTTGAAATGAAGCGGGGCGCTAAGCGCATTATGGGCTTCTTTTTACTCACCATTATTACGGCTGTGTGTGGTCACCAGTTCTTAGGTTTACCGCCAGTGTTTGGCATGATGGTGGGCTTGGGTTATTTGCAGTTCTTTGGTTACTTCCTACGCATGAGCTTGCCATCTTCGTTAGCTAAAAAACGTACCATTGCTGAACAAAAAGCTGACCAAGAAAAACTACGTTATTTAGGTAGTGTGGTACCTTTTGATATTTTCAAAAAAGTTGCCCGTGCCGAGTGGGATACCCTATTATTCTTCTATGGCGTGGTAATGTGTGTAGGTGGCTTAGGCTACCTTGGCTACTTGCAGCTAGTGTCAGTCATGTTATTTGACGGCGTTGGTGCAACTTGGGCTGCATTTGGTATTGGTGTTATTTCTGCCGTAGTGGATAACATCCCGGTGATGTTCGCAGTACTGGAAATGAACCCCGTGATTAGTCACGGCCATTGGCTGTTAGTTACTTTAGCTGCTGGCGTGGGCGGTAGCTTATTGTCTGTAGGTTCAGCGGCTGGAGTGGCACTCATGGGTGCTGCCCGCGGTCACTACACCTTTATGAGCCATTTACGCTGGACGCCGGTTATTTTACTAGGTTATATCGCTAGTATTTTGGTGCATTTATGGTTAGGCGGTATCTTGGGTGTGTTTGATGTATATGGTTAATTACTATTAGAAGTAATTATTAGAAGTATTAATCAGCAACAAAAAAAGAGCGCAGTTTGCGCTCTTTTTTTAGTATAAATTTTAGCCTAACGACCTTTACGAATGACTTCCACTAAAGCTTTTAGCGCATCGGTGGCGGTAAAAATTCCATAAAGTTGTTCATCTTCTACCACAATAACGCTACCTACCTTCTTTTCCGCCATAATAAAGGCAACTTCATCTAGGGGCATGCTAGAACTAACGGTTAGAGGATCGGGCGACATAATATCACCAGCACAAACTTGGTACTTTTCTGCATCTGAAATGCCTGCAAAAAGACGTAAGTCACGGTCACTAATGATTCCAATAACTGTTCCTTGCCCTACAACAGGTAAATGACGCACCTTAGCACCTTCCATCAACATCATTAGTTCATCAAGGGCTATTTCTTCAGTAACTACAATGGGGTTTTGGGTAGTAAATTCTTTTACGGGTAGTTTTACTTGCTGCATGGTTTTTCCTTATTAACTTATTGTCTTTACTTAAGTTTATCTTAACTTAGCTGCTTAGTCTTTAAGGAAGCTGGCCAACCTAAATTTACTGTTTTGCACACCGCTGGCGCAGAGCTAACGGGCTATTTACATTGGCAGTTTAATTGGCTTAGTTAAAAAGCGCTTAAGCACTCATTAAATAGGGTTTGATATGAAGGCTAAAACTTACCGCTTGGATCGTTTTATTAGCCAAAAAAGTCGTTTTTCTCTGTCGGCTACGCGCCTTTTAATTGCTCAAAAGCGCATCCTTGTCGATGGGCAGCCAGCCGATTCAATCCAACAAAAAATAACCCACTTTACTCACGTTGTATTAGATGGCGAATGCTTGCAGGCTAATCAGCCGGTTTATTTGCTACTTAATAAACCTCAAGGCGTTGTTAGTGCAACAAAAGACCTTAAGCACCCAACGGTATTAGACCTAATTCAACACCCACAAAAAGCTGCGCTACACCTAGTTGGGCGCTTAGATTTTAATACCACGGGGCTGGTGTTATTAACCAATGATGGCGCTTGGTCACGCAAGATTAGCCTACCTGAAACCAAGCTGGTTAAGGTGTATGAAGTCACCCTAGCTAAGCCTTTAACAAGTGACTATATTGCAGTGTTTAATCAGGGTATTTACTTTGCTTATGAAGGCATTACCACCCAACCCGCCCAGTTAACTATTTTATCCCCTTACAAGGCTAGGCTGAGTTTAACAGAGGGTAAATACCACCAAGTGAAGCGAATGTTTGGCTATTTTCAAAATGAAGTCTTAGCACTTCACAGGGCAAGCGTAGGTCCCATTACTTTAGAAGGTTTGCAGCCAAGCCAAAGCAGAGAGTTAAGCACTAAAGAACTGCAAGCCATTGAATTAGCGTTCTGTTCTTCCTAGTTTTAGCTTACCCGGTACTGCTCTTCTAACCGGCTGTAGCCCATGCCTGCGTTTTTCTTCACTTGTATTTGCACTGGAATGCGTTCTTTTAAGGCTTCCACATGGCTAATAATGCCGATGGTTTTGCCTTTGGCGTTTAGGTTGTCTAGGGCGTTGAGTGCCATTTCTAGGGTTTCGCTGTCTAGCGTGCCAAAGCCTTCATCTAAAAACAGTGACTCTATGCGGGTGTTTTGGCTAACCAGTTCAGATAATGCCAAGGCCAGCGCCAAGCTAACTAAGAAGCTTTCACCGCCCGACAAAGTTTTAATGCCCCGTTTTACATCGGCCTGCCAAGTATCAATAATTTCTATTTCTAAATCGGCTGCTGCGTTGCGACTTAGCTGGTAGCGATCATGCAGGGTAGTTAACTGCTGGTTTGCCAAAACAATTAAATGATCCAGCGTTAAACCCTGCACAAACTTGCGGTATTTGCTGCCATCCCCTGAACCAATTAACCCAGCTAGCAGCTTCCATTGGTCAACTATTGTTTGCTCTTGTTGAATTTGTTTAATCAGGTCTGCTTGTGCGGCTCGGTTTTTAGCATCGGCTGCTAAGCGGCCTTCGACCTGCCCTAACTGGCGGTTGTGTTCGGTTAGTTTTGCTTCTTGTTCTTCTAATAATATCGCCAGTTCTGCAAGGGCTAGTTCTGTTTTGGGTTGTTGGTTAAGTGCGGCTATTCTTTGCTTGGCGGCTTTTAACAGCGTATTGGCATCTTGTAGGGCGGCATCCAAGGCTTGTTTTTGTGCTTGAAGTTGTTCGGCTTCTGCTGCGGGCAATAAGGCTTCTAAGTAAGCGGCTTGGTCGGCAAAAGGGCTGGCCTGTAATGCATTTTGCCAATCGTCTGCCTGTATTTTGTGGGCGGCTTGGGCTTCTTCTAAACGCTTGGTTAGGCTTTGAATTTGTCCCTCTAGTGTTGCCAGTTGGCTTTTTTGTGCTTCTAGCTGCTTTTGGCTTTCTATTAAAGCTTGCTTATTATCGGCTGGTATTTGGCAAGTGGTTTTTTCTGCTAGGCCAAGGCTTTGCCAGTAGGCTTGGGCGTTGGCTAGGCTTTCTTGGGCGCTACTTTGCTGGCTGGCTAACTGGCTAATACGCAGCTTTAAATCAGCCAATTTAGCAGTGTTGGCTTGCCAAGTTTTCGCTTCTTGCTGCCTTGCTGCTAACCAAGTTTGTGGGTTGTCGGGCAAGTTGTAGCCTAGTTCTGTTAGCTGTTGGTTAAGCTTTTCTTGCTGGGCTGCTTTTTCATTTATTTGTTTGTTTATAGCTTCTTGCAGGCTGTTTTGCTGCTGTTCTTTGTTGGTTAATTCATGCCCTTTTTCTATTCGCTTTTGTTCACTAGCGGCCAGTCTTTGCTGGGCGGTGGCTAGTTGCTCTTCGCTTGTTTTTAAGCTGGCTTGTGCTTGTGTAATGGCAGTTATGCGGGCTTGGTTGGCGGTTAAGTTTTGCTGGTAGCTGGTGTGGGCGGCGGTAAAGTCGGCAGCACTTAGATTACTGGCTAGGTTTAAAGCGGCTAAATAGGTGGCTTGGGTGGCGTAAAGGGTTGCTAATTCTTCTTCTAGTTGGGTTTGCTGGGTTTTCAGGTAACCTTGCTGGCTAGTAAGTTGCGCTAACTTTTCGCTGCAGGCTTGCCCTTCTGCTGTAACCCTTTCTAATTCAGCTTTTTTGGCCACCAGCTCTTGTGCTGTTACCGATACATTTAAGGCTTGGTAAGTTGCTATGGCTGGATGGTCGCAAGAACCGCACAAGGGGCAGGCTTCTTCGGCTTGTAATTGTTGGCGATACGTTTCTAGGCTGGCAATGCGTTCTTCTTGTTTTAAAAGGCGCTCTTTATCGTCAACCTGTTCTTTTATTTGGCTATAAGCAAGGCGTAATGCAGCACGCTGTTTTTCTTGTTGCTGAATTGCTTCTGCAAGCCCAGCCTGTTCTTTTGCTAGGTTTTCTAGGGCTGAATTTTTAGCAAGCAAGGTTTGGTAAAAGCCTTCTAACCACTGGTAATGTTTGTTTTGTTGGTACAGGTTGTTTAAGGCTTCTTGCCAACTTACTGGGCTGTGCCCTTCAAGTAGTTGTTCAAGCTTTTGTTCTTCTTGTTGCTTGGCTTCTTTTAAAGGTGCTAGGGCATTTTTCTCTTCTTCTAGCAGGCGGCTAAGTTGTTTTGCTTCTGCTTGAAGGGCTTCTAGTTCTTGTATAAAACCTTGCTGTTTTTGTTGGTTTTGCTCTAGGTTGTGTTGCTGGGTAGTTAGCAGTTCAAACTGGTATTGCCAGTTATTTAAATATTCTGCCAAGCGTCCGTGGTGGTTATTTTTTTCTAGCTCTGCTAATAGCTGTTGTTCTTCTTGGCGGGTGGCCGTTAGCTGGTTATTAATTGCATTTAAGGCTTGCTGGGCATATTGGTAGCTTTGCCAAGAATAATCGGCCAGTTGGTTTTGGCACTGGTCTTTTTCTGCAAAAGCAGTGTTTAGGTTTTGCTGGCTTTGCGCTATTGCTTGTTCGCTAGCCAGTAGGTTTTTATAAGCTGGTTGTAGCTGGGCTGCTGGCTGGTGTTGGGCAAGGCGCTGCATGGCCGGTGCTGCGGCTAGTTGTTCTGCGGCTGCCTTGGTTTGTTGTTCTTCTGCCTGTTGCTGGCTAGCCAGTGCTTCATCTAAATTGCTTCGCCATTGGTATTCTTCTTGGCGTTTTTGCTGTTCTTTTTTTAGTGCTGCCGCTTGGGTTGTTAACTGGGCTAGTTCTTCTTTAGCGGCGGTTAATTCTTCGGGTGTTAATAGCTGAAAACCTTCGGCTTTGCTGGTTAGCTTAGTTAGTTCTAGGCTTAAATCTCTCTGTTTTTCATGCACATACAAAGAAATTTGTCCGTAAATTTCTGTACCGGTTAGCTGTTCTAACAAGCCAGCTCGGTCTTTGTTGTTGGCTTCTAAAAAGGCGGCAAAACCACCTTGGGCTAATAACATGGATTGAGTAAAACGCTCGAAGTTTAAGCCGGTTATCTCCTCAACTTTGCTTATTTTTTCATTAAGCTTGCTGGAAATGATTTCGCCCGTTGCATAGGCTAGCTCGCAGCTGGCGTTTTGTAATGTGCCGTCGGCTTTGTTATGCGCGCGTTTTTGGCTCCAAAAGGCCCTATATTTTTTATCTTTAACAGCAAATTCAACTTCGACTAAACAATCGGCTGTGTGGCGGGTCATTAATTCATTGGTGTTTTTGGAAATATTACTAAGGCGGGGCGTGCGGTGATAAAGCGCCAAGCAAATGGCATCTAGTAGGGTGGTTTTTCCTGCACCCGTGGGGCCGGTAATCGCAAACAGGCTGCTGCCGTTAAACGGTTCTTGGGTGAAGTCTATTTTCCATTCGCCTTTTATGGCGTTAATATTTTTAAGACGCACACTTAAAATTTTCATTAATCTGCCTCCTGCAAAGCTTCTAGCACTTGGGCGTGTAAGCCTTTAAGTGTTGTTATTTGTTCATCCGTTAAGGTTTCTTGGGCTAGGCGTTTGGCGAACACATCCTCTGGGGTGAGTTCTGCCAAAACTTCGCCTGTTTCGTAGCTTAAACTGGTGGCTAGTTGCTTACGCTGGCGACGTACTCTTAATACTTCTACCGGTAAATCGGCACACAGCTGGTTAACTCTTTCGCTTAGGTCTGAATAAAAGTCCTCTTCTTCTACCGTCACTTCTAGCCAAGCTTTGGGTTCGGGCGCTAGCTCTTTAGCCAGTTGGCTTAGTTGTTGTTTTAAGCTGGCGAGGTTGCCTTTTAAAGCGATTAAACGCTGAAAGCTGGGAATGTGAATGGGCGTAACTGCGGTTAGGCCGGTGGCATCAAAATCGACACAAAGGATTTCTTTTTGGCGGTTGGCTTCATCAAAACTTAATGCAATGGGCGAGCCGCTGTAACGAAGGTGTTCTTCACCCCCAACTTTTTGTGGGCGGTGAATATGGCCTAGGGCTAGGTAATCGAAGGCTGGAAAGGCGTTGGTGGGAAAGGCGCTTAAATTGCCCACATAAATGTTGCGTACCGATTCCGTTAAACTAGCACCCACGGTGGTTAAATGGCCGGTGCCTATGATGGGTAATTGTAGGTTTTGTTCTTCACAAAATGCAGTGGCTTTAGCAAATAGCTGGGCGTAATGCTTAGTAATGGCTGCTTGTAGGCTGCCTTGTTTTTCTTCGGCACTTTGTCCAGCTTGGCTGTGGTGAATGTCTCTGGCACGAATAAAAGGCACGGCACAAAGCACTGCACCTAGTTCGCCATTGCGCTTTTTAAGTGGAATCAGTTGCTCGTCTAGGTTATCGCTAACGCTGGCAATCACTTGGGTGTTTAGTTCGGCTAAAAGGTCTTTGCTTTCATTAAGCATGGTGACTGAATCGTGGTTGCCAGCCAAAAGAATAAGCTGGCAGCCAGTGGCTTTCATTTGCAGAATAAATTGATTGTATTGTTTGCGAGCATAGCTGGGCGGCGTGCCGGTATCAAAAATATCGCCAGCAACAATAAGAGCATCGGCTTGCTGCTCAACCACGGTTTGTACCAGCCAAGCACACCAAGCGCTGTGTTCGGCTTCACGGGTTTTGCCCATAAAATGCTGGCCTAGGTGCCAGTCTGAGGTGTGAAGAATACGCACGTTGGTGTCTCCTTGAGTGTAGAGGGTTGTCCTTAAGTCAAGCTAAGCCCTAGTGTTCAATTAAAGCAAATAAATTAGAGCGCCTTTTTAAGTTTTTTTCAAAGCACCCTTTTTCACAGTACTTTTTTTCAAAGCACCTTTTTAATAATAGTCACTGCCCGATAGGGGTCTAGAAGATCGCCCAAGGCTTCAACGTGAACGCCTTTACTTACTGCTAAATGCACCAATAGCTTCACATCAGGGTCTTGTTTACTGCGCACTAAAACATGGTCAGGAACACGCCTTAAAACGGCACGGGTTGCTTCTGCAATGCCTGGTTTAATGCGATTAAGGCTGTCGACTGCGTACTGGCTTTCTAGTGTTTTAATAACTGCTAAACTCGCTTCTATTTGGGTGGTTTTTTCTTGCCACACCCAATCAGCAGGTTGAATTGTGGCTAAATCTTGCTGTTCAACTAAGGCTTGCACCTGATCTACCAGCGCAACACCGCATTCAAGATCGGCTAAGTGAGAACACAAAACACAGCCGTGAAAGTCATCGGCAGACCAAACGGAACGGGAAATTAAGCCTGAAACATTTGCGCCGAGAATACCAAAGGGAATCAGCCAATCATCATCTGAAGCACTTAACCACGCCACGCCACAGGGGTCGGCCAAAACAACCAGCTTAGGTTTACCTGCATAGCCTTTACGGTTTTTAAGTGAGGCCGTTAGCTGGTTAGTAATGGCACCTTTGCCCACCCAGCCATCAACAAACACGACGCTTGCTGGGCTATGGCGTGCTTCTATGTAATCCATTGCGGCAGTATCAATGCCCCTGTCTCGAATAATGCTTATGCCATAATGGTGAACCTCTTGCCCCATAAAACGTAGCGCACGGGTTAGCATAACGCCCAGCGGCACACCGGAATCATTTGACTCACCCAGCACT
>CANQLY010000077.1 GCA_947624795.1 uncultured Marinospirillum sp.
TAGCCACTGCCATCGGGGTAACGGGTTAACTCTGCTAATTCTTGCTGAATCGCCGCTAAGGCTTTTGGGCTAGGGCCCTGCGGGTTTTCGTTACTGGCAAGTTTAACTATGCTGTTGGGGTCTAGGTTTAACTCTCGGGCTACTTCATCAACCGGCTTACCTGGCTGATAAGGCACAAGACCTTGCACACCTGCATTGGCTAGTTTAAAAAAATCGCAGCTCATTACTTTGTCTCTTTTAAGTCGATAATAGGTGTTTTATAAAACGCCTTTAGGGTAAGAACCAAGCACTTTCATATCAGCGGCTCTTTCGGCAATTTCTTTTAATACAGGCTGAACCCTTGGCTCATCAATATGGCCATCAAAGTCGATAAAGAACACATAATTCCAAGCTCCTGAGCGGCTAGGACGACTTTCGACTCGTGTCATATCTATATTATAAGTATTAAATGGCTCTAGAATTTGGTGCAGCGCACCCGGCTGATTACGCATAGAAACCATTAGTGAGGTTTTATCATCGCCAGAAGCGGGTACTTTTTCACGGCCAATAATTAAAAAGCGCGTGGAATTATCAGGTGTATCTTCAATGTTTTCGGCAAGGCGTTTTAAGCCATACAACTCTGCTGCCATATCACCAGCAATCGCTGCCGAATGCCATTCACTTTTTACTTTGCGAGCGGCTTCAGCATTGGAAGGCATCGCTACCCGCTCAATACCTGGGTAATGGGCATCGAGCCATTTGCGGCACTGGGCTAAAGATGAGGTGTGCGAATAGATGGTCGAGATTTTATCAGGGCGGGTATTTTCACCTAACAATAAATGCTGGTGAATACGCAGCACCACTTCGCCACTAATTTGTAAGCCAGAATCCATAAAGCTATCAAGCGTGTGGCTAATCACCCCTTCGGTGGAGTTTTCTATGGGAACCACGCCGTAATCAACCGCGCCAGATTCCACTTCACGGAAGACTTCATCAATGGCGGCAAAAGGCACACACACTGCCGAATGACCAAAGTGTTTAAGGGTTGCTTGCTGAGTAAAGGTACCTTCTGGCCCTAAATAAGCCACTTTTAAGGGGCGTTCTAAGGCCAAGCAAGCTGACATGATTTCACGGAACAAACGGGCAATTTCTTCGTTCGACAAAGGCCCTTGGTTACGCTCCATGACCGCACGTAAAACTTGCGCTTCACGTTCCGGGCGATAAAAAACTGCATCTTTACCATCTTCAGCCACTTTAACTTGAGCAACCTGTTGTGCACATTTAGCACGTTGGTTAATAAGCTGGTGAAGCTGCTGGTCTATGGAATCAATTTCTTTTCTAACGTCTGCCAAATCTGGCAGTGATTTATCCTGAGTCATTCAGGCTTAACCTCTATTTTTAGCAAAGTCATTCATAAATTCGATAAGCGCATCCACCGCTGCTTCGGGCACGGCATTATAAATACTGGCACGCATACCACCCACACTGCGGTGACCGGCGAGGTTTAACAGGCCAGCATCGTCTGCTTTAGCCAAGAAAAGCTTATCTAGGCTAGGGTCGGCTAAACGAAAAGGAATATTCATAATGGAGCGGTTTTCTAAGGCATTAGGATTGCTGTAAAAATCGTTACCATCAATGGCAGCATAAAGCTTAGTCGCTTTACGGCGGTTAATGGCGGCCATATTTTCTAGGCCACCCACTTCAGTTTTTAACCAATCAAAGACCAAGCCCGATAAATACCAAGCAAAGGTGGGCGGCGTGTTGTACATGGAGGCATTTTCAGCACACACCTTGTAGCTAAACATGGTCGGCATTTCAGCTTTGGCTTGGTCAAGCAAATCATCACGCACTATGACTAGCGTTAAACCGGCAGGGCCAATGTTCTTTTGAGCGCCAGCATAAATAAGCCCAAACTGGCTGACATCCATCGGTGTACTAAGAATATCCGATGACATATCGCACACTAGCGGCACATCAGCCGTTGGCACGTAATCGAACTCTAAGCCGCCGATTGTTTCGTTACTGGTGTAGTGCAAATAAGCAGCATCTTGGCTGGTTTGAATTTCAAATTGACGCGGTACACGGGTTAAACCATCTACCGTGCTACTGCTAGCCGCTAGGTGAATGGGCAAATAACGCTTGCCTTCTTGGATGGCTTTTTCGCCCCAAATACCGGTATTAATGTAGTTACCTGTACCGCCTTTGCCGCCTAGGTTTAAAGGCACCATAGCAAACTGGCTAGAAGCGCCGCCCTGCATAAATAACACTTTATAGTTGGCAGGAATGTTTAGCAGATCACGCAGATCAGCTTCGGCTTTTTCGGCAATGCTTACAAACTCATCGCTGCGGTGGCTCATTTCCATGACTGACAGGCCCTTGCCCTGCCAATCGAGCATTTCATCACGGGCTTTTTGTAATACTGCTTCAGGTAAGGCCGCTGGCCCAGCACAAAAATTGAATTTACGGCTCATCAGATTGCACTCTCAGTCTAAAATCTTGTGTAAAACACCTAAATTAATTGGCTGTAATGATACAGTAAAATACACCTTGTCGCTGCTAGGCGTTAATAGAAGAGCTAACTACCTTCTAAAATCAATAGCTGATCTGCCAAGGCATCGGCGTCGGCTTGCCTATGGGTTACAAGAAGCGCCACCCGACCGGAGTTTTTTATTTCACCTTGCAGCCACTTACCCGCCACTTGGCGCAAATCATCATCAAGTGCACTAAAAGGTTCATCTAATAACACCACGGGCATCGGCCTAAGTACACTGCGAATTAAAGCTAAACGCTGTTGTTGCCCGCCCGAAAGCTTGCTAGGTAAACGCTTTAACAAGGGGGTAACTTCTAATAAATCACAAGCTTTAAGTACTTGCTGCCACTCTACTTGGCTGGGTTTTCCTTTAGCAAAGCCCAGTTTTAAATTGGTTTCTATACTGAGGTGTTCAAAAAAATTCTGCTGTTGAAATAAATAAGATACGGGGCGCTCTTCTGGCGGCAAGTCTTGAATAGCCTGCCCCTTAACCAAAATACTGCCTGATGCAACGGGTAAAAAACCAGCAATCGCATTCAACAGGGTACTTTTACCACTACCACTACCACCCATAATCACCACCAGCTCACCCGCTTCCACCTGCAAATGGTGCTGCCAAGTTTGCTCGCCTAACTTTAATTCAAGGTGATTAATTTTTAGCATTTAACTTCACTCATTTTTTTCTAAAGTCACTAAAGCAAATAAAGAACAGGCTAGCTAATTTGCTCCAGTAGCCTAACAAGAATATAATGCATTATATTGTACTTAATTTTGTACAAATAATCATGCGAGGCTTACCATGAAAACTAATTTAATTTTAGCGGAAAAGTCAGTTAGCATTTCTGCGTTACGTAACAACCCAGCACAATACTTTGGAAATGAGCCAGTGGCGGTACTGAATCATAATAAACCAGCTGGCTACCTAGTGGGTGCAGCTTTATTTGAAGAGATGGTTAAAATGCTTAGTGCCTTAGAAGAATCCCAAACATTTATAGGTCGCTTCCAACCTAGAGGAGCAGAACTTGCTGAACTTTGCAAAAAGGGAGCAGATTTAATGCTAGAAGCAACCCAAGAAGAAATGGAGGACTTCGCTGAGTGATTCGTATTTTTAAGTCAGTAGTAATTCAGAAACTGCTCACGCCTCAAGATTTAGACGATCTAACAAAAGATTTTATAGACTACAAAGAAAGTGATCTTTGTCCAGATTATTTTGGTCGAGACGTTGCTTATGACCACCCCCATACGCCCTCAATTATTTTACAAGAAGAAGTGCGTCACATTCATCTGGCGGAGCAAGCTACTTGGCCTGTACAGCTAATACAGTTTAAGCGCACCAGTGACCGGCATTTAGTTTATTGTCAGGGAGCTATCAATTCTAACTGTTACTTACTTATTACACTTCTTAGCCCTGATGCGCATTCACAAGCCAAAATTAGTAATGTCATGCGAAAAATAGGTGAACAGGCAGAAATTTTTCGCATGAAATACTGATCTTTTACAAAATCTTGCTCCACCTCACTTCCTTTCCAGCAGCATTAAACCTATAAAAGCCAATCCTAATAACCATAAAGAAGCCAAAGCCGCTGCAGCTAATTGATAACTACCCGCTAGCTCGTAAATTAACCAAGGCAGGGTGGTGTAGTCTGGCTGTCCAAAAATCCCAAAAATAGCAAAGTCGCCTAGGGTTAATACCAAAGCAATGGCTGCGACTCTTTGCAAGGCGGGTTTTAAGTAAGGCAAAACAACGCGCCACCAATAAACACCTAAGGGCAAGGCAAGGCTTGCAGCTAAACGCTGGTAACTGGCTTGGTAGGTAAACACTGCAGGTTTAAGTTGTGAAAAAGCAAAGGGCAAAGCTATTAAAGCATTCAGCCAAATAATCGCTAGCCAACCCCAGTCCATCCAGTTAATTAGCGGCATAAAGAAAATATACAAACCCACACTTAATACCATGCCGGGGATAATTAAATGGTGCAGTGCTGCCACAGGCACTAGGCGAGTTAACCCGCTCATTTTTTGTTGTGTTCCTACTTGCTGCTGATTGCTAGCCACCCAAGTTAACTGCAAAGCCATAAGCACAGCTAGCAGGCTGGCAGTTAAAGCAAAAACCAACGACCAACCACTGGCTTTAAATAGCTTTAACCAAGGCAAACCAGCTAAGCCCTGACTCATTGCTGTCGGTAATAAACCCAATACTGGCAGGGTTAAATAAAGCGCTATCAATAAATAACTAATTCGACCCAGCCAGCGGCTAGTTGTACTTAACTCAGGTCGCCAAGTTTGCCCAGCCGTGGCCGGTGCTAACCATTCTAACTTGCCCCAACGGCTAAACAGCCAAAAACAACTGCCCGCCACTAACAGCTGAGTGACGGCTAAAAAAAGCGCTTCGGAGGGATTAAAGTTATATTTTAAGGCCTGAAAAATAGCCACTTCTAAAGTGGTTGCCGCAGGGCCGCCACCTAAAGCTAAAACCACCGCAAAGCTGTTAAAACATAATAAAAAGATAAAGCCTAATAAGGCAGGTAACACACTGCGCAGGGCTGGCCATTCCACTAATAAAAATCGCTGCCAGCCTGTTAGATGTAACTGGGCGGCCATTTTCCAAACGCTAGAAGGAATACTACCCCACTGAGAAGTTAACACTCTAATGGCTAAGGGCAGGTTTAAAAATACATGCGCCAGCAAAATGCCAGTTAAGCCATACAGCGACCAGCCCTCACCAAACACCCGATTCAACAAAGGGGTTAGCCAGCCAGTAAAACCAAACATGACTACCAAGCCGGTAATTAAAATGAGGCTAGGCATCACAAAGCACAATAAACACCAACGTAAAAAAGCGGCTTTGGTTGGTAGCTGTGCATCCATCACCAAAGCCCTAGCTAAAGGTAAAGCTAAGACCACCGAAAGCAGGCTGCTTAATACGGCTTGCCAAAGGGTGAATTTTAAAACTTGCCAAAACCAAGGGTCTTGCCATAGCTGTACTTCAGGCGCAGTTTGCCAGCCCGTTAGCGCCAGCAAAGCCAAACCACTACTGCCTAATAAAAGTGCCAGCAGCAGCCCTAAAGCTAAATAGCTTAAACTTTGTCGACTTAAAGCTGCAGGTTTTAAAAACAAAGTTTTAAAAGAAAAAATGGTAGGCATTAACGACTAACAGCCGTTCGCCAAGCTCTAATCCAAGCCTGTCTTTGCTGGTGAATTGCTTCGGGTGTAAAACCTATGGCTTCTGGCTGAATGAGCTGTGAAAAAGCTTCGGGTAAATCCACGCCTTCACGAGCGGGCAGCATCCAATTATTCACCGCAATAATTTGCTGTGCTTTTTCGCTTAACAAGAAAGTTAAAAACTTTTGACCCAGTTCAAGCTGTTTAGAAGACTGCACTAAAGCCGCTACTTCAACTTGTCTGGCATGGCCTTCACTGAATAAAGCCGCCGCATAACGGTCCGATTGCTCTGCAATTAAGTGGTAAGCCGGTGAGCTGGAATAGCTAAGCACGTAGTCGGCTTCGCCCTGCAAAAAAAGGTTATAGGCTTCTGACCAGCCCTTGGTAACAGTGACGGTACGTTGGCGCATTTTTTGCCAAGCGGAGTCAGCTTTATCGCCATAAATCGCCTGCATCCAAATTAATAAACCCTGCCCCGGTGTGCTGGTGCGTGGGTCTTGGTAAATAATTCGTGCATCACTCGTTAACAGTTCTGCCATAGAGCTAACTGGCTGCGTTTTTTGAGAATCATAAACAAAAGCAAAATAGCCTAAATCAAAGGGCACAAAATCAACAGCTTGCCAGTTAAGTTCTGGTTTTAGTTTTAAATCGGCTAAATCCAAACCATGCGGCTGCACTAAACCTAGGTTGCGTGTTTCGGTCATCAGCGCATCGTCTAGGCCAACCACCACATCTGCTTGGGTATTTTTGCCTTCCAAACGTAAACGATTAAGCAGGCTAACCCCATCATCGCTGCTGATATACTTGAGCTGGCAAGCACATTCTTCTTCAAAGGCCTTTTTTAACTTAGGCCCTGGCCCCCAATCGCTGGTAAAAGAAGAATAGGTATAAACATTTAAGGTGGCAGCCGATAAACTACCCACAAAGAATAACGGCAGCAATAATAAGCTGCTCCACTTAAAATTAGCGAAGTTAAAACCAGAGAAGTGTTGCTTCATGATTAGAATTACCTTGTCCATCCCACTCCCTACGCCGGTATTAGCCGGATCAGGTTCAGCGGGTAGATTTTCTCAGCCACACAAGTACAAACCGTGGGCACCCCGATGAGACAGACCCATTCTAACTCAAAAAGAGTATTACAGCTGCCCGACTTGCCTGCTGATTATCGCCCTTTAAAAGAACCTAAGTTTTTTGCTGAAGGGACAGGCAATAGCCATTGGCTGATTACTAGCCCTGTGGGTAAGTTGGTGTGGCGGCAATTTGGGCAAGCACCCGGGGTAGACCATCAGAGAGAAACAAAACTATTAACCTGTTTGCAAAACAAAGCTTGGGTGCCACGTTTATTACTGGTTGCGGGTGATCTAGGTGTGTTAATGCGTTTAGCTGAAGGTGAGCACCCGCAAGCCAAACAATTAAGCACTGCGCAGCGGCAAAATTTAATTCAGCTAGTTATAGAGTTATGGCAAACACCTTGCCAAGTAGCAGCACAAAATTACCCACAACTACTTAAAAGTTATTGGCAACTCGCAGGTAGCCAAGCTGCAAGCAAACCTTTGTTAAAAGCCTTAGTAAAAGAAAGCCAAAGCTGGCCAAGCAGTTGTTATCGCCTAACTCACCATGACTTGCATGGCGGTAATTTATTGTTGAATAACAAGGGCTTAAATAACGAAAGCTGGATTCTTTTAGATTGGGAATATGCCGCACTAGGCAATCCTTGGATAGATGCAGTTTCTTTAGACAGATTTATGAACTTAACTGCTGATGAAAAAGCGCAGCTAGAGGCAGCCTTGCCACCCCTAGCTGTTTACACTAATCCTTGGCGAAGTCTAGGCCGCTGGTTAACAGACCTAGATTTGTTATGGAAAAGTGCTATAGATGCCTAATTTCAAAACACTGGTGAATTTTAGTGTTGCGCTCAAAATCTGGATCAAGCGTTTGGCGGGTAATATCCACCACTTCATATTTTTCTAAAATCTCGGGGCTAATTTTAAAGCCACGCAGGTTATTTGAGAAAATTAGCAAGCCGTCAGTGCTTAAACGTGCCATGGCTAAATCAACCAGTTCTTCTTGGTCACGCTGAATATCTAAGGTGCCCTGCATACGTTTAGAGTTAGAAAAAGTAGGTGGATCCATAAAAATCAAGTCATAAGCATTGCCTTCTTGCTTCAACCATTCACGGCAATCGGCTTGCACACGAGTGTGGCGCTTTAAATCCATACGGTTTAAACGCAAGTTTCTTTCTAACCAATCTAAATAGGTTTTAGATAAATCAACGCTAGTGGTATGAATTGCGCCGCCCACTGCCGCATGAATCGTCGCCGCGCCGGTATAACAAAACAGGTTTAAAAAGCGGGTACCTTGGGCTTCTTTAGCAAGACGTAAACGTATGGGGCGGTGATCTAAAAACACGCCGGTATCTAGGTAATCCGTTAGGTTAACTAACAGTTCTACCTGCCCTTCACGCACTGGAAAAAACACCCCTTGACCAGCAAATTTTTCATACTGCCTTTTACCGGTTTGTTTACGGCGGGTTTTTAAATGGATTTTGTCAGCAGCCACATGCAACACACTAGGAATGGCTTGCAGCGCCTCCATTAAACGCCTTTGTGCCTTGCTTTCATCAATGGTGGCAGGCGGTGCGTATTCTTGCACGTGTACTTGGTCGCCATACACATCAATGGCTAAGGCATATTCTGGCATATCAGCATCATAAACACGGTAGCAATCAATGTTTTCACGCTTCACCCAACGGGAAAGCTTTTTCAAGTTTTTAGCCAAGCGGTTGGCAAACATTTGTGCGCCTTCGCTTAAAGCCCTCGGGGCGACATTGACAACAGGCGCTAAATCAACATCTGCAGCTTCACCTACATTAGTCGAATCCGCAGTAATTTCATTCGCATTAGAAACTGGTGGATTAACTACCCCTGCCTTGGCTTCTGGCACTTCAAATAAATACAAGCGGCAATCTAACGTAGCATTGTTAATGGGGTAGCTTTTATAAGGGCGCAAAGGAATGCGGTAGGCCAGTTCTTGGTTATTGGTATAAAGCGCAAATTTCCATTGGGCATAATCTTGGCAAACCTGCTGACCTAGTTCGGCATACAGCTTTGCTAGTTGCGGCAGGTTATCTAAGCGCTCACCGTAGGGCGGGTTGGTTATAATTAAGCCACGGGGTGCAAAAGCCGGTGGTAATTCGTTTAAAGGGCGTACAAACAAACGCACTCTGTCTAACAAGCCAGCACGTTCTAGGTTGTCTTTAGCCATTTGAATCACACGGGCATCTTGGTCACTGCCTTCAAAATTCAATATTTTATCTGCGCCAGCAGCGCGTCTTGCTTCTGCTTCATCTACCAAAACCTGCCACACACTAGGATGGTGGCCTAACCAAGTTTCTAAACCGTGCCAAGGGCGCAATAAACCCGGTGCAACGTCTAAAGCAATAAAAGCGGCTTCGGCAAGCAACGTACCTGAACCACAGAAAGGATCGAGCAATACCGCTGTTTCTGCTTCCGCCGCCATAGTAGGCCAACCGGCACGCAATAATAAAGCAGCGGCTAAGTTTTCTTTTAAAGGAGCTAAACCTGCCTGTAAGCGATAACCCCTTTGGTGCAGGCTAACGCCGCTTAAATCTAGACTTAAAACGGCTTTTTGGCCTTTATCAAAACGCAAGTGAAAGCGTACATCAGGGCGAACTTTATCCACCGAAGGGCGGCGATCTTGCTGCTGTTTAAAGTAATCAACAATGGCATCTTTAACCCGCAGGGCGGTGTCGTGGCTGTTGCGTAAATGCGGCGTCGTGCCCGACACATCAATCATTAGCGTGCCGTCACCTAGCAGGTGCTCGCTCCAATCAACCAAAGCTAACCAGTTGCTTAGCTCTTCTGCCGTTTCAACAAAGGCTTCATCAATTTGTAATAAAACTCGATTAGCAAGGCGTGACCACAAAATAGCACGGTAAGCACTTTCTAAAGTGGCATCACCCGTTACCCGGCCCACCCTAGCGCGAGGGTCAATAAAGCCCAGTGTTG
>CANQLY010000078.1 GCA_947624795.1 uncultured Marinospirillum sp.
CGGCTTGGGGTGGTCAATACATTGATGACTTTATTGACCGTGGCCGTGTTAAGCGTGTTTATATGCAGGCCGATGCTAAATACCGCATGTCACCTGAAGACATGTTGCTTTGGGCAGTAAAAAATAATCAAGGTGAAATGGTGCCCTTTGCCGCCTTTGCTTCAACCCACTGGGATTACGGCTCGCCCCGTTTAGAGCGTTTTAATGGCATTGCAGCTATGGAAGTGCAAGGTGAAGCAGCAGCAGGCATTAGCTCAGGTGAGGCGATGAATGAAATTGAACGCTTAGTTAAGCAGCTACCACCTGGCTTTAGTGTTGATTGGAGTGGCTTGTCTTACCAAGAGCGTGAAGCAGGCTCACAAGCGCCGCTACTTTATGCCTTGTCTTTGCTGGTGGTGTTTTTATGCCTAGCTGCGCTGTATGAAAGCTGGATAGTGCCCACCTCAGTTATGCTGGTTGCGCCCTTAGGTATTTTAGGGGCAGTCTTGGCAAATACTGCACGGGGCCTGGATCAAGACATCTACTTTCAAGTAGCCATGCTTGCCACGGTGGGGTTAACCAGTAAAAACGCGATTCTTATTGTAGAATTTGCAAAGGCTAACTTGGACCAAGGCGTTGAGCTGATCGAGGCTACTTTAAGTGCTGTAAAAGACCGTTTGCGCCCTATTATTATGACCTCACTTGCCTTTGGTTTGGGTGTTTTACCCTTGGCCATAGCCACAGGCGCAGGTTCAGGTGCACAGCGTGCCATAGGTACGGGTGTGCTTGGGGGTATGCTGGTGGGTACGTTCTTGGGTATTTTCTTTATTCCAGTCTTCTTTGTCGTTGTGCAAAAGTTGTTTGGTAAGAAAACTCAAACGAAAGTAAATAAACTAAAAGAAGTGTAAGCAATTAACCCCCGTTGATTAGTAAGAATTGCTTAGTTCTAATCAATGGGGGTGACTTGTGGTGTTTGAAGGCATAGAATAGCTGCCTTTACAGGCTTGTCCTGTTACATTTTGCGCTGAAGTGTGTTTGTGCTTTGACACTTAGCTTAAGTCACTCTATTATTACGCGCTTGAATTTTATGCAAAACGAATACTTGCATCACCCGCTAGATCCTTGGAAGTTATGCATTGCAGAACGTGCAATCAGTATTGATTTGCCTATGCAAGGCATGCAAAGACTACAGGAAATGTTAGTTAGTGCTGAAGGCGTGGCTCATTATGAGTTACAGTTCAGTATAGACCCACAGCGCCTATTGCAGGTTCAAGGACGCGTTAAGGGTGAAGTGACTCTAGAATGCCAGCGTTGTCTGGAAGCAGTGAGTCAGACACTTGAGAGCGAATTCCTGTGGGGATTGGTAACAAGCGAAGAAGCGGCAATTAATTTGCCACGAACGCATGAACCAGTATTCATAGAAAATGAGAAGCTTGATCTTATGCCCGCTTTGGAAGATGAATTGATTTTAGCCTTGCCTTTGGTTGCTTATCACCCAGAAGGCAGTTGTCAGGCACCAAGTCGGTTCACTGAAGACGAGCAGCAGTTTGAAGTTGAAGTTTCCGCAAAGAAAAAAAACCCTTTTAGTGCTCTGGCTGATTTGAAAAAATCACTAAAATCCGGGCAATGAATGTTTAAGTTTGGTTTAGTAAACCTGGGAGTAAATAATCATGGCTGTTCAAAAATCTAAAAAAACCCGTTCTGCACGTGGCATGCGTCGTGCGCACGATTCACTAACGGCATCTGCTTTATCAGTTGATGCAACCACTGGTGAAGTTCACCGCCGTCACCACGTGACTGCTGAAGGTTTTTACCGTGGTAAGCAAGTCATCAATAAAGACGCAGAATAAGTACTGATCTGCACGGCTTTTAATTGTGCAGATAAACTTAGCAATTGATGCTATGGGCGGGGACTTAGGTCCCCGTACTAATGTTTCTGGTGCGCTTTTAGCTTTACTGCACGACCCCCTTCTAAGCATTACCCTAGTTGGCAATAAAGAACAGTTAACTAACCTTCTTTTACAGCATTCCCTTAGCCGTGATTTTACGAGTCGTATTCATATTTTAGCCAGCGATGATGCCATTGGTATGGATGAAGCGCCTGCTTCTGTTTTGCGTAATCGAAAAAAT
Source organism: uncultured Marinospirillum sp. (assembly GCA_947624795.1). GTDB lineage: Bacteria > Pseudomonadota > Gammaproteobacteria > Pseudomonadales > Halomonadaceae > Marinospirillum. Next base: position 2,110 of record CANQLY010000078.1, read on the forward strand.
TCTTCCATGCACCTTGCTATAAAGCTGGTTGCCCAAGGCCAATGCCAAGGCGTGGTAAGTGGTGGCAATACGGGTGCCCTAATGCTGATTAGTCGCCATTATTTAGGCATGTTAGCTGGCATTGAACGCCCTGCCATAAGCACCGCAATACCCACTTACCAAGGCCGTAGCTATTTATTAGACCTAGGTGCCAACATTAATTGTCAGCCAGAACACTTGTTACAGTTTGCGCTAATGGGTTCTGTGATGGTGAGTCGTGTTGAAGGCAAAGCAAAGCCTAGTGTTGCCTTATTAAATGTGGGCCATGAAGCCATTAAAGGCAATAGTTTGGTTAAATCAGCAGCCAGCCTTATTAGTCAGCACCCTTGCCTTAATTATGCAGGTTATATTGAAGGCGATAAAATATTCAATGGCGATGTTGACCTTGTTGTGTGTGATGGCTTTACAGGCAATATTGCGCTAAAAACCAGTGAAGGTTTGGCCCGTTATTTATCAGGGCAGATTCAAACCCTTTTTCATAAAAATTGGTATAGCCGTTTGGTGGGTTTAATGGCACGGCCTTTATTGCACCAGCTTAAACAACAAATGGACCCAGTGCGCTATAACGGTGGCAGCTTTCTTGGTTTGCAGGGTTGTGTGGTTAAAAGTCATGGCAATGCCGATGCACAAGGTTTTTCTTTTGCAGTAATGCGTGCGGCAATTGAAGCACGCCAACAACTAGCAGCACACTTGCAAGTAGCCATGCAGCAGCGAGTTTTTTCACAACAAAAAAGCTAAGAGATTGATTGCTATTACTGATTGTCAATAATGAAAAAAACAGATTCCCTAACAGGCTACAGCCTGTTCATTATGTTACTTTTGGCATTACTTGCAAGCTTTGGCTGGCCTTTGCTTGCCACGTTAGCCGGTTGCTTTGCATGGTTTGCTGCCAGCCGATTAGTTGGGCGTTTGTTGCCTATGCAAAGGGTGCAGGTGCTAATTATGTTGGCTTTAGGTTTGGCAGGCCTAGTGTTTGGGCAAGTACAAAATGCAAGCCCACTTTGGTGGCTGAAGGCATTAGAGGGCAACCAAGCCCTGATTAGTATGTTGCTGTCGGTGAGTTTTTTAAGGTTAGTGGCCAGTAGTGAGCTTGCTGCAAAAGAAGCGTTGCCTGTTGGTCGGTTAGCGTTATGGAAAACTTTGGTGGGTGTGCATTTTTTTGGTGCAGTCATTAACTTTTCAGCCATGGTAATAATGGCTGACCGCTTGGCGGCTAAGAAAAACTTAAGCCCGCTTCAAGCTTTGGTCATCACCCGTGGTTTTACCCTTGCTGCACATTGGTCGCCTTTTTTTGCTTCTATGGGGGTGGTGTTAATTAATGCACCTGGCGCCAGTTTATGGACATTAATGCCCGTGGGTTTATTGTTAGCTGCTTTGGGTTTGGTTATTGCCGGTCGGTTATTAATCAATAAACCAGAAGCTGAAACAACCCAGGCTTACCCTATGCACTGGCACGCGTTAGCTTTACCCTTAGCTTTGGCTGTAAGTGTGCTAGGTGTGCACCTTATTAAAGAAGACATTCCGGTATTAACACTCGTTTCTTTGTCGTCTTTGTTATTTACACTGGTGTTATTGGTTTGGCGTTATGCTGACAAAGCCCCCACTATTTTTTTTCAGCACATCAAGCAAACGTTGCCGAGTATGTCAGGCGAAACCTTGTTATTTTTATCGGCTGGGGTGCTGGCAGCAGGTTTAGGTTCGGCGCTACAAGCGGCTAATTTTTCACTGGAATTAACGCAGTTTGGCCCGTGGCAGGCTTGGTTGCTTTTATTGGTTTTGGTGGGCATTTCAGGTTTAGGGGTGCATCCGGTCATTAGTATCTCAACCGCCGGTGGGTTATTTTCACCTTGGGTGAGTGACCCTAACTTGCTCGGGTTAGTTTTTTTAATGGCTTGGGCCTTGGGTGTTAGTCTTTCACCTTTGTCTGGCACACATTTAGCCATGCAGGGGCGCTATGGCATACCTTCCTATGCCTTTACACGTTGGAACTTAGTCTACGTGGCTTTATTATTGTTAGTGCAATTAGCTGCTTTGCACCTTTATGTTTTATTTCTATTTAAGTAAAGGTAAGTGAGCGTTACATTCAGCTAACATTTTTTACACTTATTCAGGTACCTATCCAGTAGAGTGTCTTTGAAAATAAAACATGGAGGGTCAGCATTGAAGAATAATTTTATGCGCATGCTACAGTTGCTTGAAGGCGTTAAACAACCCGTGGTTATACCCAATGGCAGCGCGGGGTTGTATACAGACATTAAACGGTCTGAATTAGGTTTTAATTTTGCAGCTAAATTAGATGGGCAAGTGCACAGGGCAAGAATGAGCCTAACTTTAGCTGCTGATAATAAAATTAAAGTGCTTGATTTAACCGGTACTCGACCCTTAATTGATTTAGAAAATGCTAACCCTTTGTCAGGTCAGGGGGTGTCTAGTTTTTTAGTTAACACCCTGATTAATACATTGAGTAATGTACTGCCAGAAACAGCCATTATTACAGGCCGTTTAAAAGCACCCATGTCTTTAACACTTGAACCCTTGGCGGCTAGGCGTAATTTTTGGCGGCGGTTTGGTTTTGATATTGAAAGCTGGGGAGAAGGGCGTGAATTAGTGGTGTGTGAGCTAGGTAATTTATCCACTTACTCTGAACACTTGCTAGGTTCTGCACCAACTGAAGGGCTAGATTTGTTGCACCAGCATTTACTTACCTGATTGCTAACACTTAGTTTAGTTGCAAACAAAAAACCCCAACCTTAAGGCTGGGGTTTTGAATAACTAAACTAAAAATTAACCAGCAAAGTTCTGGTTAACAAAGTCCCAGTTAGTCAGTGCCCAGAAAGCTTCTAGGTACTTAGGACGTGCATTACGGTAGTCGATGTAATAAGCGTGTTCCCATAGGTCAACAGTCAGTAGCGCTGTGTGGCCTTCAGTCATGGGTGTGCCAGCGTTAGAAGTATTAACAATTTCTAATTCGCCCGCTGCATTTTTAACTAGCCAAGTCCAAGATGCACCAAAGTTACCAACGGCTTTGGCGTCAAATTCTTTTTGGAATTCAGCAAAAGAGCCCCACTTAGCATTAATTGCATCAGCAATAGCGCCCGTTGCTGCACCGCCACCCTGAGGGCTTAGGCTGTTCCAGTAAAAAGTGTGGTTCCAAACTTGGGCAGCATTGTTAAATACTGGACCAGACTTAGATGCCTTAATAATGTCTTCTAGGCTTTTGCCTTCATACTCAGTACCAGGTACTAAGTTGTTTAGGTTAGTAACGTAGGTTTGGTGGTGTTTGCCGTGGTGAAACTCGAGTGTTTCAGCAGAAATGTGCGGTAGTAGCGCATCTTTTGCAAAGGGTAGCGCGGGTAATTCAAAAGCCATGGTGAATCTCCTTTTTTTATTACTCATCAAGTGAAGCGTTGTTAAGTAGATGGTGCCTTAGGTAAGCTATTTCAAGGCCAACTTGCTAAAAAACTAACCCACTTATAATAACATTCACTGGCAAGGCTTACAAACCCGACTCTTTTACTTGGTTATACTAAGTCAAGGTTTGATGAGTAAAATAAGTAGCTTAAAAAGGGTTAAACAAAGTGTTGCTGTAGCTACTCAGAGTAAGTCTTGGCAAAATAGCACTAACTTTATATGACAGTAACAATCACTGGTAAATTTATTTATGCCGAACCGCAAAGAACCGCGTTTAGAAATGGAAATGCCGCCTAAAGCTAAGTTGGCAAGCCAAACTGAAGCATTAGAAGGAGTGTTAGAAGAAGAGGCATTAGAAAATGTTGAATTTAATGGCCAAGGCAATGAAAACAATCAACCTAAGTCTGTAAAACCTAGTGAAAAACCCACCAAAGCTAGGCCGCAAGAAGAAGAGGCAAAGCAAGTAGCTAAAAATTTAACCGGAAAAAGCTCTACAGGAAAAGCTTGGCTAGGGATTGTATTGGCTTTAGTTGCTTTAGGTGGGTTGGGTTGGCAGTTTATGCAATTTCAACAGGCCAGTTTAGTGATAGAGCAACAACAAGAATCAATGCAGCTATTGGGCAATCGTATTCAAGAGTTAGAGCTGCGCCTTTTAGAAACGGGCGATGATTTGTCGGCTGCAGGCAGTAGTTTTAATGAAAAGCTGACTTGGGCTGATTCTGAAATACGCAAACTTTGGGTGGTAGCACACCAACGCAATCGCCCAGCTATTGATACTTTAGAAAGTAAGGCTAGCCAGTTAGAACAAGCCCTTGGCAAGCTAACTCAGCAGCAATCAGGTGCGCTTGAAGCCAGTAAAGAGGCGTTAGAATCTAGTAAAAAAGCAACAGAGCAAACCGCAAGTTTAGCTAAAACTTCAAAAGCCAATAATGAGGCCTTAAAAGCCGACGTTGAAAAGCTTAACTTACAAGCCAAAAGTTTAATGCAGCGCCTAATGGAAGTTAGTTTAATTGCCAGCACCCTTGATGAGCGTTTGCGTAACCAAGATTTGCGTATTAAATTAACGGCTTTAGAAAAACGTGTCACTGAGCTGGGCACTAAAGCAAATAACGTGCAACCTGAGCCTAACAAGTTGCCAGCGTTACTTGCAGAACAGCAAGAAATTCTTACTTCGTTAGAGGCAAGTCGTGCTCAGTTAGTGAGCCGCGTTACACGCTTAATGGACGAAGTAAGAGAATTGCAGCAAAGGCGTTAAAGCCTCGTTAGGTTGCTGGCAAAAAAGTTGCTATGATGACTTGCCTGAAATCAGAAATTAGTTTAATTTTTTATATTAATTGAGGTCGTGTTTTGACAAATTCCCCTGCTGCATCGTCTGGATCAAAAAGTCCTACTACTAAGCGCCGCCGCCGCAGAAGCCCTTCTAACCGTCGCCCTAAATCATCGCATGTTGCTTCAAATACACCCAATAATCAGCAACAAGGAAAAGAGCTTATGGCCGACTGGAAACCTGAAGATCATATTGTAGCGGTCGTTGAAGGTAAATTACGCTTTCAAGACTTAAAGTTACCTAATGTGCTATTGCGTGCTATTAGTGAGCAGGGTTTTGATTACTGTACACCCATTCAAGCGCAATCCTTGTTTTATACCCTGCACGGAGTCGATTTAATTGGTAAAGCCCAAACGGGCACCGGAAAAACGGCTGCTTTTTTAATTGCGATTCTTACTTATTTATTAGAAGAAGACGTGCCTGCAGGTCAAAAAATTGGTGCACCTAGGGCATTAATTTTAGCGCCGACCCGTGAGCTGGTTATTCAAATTTGTAAAGATGCAGAAGCCCTCATGCGCCACACACCCTTTAAGCTTTTGTCGGTTGTGGGCGGCATGGATTACGTTAAACAGCGTGATCAGTTGCGGGGTGAAAAGATTGATTTACTGGTAGCAACGCCTGGGCGTTTGTTAGATTTTCACAGCAAACGTGATGTAGATTTGCGTGAAGTAGAAGTGCTAGTGCTTGATGAAGCTGACCGCATGTTAGACATGGGTTTTATTCCTGACGTTAAGCGCATTATTCGGGCAACACCTAATAAAGAACAACGCCAAACTTTATTGTTCTCTGCAACCTTTACGCAAGACATAATGAATTTAGCCGATCAGTGGACAATTGCACCACAAACCGTTGAAATTGCGACCAAAATTCAAGCTTCAGATAGCATTGAACAGCACGCTTTTTTAGTGGCAGATGATGACAAGTTGGCGTTATTAATACGGCTTATTAAACATTGGGGTCTAACCAAAGTGCTGGTGTTTGCTAATCGTCGTGATGCAACCCGTAAAGTGTATGAAGCACTTAAGAAATCGGGCATCAACGTTGATATGTTATCGGGTGAAGTCGAGCAAAGAAAGCGCATTACTACTTTAGAAAACTTTCGTTCAGGCCGCATTGAAGTGTTAATCGCCACCGATGTAGCAGGGCGTGGTATTCATATTGATGATATTAGCCATGTGATTAACTACAATTTGCCAGAAGACCCACAAGATTACGTGCATCGCATTGGCCGTACTGGGCGAGCTGGCGCACTGGGTACTTCGATTAGTTTTATTGGTGAAGAAGATGCGTTTGCTTTACCGGCCATAGAAGACTTAACCAAAAATAAGTTGCCTTGTGTTTATCCACCTGATGAGTTATTAAAAGAAGACGCATGAATGTAGAATGGCAAGCGCAAATACAGCAAGCCTACCGTGATTTTTTAGCGGGTCGAGGGGTTAAGGCACGTCGGGGTCAGGCTCACATGGTAGCCGACATTGCTAAAAGCTTTGCCGCTATTCAAGAAGATGAAGAAGGCTTACGCACTAGCAATAAGCAGCTGATAGCAATAGAGGCAGGCACAGGCACAGGAAAAACCCTTGCCTACCTGTTGGGCACTTTAATTATTGCTAAAGAGCGTAAAAAAAAGCTAGTGCTAGCCACAGCAACGGTTGCCTTGCAAGAGCAGTTGCTATTACGTGATTTGCCTGATTTAGCTAAACTGACCAGCTTAGAGTTTAGTTTTGCCCTTGCCAAAGGGCGGGGGCGCTACGTTTGTACGTCTCAGCTTATTAAAGCCTTAGATAAAATAAAACCTGAAGAAAAAGATGAAACACTGGATTTATTCCAAGCTGAATTACTTAAATACACGAGTGATTCAGGGCAAGATAAACTTGAAAAATTAGCTGAAGATTTATCAAGTGGCGCATGGGATGGTGACCGAGATTCGTTAGAAGAAAGCTTATCTAATGAAGTATGGGAGCGATTAACAATGGATCATCAGCGTTGTAAAAATCGCCGTTGCCCTCACTACAATGGCGCTTGCCCATTTTTTAATTCACGAAGAGCAATGGAACAAGCCGACATTATTGTTGCTAACCATGACCTTGTATTGGCTGATTTAGCTTTGGGTGGTGGGGTTATTTTACCTGCACCCGAGCAAACCTATTATGTGTTTGATGAGGCGCACCACCTACCCGATAAAGCCATTAATCACTTTGCGGCAAGCTTTCGCTTTAATGCTACATTAAGCTGGTTACGCCTACTAAAAAAGACACAGCCAGAGTTATTAAATAAGCTAGGTTCAAGCGGCCCAGAAATGGCCAGTTTACTTAATCAGCTAGCTTTACCTTTAGAATTAATAGAGCGTGACCTAGGTGAGCTTTATGAGTCACTTTATGAATTAATTGCCGATTTACCAAAAGATTCAAGGCCTGTCACACACCGTTGGCCCCAAGGTGTGCTGCCTGAAAATGTACAGAAATCGGCTGAATTACTGCTAGTCAATTTTTCGACTTTGTGCCGTTTATTAGAAAGCTTAGTTAATTCTTTAAAAGAAGCGCAAGACCCTGAAAAAGATTCAAGCCTAGATTCTGGTCTAGCAGATGAATGGCAGCCTTTATTAGCCATGCTTTACAACAGGGCTGTGTCTGCACATCAGTTGTGGGTATTGTGTGTTCAAAAAGACCCAGCTGGGCGAGTGCCTTTAGCCCGTTGGCTGGTGCGTCACATTTTAAACGAAGGCGAAGAAGATTTAGAGCTGTGTGCTAG
>CANQLY010000079.1 GCA_947624795.1 uncultured Marinospirillum sp.
GCCTTTTTTAACTTGGTGCAATGCAGGCATGCGCCAAGCTGTTGGAACCTCGGCTGCTTTGGGTTTTCCCATTGCCTTGTTTGGCGCTTTAGGTTATTTGTGGGCCGGTTGGCAGCACCCTAATTTACCTGATTTATCAAGTGGTTACATTTATTGGCCTGCATTTATTGGCATTAGTATTGCAAGCGTTCCTTTTGCACGGGTGGGTGCGCGTTTAGCCCATTTCTTACCTGAATTACTTTTAAAGCGCCTTTTTGCAGCGATGTTGTTTTTAGTGGGTTTAAAGCTGTTGTTATTTTAAGTGTTGGCAGCTAGCTAGTACTGTATTGGTGTTTTTTAAAGTCTGGAGTTAATTCGTTTATGTTGATCTACCCTGAAATTGATCCTGTTGCCATTAGCCTTGGTCCGCTTCAAGTGCATTGGTATGGGCTAACTTACCTAGTGGGGTTTTTGGCGGCGTGGTGGCTAGCGCGGCAGCGTGCCGACCGCCTTGGTTTAACCAAAGAGCAGGTGGGTGATTTACTGTTTTACAGTGCCATTGGGGTTATTTTAGGTGGACGTTTAGGTTATGCGTTGTTTTATCATTTTGACAGGGTGCTGGCAGATCCGCTTTGGCTATTAAGGGTTTGGGAAGGTGGCATGGCGTTTCATGGTGGTTTCTTGGGTGTGGTTTTAGCCGTTTGGCTGTTTGCCCGCAAGCACAAGATTCACTGGTTACAGTTGGGTGATTTTATCGCCCCGTTTACTCCCATCGGTTTAGGTTTAGGGCGGCTTGGTAATTTTATTAATGGCGAGCTGTGGGGGCGTACTTCAGATGTGCCTTGGGCGATGGTTTTCCCAGGTGCAGGGCCAGATCCTCGCCACCCCTCGCAGCTGTATCAGTTTGCTTTGGAAGGCGTGGTATTGTTTGCTTTACTTTGGTGGTTTTCACGCCACCCTCGCCCTGTTGGCAGTGTGAGTGGTTTGTTTTTAATGGGCTATGGCGTGCTTAGATTTATGGTTGAATTTACCCGTGAACCCGATGCCCATTTGGGTCTCTTGCTAAGTGGTTTAAGCATGGGGCAGCTGCTTTCCTTGCCAATGATTCTAGCGGGTGCATTGCTTATGCACTTGGCTTACCGTCACCAGAAAGCTGCTAAAACTGCCTAAGTTAGGCATAATAAACGTATTTTTTAATGGGTTGGTTATGAACGCTTATCTTGATTTAATGCACCATGTACAAAGCCAAGGCACTTACAAGTCTGACCGCACCGGCACCGGTACTTACAGCGTATTTGGCTACCAAATGCGTTACAACTTGCAGCAGGGTTTTCCACTGGTTACCACTAAAAAGGTTCATTTGCGTTCCATTATTCATGAGCTGCTGTGGTTTTTAAAAGGCGATACTAACATTGCTTATTTAAAAGAAAACGGCGTTTCTATTTGGGATGAATGGGCCGATGAACAAGGCAACCTTGGCCCTGTGTATGGTTACCAATGGCGTTCTTGGCCAAAAAATGATGGGGGTTTTGTTGATCAAATTAGCAATTTAATTGAAGAAATTAAAACTAACCCAGATTCACGGCGCTTATTAGTCAGTGCTTGGAACCCTGCGCTGGTCGATGAAATGGCCTTGCCACCTTGCCATTGTTTGTTTCAGTTTTATGTGGCCGATGGCAGGCTTTCTTGCCAGCTTTACCAACGCAGCGCCGATATTTTCTTAGGCGTGCCTTTTAATATTGCCAGCTATGCTTTGTTAACCCACATGGTGGCGCAGGTGTGTGGTTTAGAGGTGGGCGATTTTGTACATACGCTGGGTGATGCACACCTTTATTCTAACCATTTAGAACAAACCGATTTACAACTTAGCCGCAAGCCTTTTGCTTTGCCCCAGCTAAAACTTAACCCTGAAATTAACGACTTATTTGCATTTACTTTTGATGATATCAGCATTGAAAACTACCAATGCCATGATTTAATTAAAGCACCGGTGGCTGTATGAGCTTAGAAAATTTAAAACCAATAGCAGAGCAGCTAGAAACGCCTATCGCTATCATTGTGGCTGCAGCTAAAAACCGTGTTATAGGCTTTGAAAATGCAATGCCTTGGTATTTACCAGAAGAGCTTGCACACTTTAAGCGCACCACGTTAGGCAAGCCTTTGGTGATGGGGCGTAATACCTTTGAATCCATTGGGCGGCCTTTGCCCGGGCGCACTAATATTGTTATTAGTCGTAACCCTGAATTTAATCACCCAGGCGTTAAAGTGGCGGCTAATCTTGCAACCGCTTTAAAAATTGCTGATGCACAAGCAATCATTGACGGTTCTAAAGAAATTATGGTGATAGGGGGCGGGCAGATTTACCAACAAGCGTTTCCTTTGGCGCACTACCTGTATTTAACAGAAGTTGATGCAGAGCCACAGGGCGACACTTGGTTTCCTTGCGTTAATATGAATGAATGGTTGGAAACGAGCCGTGATACTTATCCGGCACAAGAAGGTAATCGTTACGCTTATGCTATTCGTTGTTTAGTGCGTAAACTTTAGGTTGAGTTTTTTATGTCATCAAAATCTACAATCAATGTTGGGAATTTATTTGGACAGCTAGAAAATTATGCTGATAGAAGTATTGGCGCATTAGAAAATGCACGGCAAGAAATTCAGCAATTAACAACCAGAGTAACGCGTTTGGAAGCTGACTTAGATGCTTTACGCCAACAGCTAAGCCATGCTTTTAGTAGCTTTGTTAAACCTCACCCAGAACACAAGGCAGCTGCACCTTTAGATGTTGCACCTTTAGATGTTGCTGTAACGCCCTCTAAAGCGATAGAACACGCCGTTGCGCCGGTAATAGAAAACGTGGTTGAAAAAAAGCAAATGGAAGTAGAAGAAGTAGAAGAAGTAGAAGAAGTAGAAGAAGCGCAGCCCACACCAAAAACTGAACCACCAAAGGCTAAGGCTAACCTAGACAAGCTGAGTGCCCAAGAGCGCTTAAAGCATTGGGTGGCAACCTACCCTAATGTTTTTATACCCAGCCAACCCCAGCCTTTAAAAGTGGGCATTCATAAAGAATTGTTAGCAGAAGAGGGGGGCGACATTAAAAAAATTCGTCGCGCTTTAGCCTGTTATGTCAAATTGCCTCGCTATTCACGTTGCATCAAAGAAGGGGCGCAAAGGTTAGATTTGCAAGGCAACGACGCAGGCCTAGTCACTCAAGAAGAAGCAGGTTTTGCACAAGAGCATTTGCAAGCATTAGAGCAAAAAAATAAGCAGCCGTCAGCCCAAAAAAAGCAGCAAGGTGATTCAACTGAAGGTCGGCTACAAAACAAGTTGTCTGCTTTAATGCAGCAAAATCGTGAGCGTTAAGTCCAAATTTCCAGCGTTTGGTTAGCAAGCCCTAGCATTAAATCAGAGCGTGTTACTAACCCTTGTAGCACGCCTTCTGTATCGACAATGGGCATGGCTCTAATTTTTTGGGCACGCATAACGCGTGCAATGTCACGAATATCGGTTTCTTCTGTGGCCGTGACTAGGGGTGTTTTTACTAGCATCAGTGTGGGTGTGGTGGCTAAATCAATGCCTTTTTGTTTACTAAGATCGCCTACGCCTGCTGCTTCTTTTAAGAGTTCACGGTCATCAATAACACCAGCAAGCTCGCCTGCCTCATCAAGCAACACTAAATAGTGAATTTGCTCCCTTTGCATTAATGCCCAAGCTTCATTTAAATTTGCTGTGGTGGGCAATGTAATGACGGGGCTGCACATTACAAGGCTTGCTGGTAATAGTGAGATGCGTTTTTTTTTGCTTTGCTCAACTTTTGTATAGGCTTGCGTTGCTTTTTTTTGTTGTTGTTGTAAATCTTTTTCTTCGGCACTTTGCTCTGCGTAATTGTGAACCCAAGTTTGGTTACTAATGTCTTGGTCGTGTTCACTGTCGCCTTTGTGGTCAAGCAGGCGACGGCTAGCACTAATGGCTTGAGCTTGTCGAATGCCAGGACGAACGAGCAGTTGTTCTTTAGGGGTGTGAATGCGTAACCCTTGTTCGTAAATAGCAAAAACCATTGTGTAACTCCTTAATTAAAAACCCATGTTTAACCTAGCATTAGATTGGTGCGCTAAGTTAATTATTAGTGAATAAACCGTGTTTCGATAATGTGCGTTTGCGAGATAAAATTAATCATAACTTAATGAAAAACTTATAAATATTCTTTATCTATATAAACTAGCTGACTTACCAGTCACCTGCTATATTGTAGATGGACATTCGTCCAAAGTATTAGAAACACAGGCAGAGGGAGCCTTAATATGACCATAGAAACTTTGTTAGCACTTGCTGAAGAGTTACGTTTGCGTCAGGCTTGGGAAGAAGCGCTGTATGGCGAAACTGAACAAGTAAAATTAAAACTAGCTGCTTAGGCAGTTACTTAAGTTAACAATTAAAGCTTCCAATTAAGAGAAGCAATAAAAAGGCCGAAACTTTACTTTAATAGTTTCGGCCTTTTTACTTTATTCTTTAAGCAAATACAGTATTAAATTACTTTAAATACATAATCATCACACCTGCCGCTACCGCCGAACCTATAACACCGGCTACGTTAGGTCCCATTGCGTGCATTAATAAGAAGTTTTGTGAGTTAGCTTCTAAGCCTACTTTGTTAGAAACACGAGCCGCCATAGGCACTGCTGATACACCGGCAGAACCAATGAGTGGGTTAATCGGCATCTTACTCATCTTATTCATTAGCTTGGCCATCAGTACCCCTGCTGCAGTACCTATACCAAAAGCAATAATGCCAAGCGCCAAAATACCCAAGGTTTCTACGGTTAAGAACAAATGAGCAACCAACTTAGAACCTACCGCCAAGCCAAGGAAGATGGTGGTAATGTTGATTAGTGCATTTTGTGCCGTGTCTGAAAGGCGATCAACCACACCCGATTCACGCATTAAATTACCTAAGCAGAACATGCCCAATAAAGGCGCAGCTGAAGGTAAGAAGAGCGCAACCAATACTAAAACTGCGATAGGAAAAATAATTTTCTCACGCTTAGTGACAGGGCGTAGCTGGCTCATAACAATAGCGCGTTCAGCTTTTGTGGTTAGCGCACGCATGATGGGCGGCTGAATTAGTGGCACAAGCGCCATGTAAGAGTAAGCTGCTACAGCAATGGCACCCAAAAGCTCAGGCGCAAGCATACTGGCAACGTAGATAGCCGTTGGGCCATCTGCACCACCAATAATCCCAATGGCTGCTGCTTGGTTAATGTTGAAATCAACAATGCCCAAAGAAGATAAGCCAACCGCACCTAAGACCGTAGCAAAAATACCAAACTGTGCCGCCGCACCTAAAAAGAGCGTGCGTGGGTTAGCAAGCAGTGGGCCAAAGTCAGTCATGGCACCCACACCCATAAAGATGATAAGTGGTGCTGCGCCTGAGGCGATGGTGATTTGGTAGAAAGTATTTAGCATGCCGTCGGTGTAACCTGCCGCCGCTGCCATGCCTTTCAGCTCTTGCATAACAGTAATGTCGCTTAAGCTTTTAATGGCAGGCAATAGAATATCTTGGTTGGCGGCTTTACTGCCACCATCCAATACCACGCCTAGCTTATCGGCATAAGACTGCATCACGGCAGGATCAAAAGCCGCTAAAGACTGCTCAAAAGCAGACAGGGCTAAACCCGCTTCAGGAATGTTAGCAAGCAAGCCACCAAAGCCAATGGGCAGTAGCAGCAAAGGCTCAAACTTTTTGACTATGGCCAAATACAACAGCAATAGACAAATAGCGATCATTACAAACTGCGGTAGGCTAAGGTTATATAACCCAGAGCCTTCCCACAGTAGTAGAATTTTATCCATGAGTCAGTTCCGCTTAAATAGTCAGTAGGGTGTCGCCAACCTGAACGGCATCACCTTCACGTACAGTGATTTCCCCGACAGTACCTGCTTGGGCGGCACGAATTTCTGTTTCCATCTTCATGGCTTCCATAATAATAACCACTTGGTTAGCTTCAACGGCTTCACCGGGTTTTACCATGATTTTGAAGATATTACCGGCAAGTGGTGCGCTGACTGGCGTGCCAGAACTTGCTGCTGGCGCTGCTTCCGCTGCAACGGGTGCCGTAGAACTAATCGCTGCAATATCACCGCCTTCAGCCACTTCAACAACGTAGGCTTGGCCGTTCACTTTGACTGTGTAAACACCTGAATCGTTGGCCGCTGGTGCTGATTGTTGTGCTGGCGCCGTAGCGGCTTGTGCGCTTTCAAGGGTAGGCACAGATTCAAAAGCAGACGCATCGCCACGGTTTTGTAAGAACTTAAGGCCAATTTGTGGGAAGAGGGCATAGGTTAGAATGTCATCAATTTCTTGTTCACCTTTGGCTAACTGAATGCCTTCTTCGTTAGCTTTGGCTTTAACTTCAATGGCTAGCTTGTCCATTTCGTCGTCAATCATGTCGGCAGGGCGGCAAGTAATGGCTTCACCACCTTCTAATGCGCGTGCTTGCAACTCAGCATTGTAAGGAGCCGGTGCAGCGCCATATTCACCTTTTAAAATGCCTTGCACTTCTTTTGAGATGGTCTTGTAACGTTCGCCCATTAAAATGTTAATAACGGCTTGTGTGCCTACAATTTGCGAGGTCGGCGTGACTAAAGGAATAAAGCCTAGGTCTTCACGTACCCGAGGAATTTCAGCTAATACTTCGTCAAACTTGTCGGCTGCACCCTGTTCTCTTAATTGGCTTTCCATGTTGGTTAACATGCCGCCGGGCACTTGTGCCACCAGAATGCGTGAATCGGTGCCACGTAAAGAACCTTCAAACTGAGCGTACTTTTTACGCACTTCACGAAAATAAGCCGCAACTTCTTCTAGTGCTAATAGGTCTAGGCCCGTATCACGGTCGGTGCCAGCAAGCGCTGCAACCACTGATTCAGTCGCCGAGTGGCCGTAAGTCATCGACATTGAAGAAATCGCCGTATCCACACGGTCAACGCCTGCTTCAACCGCTTTTAGGATGGTCATATCAGAAAGACCAGCAGTGGCGTGGGCGTGAAGTTGAACTTCTAAGCCTGTTTGTGCTTTTAGGCGGGTGACTAGGTCAAAGGCATTGTAGGGCGTTAAAATACCCGACATGTCTTTAATACAAATAGAATCTGCGCCCTTGTCTTCTAGTACCTTGGCATAATCCACCCACATTTCGGTGGTGTGAACGGGGCTGGTGGTATAAGAAATGGTGCCTTGTGCGTGCTTGCCGCAAGCCTTAACCGCTTTAATGGCGCTTTCAAGGTTGCGTGGGTCGTTCATGGCATCAAAAATACGGAACACGTCAACGCCGTTAGTGGCGGCACGTTCAACAAATTTGGCAACCACGTCGTCTGCATAGTGGCGGTAGCCTAGCAGGTTTTGGCCACGCAATAGCATTTGCTGGGGGGTGTTAGGCATGGCTTTTTTAAGCTGACGAATGCGATCCCAAGGATCTTCACCCAAGTAACGAATGCACGAATCAAAAGTAGCTCCACCCCAGCTTTCTAGCGACCAGTAACCAATTTGGTCTAATTTTTCAGCAATGGGTAGCATGTCATCTAAACGCATACGCGTTGCAAATAGTGATTGGTGAGCATCACGGAGTACAACATCAGTTATACCAAGTTTTTTCTTGGGTGCAGTCATGGTCATTACCTGTAGAGTCTAAATTCAATCGTTAATAGTCCAATTATTCTTGTACTACTATTTACGCTGGCGGTGTAGATGAATTGCGGCACTAATGGCGGCAATGATGTCTGAGTTTTGTCCTTTAACTAAACGAGCGGCACCCTTATTATTGGGTACTACTTGCGGTTCAGGTTTAGAAAAACGCAAAATTATTTTTGACATTAAAGTGGTAGCTATAACCAGTAATGTCAAGAAAGCAAAAACAAACCCCATGCCCATCAGCATTAGGTTAAAACCTTCCATCATTAAATTGGTTGTTGGCTCGGCTGTTTGCATTGCACGCCCTCTTATTCAATAGGTGCCTTAATTTGCAGGGTTAACCTTGCACCAGATTTTTTCTTGTAGCAACTACAAGAATGACTACCTTTTTACATGGCCAGTGAAAAATACGCTAAGAGCCGTGTGTTTACTAGAGTGGCTAGGTAAACTGCGGTCTTTTAAAAATCGCCATTTTTTTGACTTGTGAGTAAGTTTTGAACAAAAAATCACGCGCTTTAATTGCTGTAGCGCCCATGGAGGGCGTTATGGATGCAACAACCCGTGACTTAATTACCCGCCAAGGTGGCTGGGATTTTTGTGTTACTGAGTTTTTACGGGTGACTAAAGGCCCTCAACCTGCCCGTGTTTTTCATCGCCTTTGCCCCGAGCTGCGACAAAATGCCCAAACTTCAACAGGCGTTCCGGTGCATTTACAGCTATTAGGTAGTGATCCGCAATCTTTGGCAGAAAATGCACAAATTGCCATTTCTGCTGGCGCTAAGGTGGTTGATCTTAACTTTGGTTGCCCCGCCAAAATTGTTAACCGCCATTTAGGTGGCGCTAGCATGTTGCGCTACCCCGACCGCCTTTATGATGCAACTTTTGCCACGGCTCAAGCTTTAAAAGCGTTAAACGCACCTGTAACCGCCAAAATGCGCCTAGGTTATGACGATACTGAACTTACCCTAGACAATGCCCGCGCTTTAAATGCGGCAGGCATTACCCAGCTAGTCGTACATGCCAGAACCCGTGCACAAGGCTATAAACCGCCAGCCCATTGGGAATGGGTAGCAAAAATTGCTGAAGTGGTCGATGTGCCGGTGTTTGCTAATGGTGATATTTGGACGCTGGCCGACTACCAACGCTGCGTTGCAGTCAGCGGTGTGGATCATGCCATGCTGGGCCGTTCTTCCATGACTAATCCTTGGTTGGCTAAACAAATAAAACAACACTTAGCTGGCGAAGAAGTCGAGCAGGTGGATTTTAAACGGGTGATAGGTTTTTTATTGGAATGGCTAAAGCTAGATGCTTTGGTTTATGAAGAAATTGTGCGTGTGATGCGTGTTAAACAGTGGCTAGTGATGTTTCGTTTAAGGTGGGGCGAGGAAGCCAAAACAGTCTTTGATGCTTGTAAGCGGCTAACCAATGAGCGTGATTTAATCAACAACCTAGAAGGTTATCTGCTGTTTTCTGGTAGCCAGTTTGCTGATGCCTAGCTAAAGCCCAAAGCACATGCTCTTGAACGATGGGGTTAGGGTAGTCACGCCTAGCCGTTAAAGCGTCTAGTATTGCTGGGCTAGTCGGTGCATTGCCCAGTGCAACGGCTAGGTTGCGTAGCCAGCTAATGTAACCGGTACGGCGTATCGGTGAGCCTTGGGTGTTTTTCAAGAAAGCCGTTTCGTCCCAATTAAATAAGTCGATTAAATCGCTGCTATCTAGCTGGTGGCGTGGGTGAAAATCGGCTTCTTTAGTGGTGGGCGCAAAGCGTGTCCAAGGGCAAACTAATTGGCAGTCATCACAACCATAAATACGATTACCCATTAAGGGCCTTAATTCTTCTGGAATACTGCCTTTTAATTCGATGGTTAAATAGCTAATGCAGCGGCGAGCATCTAAAACCCC
>CANQLY010000080.1 GCA_947624795.1 uncultured Marinospirillum sp.
AAAATAGTAATAGGCTTTGCACTGGCATAGGCAATAAACGAGAGCGCATTATTTGCCTCCTTGTTGCAATATTAAATCTAAGGTTGTTTGAATATCAAAAAGCTGCTCTGCTGCCAACCGAGTGTATTCAGTAATACTGCCTGCAAAAATAACCAACAAAGGCGAACACGCTAACAGCAACCAAACACCCGACAGCTTAAGCAGCGGCACAGGTTCAACTTCTGTTGTAACGTTACTTTTATTATTAACACGCCAGAAAAGGCTTGTACCTGCCCGAGACAAAGCAACGATAGCAGCAAGGCTGCTTAAGAGTATCGCAGGCCAAACCCAACTTGCCTGTAAAGGCGTTGTGGCGGCCTGAAGAAGCATTAGCTTGCCTACAAAGCCAGAAAAGGGCGGCATGCCAACCACACTCAGTGCAGCTATAAAAAAAGCAGTGCCTAACAAGACAGGTTGCTGGACTTTACGTGCCGCTACAAAACGGTCACCCGGCTTACCCCGCTGCTCACCAATGGCATCGGCAAGTAAAAACAAAGCGGCAGCAACCAAGGTGGAATGCACTAGGTAATAAAGCGCCGCACCGGTTGCTTGTGGCGTGGCAATGGCAACTGCCACTAGTAACGTGCCCACAGAAATAATCACAAGGTTTGCAGCCAACATGCGCAAGCTTGGGCTGGCAAGCGCACCAATGGCACCAATGGCTAATGTTAAAATAGACAAAGGCCATAACCAAGGCTGAATTAAATTGGCCAATTCACCTGCCTCAGGACCAAAAATTAAAGTGTGGACACGTAAAATACTGTAAATGCCCACTTTAGTCATGATTGCAAACAAAGCTGCTACGGGTGCACTGGCAACTGAATAAGTGCGTGGTAACCAAAACTGCAAGGGCAATAAGGCAGACTTTAAGCCAAACACAACTAGCAATAATAAGCCACCAGCTTTTACTAGCGCCAATTCATCAGGGTTTAAAGAATGAACCCTAGCTGCCATATCTGCCATATTTAAAGTGCCCAGCGTGCCATAGAGAATACCTAAGGCAAACAAGAAGAAAGCTGAACCTACCAAGTTAAGAATAACGTAGTGCATAGCAGCTTGCGTACGCTGTTTACCCCCCCCATGAATTAACAGTGAGTAAGAGGCAATAAGCAACACTTCAAAGAACACAAACAGGTTAAATAAATCGCCGGTTAAAAAAGCACCGTTAATTCCCGCAATTTGAAACATAAACAGTGGATAAAAGTGCGTACCTGCTTTGTCATCGCCACCCGTGGCATAAAGCAAACTGCCCAAAGTTAGGATGCTTGTTAATAGCACCATCAGTGCAGAAGTGCGATCTAAAACAAATAAAATACCAAAAGGTGGTTTCCAGTCCCCCAGAAAATACAGCTGTATGCCATCAGAATGAGCCACTTGAATCATCCAAATGCCCAATAAAATAATGACTAAGCTTGCAGACAAAGCCACATTGCGCTGTTTTTTTAAGCAGTCAGCAATGGGTGGCAAAAGCAGCAGTGTGCCAACGATTAAAGGAAAAACTACTGGCAGAAGTGGTAAGTGTTGCTGCATCATTTTTTCTTTTCCTCAAGCTCTACTGGCAGGCGGCCATCTACATGGTCGTTGCCTAAATCGGCACGAGAGCGCATGGCAAGAATTAATAAAAAAGCCGTCATCGCAAAACCAATAACAATGGCCGTTAGCACCAATGCTTGTGGCACTGGGTCTGTATAAACTTCCGATGTTCCCAACACCGCAGCACCGTTAATGGTTAAGCGACCACTTGAAAAAAGAAACAGGTTCACCGCATAAGAAAGCAAAGTAATGCCCACTGCAACGGGGAACGTTCGACCCCGCAGGGTAAGAAATACCCCTGCTGCTGTCAGCAAACCAATACTAAATGAAAATATGGCTTCCACTAGCTGTTCTCCTTTATTGCCGGGCTATGGCTTGTGGTTAATTTACCTAAGTTAGCCAAGATCATAAGCGTTGCGCCAACCACGGTTAAGTAAACACCCAAATCAAACAACATGGCACTAGCAAGTTCAAACTCACCAATTAAAGGCAGGCTGAAATGGTCATACCAAGACGTAAGGAAAGGACGGCCAAATAACCAGCTACCCACCCCGGTTAAAGCAGCAATTAATATACCACTGGCAACCAACCACTGATAATTAATCCGTAAACGGTCTTTTATCCAATCAACACCGTGCGCAATGTATTGCTGAACAATGGCAACTGAGGTAATTAAGCCTGCAATAAAACCACCACCGGGCATATTATGGCCACGTAAGAAAATGTAAGTGGATACAAGCAGCGCTAAAGGCAACAAGCTTTGTGAAACCACACTTAACATCATAGGGTGGCGACCTTTAGCCCAAGGGCGGCCTGTTTGGTCACTGCTAGGCATGTACAAACGCATACGCACAATTAACTTATAAATGCCCAATGCCGCAATGCCCAATACCGAAATTTCACCCAGCGTATCTAGGCCACGAAAATCGACCAAAATAACGTTAACTACGTTCGTTCCACCGCCACCGGTTTGGCTATTTTCTAGGTAATACCAAGAAATGCTGTCTAAAGGACGAGTAATCATAGCGTAGTTAATGGTGCCTATAACCCCACCAATAATACCAGCAAGACCCAAATCTCTGACTAAGCGGCGAGGGTGCGATTCTTTTGGCGTATTTTGTGGCAAAAAGAACAAAGCCAATAGCATTAGAATCATCGTCACCACTTCAACCGAAAGCTGAGTTAAAGCCAAGTCAGGTGCTGAAAAACGGGCAAAAGCTAAAGAAACGATTAAACCAACGACAGACAAGCTAATTAAAGACACCATTCTTTTACGGTTGAACAACACTGTTGCCACGGCAGCAATTGTAAGAATAATCGCGCCAATTAGTGTTAAGCCATCAAGGGGTAGCTGCGATTTATGCCCTGCAGTAGCGTTTAAATCAATCATTGGCCCTGCAAGTAAAAGCATCGCCAAGAAAATTAATAAATAAACATAACGCTGCAAAGAATTATTTTCTAAGCTGTGCATAAGGCGGGTGCAGTTGCCAACAAAAGATTGCACTAGCCCTTCAAAAACTAACTTAGCATCAGGCTCTGGAAACTGTGCCTGAAAACGGAATAAATATTTACGATTATAGTAAATAATTAAACCACCTAGCATGGCTAAGAAGCTCATTAATAACGGTAAATTAAACCCGTGCCAAATTGCTAAACTGTATTCAGGCAACTCAGACCCTAAAGCAGCCGAAGAAGCCGCTGCTAACAGTGGACCTACAAAAAAGCTTGGGAAAATACCCACGAGTAAACAAATAGCCACCAATACTTCAATGGGAACACGCATAAAACGGGGCGGCTCATGGGGTATTTTAGGCAGCTCGGTAGCCGGTTCGCCATTAAAAAACACATCGTGGATAAAGCGAGCAGAATAAGCCACTGAAAATAGAGTACCTAAAGTAGCCAACACAGGCACCATCCAAGACAAAGACCCTAGGGTTGCCTGATGCAAGGTTTCAGCAAAGAACATTTCTTTAGATAAAAAGCCATTCAGTAGTGGCACACCCGCCATAGAAGCCGCCGCAACCATTGCTAATGTTGCTGTATAAGGCATGTACTTCCACAAGCCATTAAGCTGCCGCATGTCTCGGGTGCCCGTTTCATGGTCAATGATACCTGCTGCCATAAACAAAGATGCTTTAAACACCGCATGGTTCATAATGTGAAAAATAGCAGCTACAGTCGAAAGCTGAGTATTCATACCCAACAAAAGGGTGATTAAGCCTAAATGACTCACCGTTGAATAAGCCAACAAACCCTTTATGTCGTGCTTAAACAAAGCAACATAAGCACCTAGCAACAAGGTTGCTAAACCGGTCATGCTGACAATTAAAAACCATAACTCGGTACCTGACATAACAGGGTACAAGCGAGCCATTAAGAAAATACCCGCCTTAACCATTGTAGCCGAGTGAAGGTAAGCACTAACGGGGGTTGGCGCCGACATAGCATGAGGCAGCCAAAAATGGAAAGGGAACTGCGCAGACTTAGTGAAAGCACCTAACAGCACCAATACCAAGGCTATAGGATAAGCGGCATGTTCACGAATTAAATCACCGCTTGCAAGCACCGTACTTAAGTCATAGCTGCCCACAATATCGCCGATCAACAACAAACCCGCTAATAGCGCCAAACCCCCGCCACCAGTGACAGTCAGCGCCATACGAGCGCCCTTACGTGCTTCAGATTTGTGCGACCAAAACCCAATCAGCAAAAAGGAGCTAATGCTGGTTAGCTCCCAAAAAAACCATAACTGAATAAGGTTGCCAGACAAAACAATGCCCAGCATAGCGGTCATAAATAAGATCAGGTAGGAATAAAACAGCGGCATATTATCTTCTTTAGAAAGGTAATAACGCGCGTAAAGAATAATAAGCTGGCCTATGCCCAGAATAAGCAAAGCAAACAACCAAGCCAAACCATCCAGCCTGAAAGCGACTTCAAGGCCTGCCAAGGGTATCCATTCAAAGCTTGTTTTTATGACTTCACCACTAAAAACAGCGGGTGCCTGTATAAACAATAAAAACAATGCGATTGCAGGTAGTAAAGCGGTATACACAGCAATGCGGCTGCGACTATAACGCGCTACCAACAAGGGTACCAGGGTGCCCAACATAGGCAACAGTGGAATCCATAACAAGCCCATAATAGGTTTGGCTCCAAGGGTGAATAAGTTAATTGTTAGTTTAGCTTGTTGCTAATATGCGAACATTTAGACCTAGTTATACCTTGTATGAAAAAAAAGGTCTACTTTTACAAAAGCAGATAGGTGAGACAATTTGTCTCAGAAAAGCCGTGCAAGCAAGGCCGTGACTGCTGTTTCAACACGTAAAATACGTTCACCCATTTGTACCACTTGAAAACCTTCTGCTTCTAAAAGCTGAATTTCAAAATCAACAAAGCCACCTTCAGGGCCAATGGCTAAAGTTAGCTGCTCATTTATACCCCTTGGACAGACAGGGTAATCACCTGGGTGGGCAACTAGTTTGTAAGAGTTAGCAGCCAAAGAAGCAAGCTCATCTTCAACAAAAGGCTTAAATAGCGGCTTAAAAAGCACTTCAGGTAATGCAGTGTCTTTAGCTTGCTCTAAACCTAAAATTAAATGTTGATGAATTTTTTCTGGTTTTAATTCAGGCGATTGCCAATAGCTTTTTTCAACCCGTGCCGTGTGCATTAAAATTATTTTTTTAACACCCAAAGTAGATAAATGCTCTAAACTTCTAGCCAACATTCTAGGCCGAGGCAGGGCTAACAATAATGTAACAGGCAAAGCGCTTGGTGGTTTACGGTAAAGGTTTAATTGAATACGGGTCGCCTCAGATCGCTGTTCAATAATGGTGGCTTCACCACATAAACCGTTTAATACGCCAGCTTGTAGCGTACTGCCTTTACCGAGTCGGTGAACGGTTGTTATGTGCTGATGCCTACGATCAGTCAATAATACACAACCCTGATCATCGATTTCTTGTGGACTAACAAGTAATAAATTCATCTATTTAAATTAACTAAACATACTGGCAGTTGGTACATTTCTTCTTATTGCCGTAATTAAAAAATCCTCTAGTTCCTCTAGCTGATTTTCATATAATTCAACAATACGAAATGCAATATTAAAACCTTGCTGTGAATAACGACGGCAATTAAGCACTTGCAGTTTTGCTTTAATAGCAAAATCTTTTTCAAGCTGTAAGATGGCTGTATGCACTATTTTTTCACTTGGGCGATGGTGTGCAGTTCTAGGAACTAATAAAGGAATATCGCCTGCAAGGCATATAATGCGTAATTCATCGTGTGATATTTCTGTGGCGTCAGCGTGAAACTCGCCTTTTTCTAATTGAAATGTAACTGAATAATTCAAGCTTAGTTTAGGAAAACGATTTCGCTTAGTATTTGATCTTCTATCAAGAATTTTTGGAGTAACAATCATTGGTTGTAGCATGCTGATCCCTGTTGTTTTCTATATTATCACTAAATTTAATCTATTTTAGAGCTAAAGTTAAGTTAACTTCCACCCATAAATAGCACAAGGGTGTAACAGCGTTAGGTGAAATTGCAAACAAGCTTAACAATTGATGACTTGCAGGTACTTGGCTTCAGTATTAAGTTATTTAATACTCACTTTACTTAAACCTTTTAAGGAAATAATAATGAAACAAGGGTATTACAATCGTAAGCATACGCCCTTTTTTAGCCAAATAGCCCTAGCATTTTTACTAATGCTGCAATGCATTGTACCCCAAGCAGTAGCAGATGATGCACATAAAATTCAGCTAATAAAGCTTCAACACCGTTCTGCAATTGAAGTATTGGACACCATTAAACCCCATTTACCTCAAGGCACAAAGGCAAGTCAAAAAGATCAAAACCTAGTTATTAGTGGCAAACAATCTGATTTAGAACAGCTTAAAATCCTCATTCATGCCTTAGATCAGCCAGTGCAAGGTTGGCGCGTATTTTTTGCACAAGGGCAACTTAACCTTGAAAAATTACAGCTAAAACACACCCACCACTACTCAACTGCTCGATCAGACATTGTTGAATTAGTCGTTAGGGAAGGCGCACCAGCAAGGCTTGAACGAGGCTTTTGGATTCCAACACAATCCAATAACAAAGGCGTTATAGAAACGGGTTATGAATGGTTAGCAAGCGGTTTATGGGTAGCAGTAAAACCTGTGGGTAATGCATTCGTGTTAAATTTAAGCACTCAAAAAATTCAGCCTAAACAACAAAAATTCAATCAAAAACCCAGTTTTTCTGGCCAACAATTTGAAGGAGAAGTGGCGTTACAATTAGGCAGATGGGTAACTTTAGGCAGTGAAGCACAATTAGCGGCACAAACACCTAGCAACTCACGTCACTACTCAGGTGGCAACACCAATGAGTATTACAGCATTTGCATTGAATCCATCCATCAAGCTAGCTGCCCTAGGTAGCCAGCTTAATGGGGTTTAACCGTGTTGAGTGAAAAAATCAAAAAGATAAAGCGCCAAACCTAGTCATTATTAAGAATATTGCCATTTAAAACTTGGCGAAGTGCAAGGTATTCTTGAATGCTTTCAGGTGGGAAATACAGTGTATAAAAGCGACGCTCATAAAGACGACGTTCATTGTTTTTACTATCAGGATACGATGCAAATGTAGGTGACATAGTAAAATGTATCACCTTCGTTTCTGCAAAAAGGCGCACCGACTTACCGTCAATGCTCAATTTTTCTGAATCAGATTTCAGCGTATAGTGCGAAAGCTGTGTAACTTGACGTAAATTTAAGTAAAGATGGCTACTCAAATTAATGAGCCTATCTTTGGGTGTGTCGTTCGTTTTGAAAAAAATCACACTGCTTTTACGGATTTTTATTAACATTGAATGCTCCTAGCCTTTTTCTTAACCAGTTTAAGTGTTATAAAGTAACAAAAGTAAATCACTTAAGGTACGTCATTAAACCACTTAGACTGTTACAATAAGTTGAATATTGACACGCCAATGCATTTTAGCAAGTTTTCTATAAGGAGTTAGCTTTGCGAGTTATTCGTAAATATGCCAATCGACGCCTGTATGATACCTCAGAAAGTCGCTATGTAACGTTAGAAGACATTAGACAGCTTATCGTTAATGGCGAAAATTTTTATGTTGAGGATTCAAAAAGTGGTGAGGATTTAACCCGAAATATCCTACTACAAATTATTACTGAACAAGAAAACCAAGGCCACAATGAATCAGGACGACCCATGTTCAGCAACAAGGCTTTACAACAGCTCATCCGCTTCTATGGTGACTCAATGCAAGGCTCTATGAGTGGCTATTTAGAGCAAAGCATCAATACATTTATGGACCAACAAAAGCTGTTACGTGAACAAATGCAGCAGGCGATTAAAGCTAACCCTATACAGGCGGCTAATCCAATGGAAATGATGCGCAAAGTAGCTGAACAAAACGTCTTACTCTGGAAAAGTTTAGCTAAAGGCAGTTTTGGGCAAGAGAAAGATTTGAATGACGATCAAAAATAAAAAACCCGACCTAGGTCGGGTAAAAATAACAGCACGTTTTATCAGGCAGAGGGAGTTTGCTGAGTACGGCCGCTAAACTTTTTTAACAAAATTAAGCTTTAACTTTAACTTGAGTTTTTAAAGTTTCAATTTCAGAAGTAGCGTTTTCACGTGCTTCAGTAATAATGTCCATATTAGTTTTGAACAAACGGCTAACACGGCTTTGCATGTCTTGAGCAAAGTTAACCTGCGCTTCTTGCAGCTTAGTTTTGTCAGTTGTTTTAGCCGTCTCAACTTGTTTAGTCATCGCTTCAACACACTCAGTGTAAAAACGAGCCTGCTCACCACCTAGTTTTTCTAGCGTTTTAGCTTGAAGAATCATTAGGTTAGAAATAGGCTGAAACTGCTTAGCACCTAAGCTTTCCTGATAAGGCTTCATCATTGATTGCATATCAGTCATCATTTTCTCGAACATGGTGGTGCTCCTTTTATAGCTTTAAATAGAGGGCCGCTAAAGCAATGTTGCAGTGCAGCAAGTCCACCTAATATACTGCACTGCACAATAACCGTCAAACACAAAATACAAAAAAGATAAAAATAGATAGAAATAGATAGAAAACCGCCAAAAACAAAACTATGGATAAAAATGCAAAACAACGCTTAAAGCACCAAAGTAGAGCGATATGGCGTTATAGATCAAAAAATCTGTATAATATAATGAATTATTTTAAGCAAACTTTTTAAAAACTTTTTAAAAACACAGGAAACAAAACACATGAAATTATTGGTTGTCGGCAGCGGTGGACGTGAACACGCACTTGCTTGGAAAGCTGCTCAGTCTGCGGATGTTTCTGAAGTGTTAGTAGCACCAGGCAATGCAGGCACTGCGCTTGAGCCAAAAATAAGAAATGTGGCCTTAGACATATTAGATTTTGCTGGCCTTGCTGCTTTAGCTAAAAAAGAAAACGTGGCCTTAACGTTGATAGGACCTGAAGTGCCTTTAGTCGAAGGCATTGTTGATTATTTTGAAAAAGAAGGCTTGGCTGTTTTTGGCCCCTCTAAAGGCGCTGCACAACTAGAAGGCTCTAAAGCATTTACTAAAGACTTTTTAGCTCGCCATAATATTCCAACGGCTTTTTACAGCGTCTTTACCGAAGTTGAACCAGCGCTTGCCTATGTGCGTGAAAAAGGTGCGCCCATTGTTGTTAAAGCAGACGGCCTAGCCGCTGGCAAGGGCGTTATTGTTGCCATGACTTTAGAGGAAGCCGAAGCAGCAATTATTGATATGCTATCAGGCAATGCTTTTGGGGCAGCCGGTTCTCGTGTAGTTATTGAAGAGTTTTTAGAGGGCGAAGAAGCCAGCTTTAT
>CANQLY010000081.1 GCA_947624795.1 uncultured Marinospirillum sp.
TCTATGTATTTTCGGGTTCTGCCGCTTCTTTGGCGATTGAGCGCTATTCGCACGTTATGCACATAGTGTCTAATGTAATAGGCAAGCTGCGCCCTGAACTCACGGCGATTGATGTATTAAGGGCCACCTTCCCCGCCGGCACTTTATCGGGTGCGCCTAAAATTCGTGCTTTAGAAATTTTGGATGAACTTGAACCCGTTAAACGCGGCATTTATGGCGGTGCGGTGGGCTATTTAAGCTGGTATGGCAACATGGATACGTCCATTGCTATACGCACCGCCGTTATTAAAGACGGTCAACTGCACGTTCAAGCCGGTGCAGGCGTTGTGGCCGATTCTGTGCCACAAATGGAATGGGAAGAAACCTTAAACAAAGGCCGAGCTATATTTAAAGCCGTGGCGATGGCAGAAAAAGGTTTGGACAATATTTAACTCAACTTTAAAATTCTAAGCGCCAAAAAATGTCTAAGGAGCTGGCCAAGGAACTGGCCGCTTCAACATAGACTTGGCGGGTTAAATCATAACGCACCACAAAACGTGATACTTCATCGTAAATACCCACCCCATAGCTAACACTTAGCCGGTCGTTAATGTAGCCAGAAGCCACCACGCTGGTTTCGCTGCCGCTGCCTTCGGCCATTAGCTGAAAGTCTTTTAAGCCCACGGTTTCACCTAAGCGCCCGGTAATGCCAGAAGCCTGCTTTAAACCAAAGGAAATGGCGGCAGCATTTAAGCTGTTTTCATCTTTTTCAGTACGCAAAGGCCGTCCTAAAATTAACCAAGAAAGTGCTTGTTCATTGGCCATGTCGGGTTCAGAAAAAATAGCCGTTTCGGGTTTATCAACACGGCCTGTTAAGTGAATCCCAACGGTTACTTCTTTCACTTCACGCACGGCTTCTATGTCTAAAGAAGGCAAGCTAACAGGGCCTGCAAAATTTAAGCGGGCTTTGCGTAGTTTTAAATCTTGCCCCCAAGACTGGTAAGTACCTTTAACTAAAAGCAACTCACCACGGGTTTGCATGCCATTGGCTATTTTTAAGCGGCCTTGTATTTCTGCCACCAATCCCATCGCATCTAAGCTTAAAGGGGGGCCTTCTGGCTGACTTGCATTACCAAGCAACAGCTCTATGTCTAGGTTCACATTAGATTCTTTGCCACCTACCACTGTTCTACCCACAACTTCAGCGTCTTCAGATACTTTAATCGCCTGTTTAGGCAGTTGTTGCACGCTAATAACGCCACTGGGTATTTTTACCTGCCCTGCCAGTAACAGTTGCTCTTTTTGATAGCTAAACGTTAAGTTAGGCGTCACTTGTAAGCTTGCAAAAGGCTCGACCCTCACTTGAAAGGCTTCCCCTTTTAGCTGCACCTTGGCCATTAATTCTGGCTGCCAGTGCACATCCCCCGTTAGCTGCCCTTCGCCCCCTTCACCCGTTGCAAAGTCAGCTTTTAAACGCATTTTTTCACCCTGCAATACCAGCTCGCCTTCTAAGCGCTCTAAGCTGACCGGCCACTGGCTATCGGCGGCGGCTATGCCTTGCAGCTGCAAATTACCCCACACTTCAGGTGCTAACAAATGCCCCCGAATTTCACCCTGACCCGCAAGTTGCCCCACTAGCTTGTCTAATTCAATAAAAGGCGACAAAAGCTGTAGCTGCAAACCCTCTAGCTGGTAATTGCCCTGAATAGCACGCTGCTGGTTACTGGCATTGGGTTCAAGAGCAATCGCAAGTTCAGTGCTTAAATTACCCAGCTGTTCGCCGTTAAGTGTTAAGCGGGTAGTTAATTGCTGGTCTTGAATGCTAAGGCCTACATTGAATTGCTGATAATTTAACGGCACCCAAGCAAAGGTGTTATTTAACGTGTCTTCAACTTTTACTGCCAGTTCGCCTGGTCCACCTTTTAAATCAAGACTGGCTTTTAACTGTTGATTTTTCCAATGGCCTTTTATTTTGCCACCTATTTGGTCAAGCCAACGCAAACCTTCGGGTAACCAAGGCGTTAATAATTCAGTGTTTAAAGCCGCAAGCTGATAATCCCACTGTAAATTTTCTAAGCTTTCTAGTTGCACACCGCCTTGAATAGTAAATATTAACGGCTGGTCATCAATCACTAAGCCACTGGTTAATTGGTGCTGACTTAGCAGGCCTGACAGGTGTAGCTGTAATTTTTTTAACACCAAAGGGGCTTTAGATGGCGCTAAAGGGTCTTCTTGGGTTAGCTTTAGGCCTGTAAAATCTAAGCTTAATGCTGGGTCTTGGTAATTTTCTTGCCCCGTGTAGGCAAACTTTAAATCCACGCCTTCAAGCGCAACCGATGCATAAGCTAACTGGTTGGTTACCCAAGCTAACTGATACGAACCTTGCCCCAATGCTTGCTCTAACGCTTTGGCCTGTAAAACGTGCCCAGTCAAAGCGTTAGGGTTAGTGGCATCGGCTTTTAACTGCATGATGGGCGATACATTTGCCGCTGTATTTAGCTGAATATCACCCACCAGCGCATCGGCTTTTAATAAACGGTTTAAGTCGGCAGTGGTTATTACTTCAGGCAATAGCCGATTAGCAAGCTTTAATAAATTTTGGCTAAGCTTTGCTAAATCAACCACATCAACATTCAGTGCCGCTTGCCAACTTGCAGGGTTAAGGTCAAGGGCAAGCCCCACCTGATCTTGATCGACGGTTAAGTTAAACTGGGTTAGCTGCAAGGCATAATCAACCGACTGCTTTTTTAAATAACGGTTATTTAAAAACCCCTTAAATTCACTGTCAAGCTGCAGGGGCTTTGGCAAACCAGCAACAATTTGCCCATTCACTTTACCTTGCAACTTAAAATGCTGTTTTGCCATTTGCGCCAGCTCAAGCTCTAAATTTAACCAATTCTCTTCGCCTTGGCTGAGTTTTAGGTGCGTTAATTGCAAGGTTTGCCAGCTTAAATTAGAGGCTAAACTTAAGCTTACGGGTAAAGCATTTAGCTGCTGCTCAGTATCAAGCTTTAGCTGCCAACCCTTGGCTAAATCGCCTTTCAAGCTTAACTTACCCTGATCTAATTTAAGGTTACTAGGCCAGCTAGCTAACAGCGAATGAAGCTTGGGTGGGTCTAGGTTTTGCCACGTTAAATTCAAGCTTAAGGGTGCAGCAGGCTGCAATAAATTCACCCAGCCCGTTAAACGCAAGGCCGCTTCTTTTTGGCTTAACAAGGCAAGGCTGGCATTTAAATTCAGTTTAGAAAAATCACCCGTTAAGGCTAAGTTTAAAGGCGCATCGCTGAACTCACTGCTTAAACTTAGCGCTAAGGGCCAGTTTTCTTCAGTGGCAAGCCAGCCTTTTAAAGTCACTTGACTGCCTTCGTTGCCCGGCAAAAAAGGGCTTTGTACTTGCAGTTCATGCAGGCTAATGCGTTTTGCTTGCCAGTTAGCCGCCAACTTTAAATGGCTTAACTGTGGTTCACCGTTCATTTCTAACTGGCCTAGGCTTAGTTTTTCAATGGTAATCCCGTGTAAATAAGCCAGCTCTAATAAATCAAGTTCTGGTAATTCAATAACAGGCAAACGCAAACTAGACCAATCAATGGGCAAAGCACTGGCTGGAGCAGGGCTTTGGGCGGGCGTATCCACCTGAACAAGGCCAAGGTGTAAATTAGTTAGGCACACTTCACGCTTTAACAGGCAATGGGGCTGCCAATCAAACACCACATCGTCTATGGCAAGGTTTAAACTGGGGCTTTGCCACTGCACGGTTTTGGCCTGCCACTGCCCAATAAGCTGCCCCTGAAAACCCTGCACACTAAGCCCTGGTATTTGTTGAAATAACCATTGCCCACCTAAGGTCGTAAAAAACAACCAACCCGATAACACGATTAAAAGCAGTAGAATCAAGCTTAAAACAGAACTGAATCCATACAACAATAGCCGACTCACTAAGGTTGCCATGCGCGCTATTTTTTGGGTCATAACTCAGGCCCCATCGAAAAGTGCAGCTGCCAACCACCCAGCTGTTCATCTAACCCTTTAGCAAAATCAAGACGCAAAGGCCCCACCGGCGAAATCCAACGCACACCCACACCCACACCCAGTTTTAATGCATTTAGATCATAGCGTTTTAAAGTGGCATCACCGGCATCAACAAAGGTTGCTAAGCGCCAAGTGGGTGTAAGGCTGTATTGGTATTCTGTACTGGCGGCAATTAAATAGCGGCCACCCTGCTGACGGCCCGATTCACTTTTAGGCGCTAACTCTTGGTAAGCATAGCCTCTAACCGTTTGGTCACCCCCAGCAAAAAACCGCATCGAAACAGGCGTGCGAGAAAAATCATCTGAAGACAAAGCACCTAGTTGTAATCTAGCTAATAACCGGTGCTGATCATAAAATGTGTATAAACCCCGTGCCAAACCCGTGACTTGCAACAAGTTAATGTCTGCAAATAAATCCCTGTGGCTGGCCGTTGCATCAATGTGTAGGCGATAACCTTGCGAGGGATCGACCCGCTGATCAGAGTGTAAACGCCCGTAACTAATGCCTGGTAACGTCAGCCAAGTTGACGCTTCATCCTCACCCACCTGAAACTTTTCTTGCCGACCTTTTAGCGACAAAATTCTGTCCCAATCATTGGCTTGCCGATGGTGCCACTGAACCCCTACACCAAAGCGCTGGCTTTTTTGGTCATCAAAGTGCTCATTTTCAATGGAAGTAGTAAACCGCAATTTATCCGTTGTTGGGGGCGTTAAAGGAATTTGATACCAAGCACTAACCGCTTGGCGGGGTATTGCAAGTTCACTGTCCACCCCACGGCTGTGACCGTGGCTATTAAGCCAATGTTGCTCCCAGTTACCACTGACTCTGGGGCCAATATCAGTTGAAAATCCAACGCCTAATTCTAAACTGTGGGGTTTACGCATGCGTACTAGCACTTCAACGGGAATTTCTAATGCCTCATTGGCTTGTTGTTCACGTATATCAACCAATACTTCACTAAAATAACTACTAGCCCGTAATTCACGGCTTAACTCACTTAGCTTTTCTGCACTGAACAAGTCACCTTTTTTAAAGCGTATAAAACGCATTAACAAGGCTTCATTAAGCTGGCCTTGCTGATCAAAAACAACATCGCCAAAACGGTAGCGTGGCCCTGATTCAAAATGCAGGTAAATATTAGCAGTGCCTGCTTCAGGGTCTATTTGTAGCGTTTTTTTTGTAAAGCGGGCGGCAAAGTAACCATAGCTAATGGCTTGGTCTAAAAAATGTTGTTTAGCAGATTCATAAGCAGCATGGCTTAAGGGTTGTCCGGGGCGAAGTTTTTTATTACTAGGCAGGGTAAATTCACTTAACTCTTTTGCAGGCCCCGTTAATTTTAAGCTCACTTCTTTTAGGCGCACTGGCTGCCCGGGTTCAAGCTTAACCAGTAACTGGGCAGGATCACCTTCCAGCACCTCAAGGTTTATCTGGTAACGGTAATAACCCAAGGCTTCCAGCGCTTGAATAATTTGTCCACGAGCAAAACGGGCATAGCGGCGCATCTCACTTGTATTGCGGTCTTCTATATCACCTAAATACGCTTCAATATTACGCTTAACATTGGGCGAATTTGGTTTTATTTCCAGCAGCAAAGTGGGTGGCTTTTTTTTTGCTATCACCCAAGGAGAGTAGAAGACTGTAAGCGACAAGCAAATTAACACTAAAACCAAGGTTTTAAGACTAATAGCAATGCCACTTTTATTTCTGTAACAAATGAGCAGAAAAATGCACCTCATAGCCGCTGTATTTACGTAGATTAATAACGCCCGTATCCAGTAATAGGTATTGGCCTTTAATGCCTAATAACTGCCCCGTTACTTTGGGTGTTTTATCTAAATTAAGTGACTTAACCTTGGTTGGATAATTTAAAACCGGGTAGTCAAAATAAAAAGGTGCTAAAGGCAGGTGTTCAATTTCAACGCCTTCTAACGCCGTTAACTGTTGTTGGTAATCCACAAGCACTTGCTGCGCTTCTTGTTCTAAATCTAACTCTTCAACGTCATTTTTCAACATTCGCTGCCAAGCAGTTCTATCGTTAATCGTTTGCCCTAGGGTGGTTTCTACTAGGCCTGAAGCTAGGCGATTATTTACTTTCAAAATGGGCAAGGCAGCAATGGCACCTTGGTCCATCCAGCGAGTAGGGTTATTAATTTCGCGAGTAATGCCCACTTTTAAGCTAGTAGTGCTGGCTAAATAAACCAAATGTGGCTTAAAGCAATGCGCCTCACCCCATTCTGGTTCACGGCAAGTGCCTAGGTGGTAATGGCAAGTTTCAGGCTTTACTATGCAAGTATCGCAGGCTGCCAGCTTTTTAAAACAAGGGTAACAATGCCCCTGAGCAAAGCTTTTATTGGTTTTACGCTCGCAATGAACGCAGTGAATATTGCCACTAAATTCAAGGCTAATCGTTTCACCCAACAAAGGGTTTAAAGCAAGGCTTTGAAAGCCACCTGCACCATCGGCAAGCTTTAATTCATAGCTGACCGGCGTGGTGTGTTGGGTACCCATTTTACGCAAGCGGCCCGTTAAACTAAGCACCCGACTCGCCCTGCTCTAAAATGCGGACTGATTCTTCTTCAGTTTCAGTGGCCGCTGGCTTTTTCTTTTTCGGTTCGATATAACCCACCCGCTGATTTTCTGGAATACTGCTTTGTGCCTCATAGCGCAAAACAGCCTCC
This sequence comes from uncultured Marinospirillum sp., assembly GCA_947624795.1. Taxonomy (GTDB): domain Bacteria; phylum Pseudomonadota; class Gammaproteobacteria; order Pseudomonadales; family Halomonadaceae; genus Marinospirillum. Next base: position 6,687 of record CANQLY010000081.1, read on the forward strand.
ATACTGATCTCTTTTTGCTTGGCAGTTAGCAACTGCCCATTAGGCCAGCGACCTAACTCTATGCCACTTTTTAGGGCGGTATAAATTTCAGGGCTCATTTTTTCAATCATATCTGCAAAAGTCATGCTTGCTTCCTATTTTTAGACCCAGTCTTAGGTTTTAGACCCAGCCTTAGGTTTTAGACCCAGTCTTAGGCCAAGGCAAAAGCGCAAAGGCTAATCCTGCTAATAATCCACCTAAGTGGGCTTCGTTGGCCATATTTAAGCCTAAAGAACGTGCAAAATCTGTCATGCCTAAAACCATCCAACCCAACATAAACACAACCAATGCATTGCCCAAAGCAAGGCCTTGCTGGGGGTGCAACCTACCCCACAACCAGATATAGCCTAGGTAACCATAAACAACGCCCGATAAACCACCAAATTGGCTGGAACCATTGATTAAGAATTGGGCTGAGTTAGACACCAAAGCAGTAAACAAAATTAATAAGGTAAGTTTAACCTGTCCTTGGTTTCTTTCAATCATTTCGCCTAACACCCAAATCCATAAGGAATTAAACACTAGGTGCATTATGCCAAAATGTAAGAAAATAGGTGTAATTAATCGCCACCACTGCCCAGAAGCTAAGGTGGCACTTAAAGGCAAACTAATCAGCTGACTGCCATTAAATTCCATGGGCGTAAAAGAAATAAGCAAAAAAACGATGGGGCCAAACAGCCATTCAAAAGCCACGGTCACCAAACAACCAAGTAACAGCACAACAAAAGTAACGGGTACTTTTTTAAGGCGATAAACCAAAGAACCCGTATTAGCTTTATTAGGCTTAGTAGTACGGCCGGCTTGCCAGTCATCTAAAGTTTGCTTAACAAATGGCAGGTGGCTAGCATCTAATAGCCAGAAAACGTGATTACCTTGCTCATCAGGCAAAACACGGTGCCCTAAGCGCGCCTTCCACAAATGACGTGAAAGTGGCATAGGGTCTTGATCAAAAGGTAAAACAAGCAATTTAAGCATTCATCTAGCCAGCCAAGGGGTTTTTAATTCATTTACCTAAAAAAATGGCGACCGCAGGGGCCGCCAAAGCAGGACTATTATGAGGAAACTACACCCAATAAGACGCAGCTTACACACTTAAGTTCCCGCTTATTTTATATTTTCTGAATGTGTTCAGCGGTCATTTCTGCACGCAGCTCTTTTAAAAGCGGGTACTCATCTTTTTGCACTTCAACCCACACAAACTTTTGGGCATCAAGCCTTGCTTCACCGTCAAAACGGTAAGCCACTAAACGGCCATATTTAACGGCACTGTAATCTAAACACACCAAATTAGAGCGGATAACCGAAGGAAACCCTTGGCACCAGTAGTGACCAAAAAACAAAGGTTTATCAGCCGGTGGGTAATAGCATAAACGCTGCTGGTCTTCTTTTGAAATAAGCGTAGCTTCAGTTTCAGGGCTTAGGCGGTCGGGCTGAAAAAGTACATCGCCCCAAGTGCGAGGCTCATCAACCCAATAAGAGGTGCGAAAACGGTCACGTATAAACCCATCGCCGCTCTGCTGGGTTTGCCCTTCTGGTAGGCGTAACCAAGTGCCACGGGTGCAGCGATCAACCACTTTAAATTCATCGGTTCCAACAATAGCCGAGGCTTGTAAAAATTCTGGCGTCATTTTTCCATCGGGGTATTGCTGGAAAAAACTAGGCATAAGGGCGCTGTCCCAACAAGCATGCACTACCCTAAGGGTTTCTAAATCAAGCGCTAGCGGCAGGGTCATAAACCAGCTTAAAAAATATTGCCATTCATCTGGCCAAGGGGCGAACTGATCTAGGGTTTCTTGAATCACCCGCTGGTGCCTTGAAGAATGAGAGCGCAGCGGGTTATTTGCCGCATCATAAGTAAAGTAGGCCAAAGCATTGTACTCATGATTACCTAGCACCATGTGGGCTGTGCCTGCTTCAATCATTGCCCTAACATCGTGCAATGCCTGACGAATTCTTGGGCCCCGATCTAAAATATCACCCACAAAAATAACCTGCCTTCCTGCAGGGTGACGCCACACACCCGACTTTTGTGAATAGCCCATCAGCTCTAGCAAACGCCGTAGCGTATTGCCACAACCGTGTACATCACCTATCAGGTCAAAACCTTGCATAAATTTTCCGCTGTTTGCTTAGTATTCATTGATAAACTGCTATTTAAAATTATTGCTATTTAAAGCCATTATCATCTAAAACTAATAGTTACTTTGCTGTGAATTCCAACCAAGTTTAGTGCGACAAATATCATAAAAATCATGCCCTAATGGATGAATCAGGGTTAATTTTTGTGGTTTTTTACGAATATAAATAACATCACCCGGCTTGGTTACTAGGTGAGTTTGGCCATCGCAAGAAACGTGGGGGTAAGTTTCATTGCTGTCACTAATGAAGATTTTTATTTCACTATTACCATCCACCACAATAGGGCGGCTAGACAAGGTGTGTGGAAACATTGGCACAAGCACCAGCGCATCAAGTTTAGGGTGCATAATAGGACCACCACCTGACAGTGCATAAGCAGTTGAGCCGGTGGGTGTGGCAACAATTAAACCATCGGAG
>CANQLY010000082.1 GCA_947624795.1 uncultured Marinospirillum sp.
TCTAACTTTGGTAGTTTTGATTTTATTTTTTACCACAAACCGTTGCAATGGCCTCGCACAAGTAGGGAAGGTTTTGTTCGTTATAACCGGCAATGTTCATGCGGCCTGTTTTAACCATATAAATACCAAACTCTTTTTGTAGCTGAGCCACTTCATGAGGCTTAAGGCCAGAGTAAGAGAACATGCCCTGTTGCTCTGCAACGCAAGCAAATTTTTCTGCAAGGCCATAAGGTGTTAGAGCGGTTACAAACTGCTGGCGTAGTGTATTAATGCGGTTACGCATGTCATCGACTTCACTGCGCCACAGGGTGTTAAGTTCGGTGCTGGCTAAAATAGTGCCAACAATCGCACTGCCATGAGCCGGTGGGTTGGAATAGTTAGCACGGGCAACGCTGGCCATTTGGCTGCGTAGTTTTTCCATGTCATCGGTATTTTTAGCAACGCCAATAAAAGAGCCAATGCGCTCACGGTATAAGCCAAAGTTTTTTGAGCAAGAAGCGGTAATCATCACTTCAGGCAGTTGTTCAGACAATAAACGCACTGCCGCCGCGTCTTTATCTAACCCTTCACCAAAACCTTGGTAAGCAAAGTCAATTAATGGCAGTAGCTCACGCTCTTGTAAAATAGCCAATACTTCTTGCCACTGGGCAGTAGAAAGATCAAACCCTGTGGGGTTGTGGCAGCAGGCGTGCAATAGCACCACATCGCCCTGTGGAATCTGCTTTAAATCAGCCAGCATCGCTGGGAAATCTAAACGGTTGGTTTCGCTGTCTACGTAGGCATAGTTGGCGTGTTTAATGCCGACTGAATCAAAAATAGCGTAGTGATTCGGCCACGTAGGGTTGGAAATCCACACGGTTTTTTCAGGTGCGTTACGGCGCAAGAAATCGGCAGCTAAACGCAGTGCGCCCGTGCCACCTGGGGCTTGGGTTAAGGTGGCGCGTTGTTCAGCAAGCACACTAGAAGCTTCACCAAACACTAAAGGTAAAATGTGTTTGGCAAATAAAGGATCGCCGTGTGAGCCAATGTACTTTTTAGTGGTTTCACGGGTTAGTAGTAAAGCTTCTGCTTCACGTACCGATTTTAAAATGGGTGTGTTGCCTAAAGCATCTTTATAAACACCCACCCCTAAATCAATTTTTAATGGGTTGGTATCTTGATTAAATGCTTCAATCAAGCCAAGAATAGGGTCAGCAGGCAGAAGTTCTACTTGTCCAAACATGGGATCACCTTTAGGAAGAATGAGTTAATTTTAAATCTTATACCCAATAGAGGCTGGCAATAAGCTTGGCTTTAAATGGCGCTGCCAGTATTGACCAACCCCTAGGCTCTATTGCTACCCTACACAGTTGATTAGCAAATTCAATAGCAATGCCTTTACTCAAAGCATTAGACTGATCTTAATCAGTGTTTAAGCTTAAGTTTTTCTCATAAGCTTGTAAGGTGTTTTCTAGTAATGTGGCAACGGTCATCGGGCCAACGCCACCGGGAACAGGTGTTATCCATGCTGCCCGTTCATTGGCTGTAACAAAAGCGACATCGCCTACTAAGGTGCCATTTTCAAGGCGGTTAATACCCACATCAATAACAATTGCGCCCGGTTTTATCCATTCACCTTTAACTAAATCAGGAATACCCACGCCCACAACTAAAATATCAGCTTGGGCAACTTCTGCTGCTAAGTCTTTGGTGAAACGGTGAGTAACCGTTACTGTGCAGCCTGCTAGCAAAAGCTCTAAAGCCATTGGGCGGCCAACAATATTAGAGGCACCAACCACCGTTGCCTTTAAACCTTTAAGGTCAAGGTTTAGGCTTTCTAGTAATGTCATAATGCCTTTTGGGGTGCATGGGCGAAGCAAGGGCTGGCGCTGGGCTAAGCGGCCTAAATTGTAGGGGTGAAAACCATCCACGTCTTTTTCAGGGCGAATGCGCTCTAATAAAGGGTTGGCATCAAGGTGTTTAGGTAAAGGCAGCTGCAATAAAATGCCATCAATGCTTTTATCATTATTAAGCTGGTCTATTAAGGCTTCTAAAGTCTGTTGGCTAGTATCAGCAGCTAAGCTGTAGGAGTGCGAAATAATCGCTGCTTTTTCACAAGCTAAGTGCTTGTTACGCACATAAATTTCTGAGGCAGGGTCTGCACCCACCAGAATAACGGCTAAGGCAGGGTTGCGTTTACCCGTGGCTAAATGAAGACTAATCTTCTTGGTAATGGTTTCACGTAGGTTTAGGGCAATTTGTTTGCCATCTATTAATTGAGCGCTCATGCTAATTTTGGGTTCCATAACAGCGGTAGATGCTTTATTGTCGCATGACTTAGCGCTAAGAGGAATGCTCACTTTCTTAACTTTTTCAACTTACTTAAAATAATTTTAAAAAAGTACTTGACGTGTAAAAATTATAGCCTATAATACGCTCCACATTGAGAGGCAATTCAAGGCAAGCCCAGAACAAGTCAGCTCAGTGTAATTAGTGAAATAAGTCGGGGTATAGCGCAGTCTGGTAGCGCGCCTGCTTTGGGAGCAGGATGTCGGGGGTTCGAATCCCTCTACCCCGACCACTTATTTTAAGTAGTAAATGCAGGCAAAATCACCCAATGCGCCTATAGCTCAATCGGATAGAGCAACGCCCTTCTAAGGCGTAGGTTGCAGGTTCGATTCCTGCTGGGCGCGCCAATGCGCTCTGTTATATAGCTAGTAAATTTTACTAGTGAATACAAGTTTTATGGTGAGCGTAGCTCAGTTGGTAGAGCTCCGGATTGTGACTCCGGCGGTCGTGGGTTCGAGCCCCATCGTTCACCCCAGATTCTAAAGAAAGGCATCCGTAAAGGATGCCTTTTTTGCTTTAGGGCTTGCTGCCAGCGGCAGTAACTCTTAAAATCCCCTCTTTGCAAATATTCACTTAAGATAAAGTCAATTTAAATTAGATAAAACCAATCAGTGTTTAACGAGGATTGTCCATGCAAGTTTCCGTAGAAACGACTTCCGCGCTGGAGCGTCGAGTAACGATTCAAGTGCCAGCAGAGAAAGTAGATACCGTTGTTGATGCACGCCTAAAAGATACAGCACGCAAAGCTAAAGTTGATGGCTACCGTCCTGGTAAAATACCTATGAGCGTTATAAAGCGTCGTTTTGGTGAAGGTGTTCGTCAGGATGTTTTGTCGGAACTTATACGTAACCACTTTATTGAAGCCGTTACTCAAGAAAATCTTAACCCAGCGGGTACGCCAGACATTGAGCCAAGTAAAGCTAATAAAGAAGGGCAGCCGTTTGAATTTACTGCTACTTTTGAAGTTTACCCAGAAATAGAGTTAAAAAGCTTAGCAGAAGAAGTTGTAGAGCGCCCTGTTGCAGAAGTGAATGATGAAGACCTAGAAGAACTAATTACTGATTTACGCAAGCAGCGTGCTGAATGGGCAGATGCCGATAAAGCAGCTGAAACAGGCGATCAAGTGAATATTGACTTTGAAGGCTTTATTGGTGATGAAGCTTTTGAAGGTGGTAAGGGTGAAAGTTATGACCTAGTGCTAGGTTCAAGCTCTTTTATTCCAGGCTTTGAAGAACAGCTAGTTGGCACCAAAGCCGGTGAAGCTAAAGCCGTTGAAGTAAGCTTCCCTGAAGATTACCAAGCAGAGAACCTAGCGGGTAAAGCTGCAACGTTTCAGTGCAAAGTCAATGCAGTTAAGGCACAACAACTGCCTGAATTAAATGATGAGTTCTTTAGTCACTATGGCGTAAAAGAAGGTGGCGAAGAAGGCTTTCGCGCTGAAGTGCGTAAAAACATGACGGCTCAGTTAAAGCAGGCGTTGCGTAATGCAACAAAACAAGCAGCTTTTGCAGCGCTTGTTAATGCTAACCCAATTGAAGTGCCTAATGCACTGATTGCAAGCGAAGTTGATAACCTACGTCGTCAAGCAGCTCAGCAGTATAACCTAGGCGAAGCATTTGATATTAATCAGATTCCTGCTGATATTTTCAAAGACCAAGCTAAGCACAACGTTATTTTAGGTTTGCTGGTTGGTGAAGTCATTAAAGTGAATGAAATTAAAGCAGACCAAGCCATTGTTGATGGTTTGCTAAATGAAATGGCTCAGTCTTACCAAGACCCACAAAAAGTTGTTGATTACTATAAAACTAACCCTGAAATGTTACGTCAAGTCGAAGGCGCAGCGTTAGAACAGCAGGTAGTTGATAAGCTATTATCTGAAGTTAAAGTAACTGATGTTAGCAAAACGTTTAAAGAGCTAGCGATGCCAGCTCAGCAATAAACGGTAAAAAAACAGAGTATTAAAACTGATCCGGTGTGCAAACGCCGGATCTTTTTTTTAGGCTAAAGCTAAATCTTGGTGGAATTTATCTTCAACCTCAGTTAGTTTAGTCGGGATTATGTCTATTGGGGATGCAGTATGTTTAAAAATTTGGATATTAATAATGCTGGCGGTCTAGTACCTATGGTGGTAGAGCAATCTGCCCGAGGTGAGCGTGCCTACGATATTTATTCACGACTACTAAAAGAACGCGTTATTTTTTTGGTTGGCCCGGTTGAAGATTACATGGCTAACTTAATTGTAGCGCAGATGTTATTTTTAGAATCTGAAAACCCAGATAAAGACATTCATCTTTATATTAACTCACCGGGTGGTTCAGTGACTGCAGGCATGTCTATTTATGACACCATGCAGTTTATTAAACCAAATGTCTCAACCATGTGCATTGGTCAAGCGGCTAGTATGGGCGCTTTTTTACTTGCAGGTGGCACTAAAGGTAAGCGTTATTGTTTGCCTAATTCACGCATGATGATTCACCAACCCTTAGGTGGTTTCCAAGGTCAAGCGTCCGATATTGAAATTCACACCCGTGAAATTTTAGGTATTCGTGACAAGCTAAACAAGCTGCTAGCACACCACACAGGCCAGAATATTAAAACCATTGCTAAAGACACTGATCGTGATAACTTTATGGACGGTGAAGCAGCGGTTAATTACGGCTTAATTGATGCAGTACTAGATAAGCGTCCAGAATAAATCTGTTTGCCTGTTATTTTAAATAGCAGGCAAGTAGGCTAAGTTTTGAAGTAAACGGGGTAAATAATGGCTGACGGCAAAAAAAGTAAAGATAAGCTTCTATACTGTTCCTTCTGTGGCAAAAACCAAGATGAAGTGCGAAAGCTAATTGCAGGGCCATCTGTCTACATCTGCGATGACTGTGTAAACCTGTGTACCGACATCATTAGTAATGAGTTTCAAGATGAGGACGAGGTAGGCGATGATAATGAAAAGTTGCCTGTTCCAAAAGAAATTCGTGCCCATTTAGATGATTATGTTATTGGCCAAGACCGTGCCAAAATGGTGCTAGCTGTTGCTGTTTATAATCACTATAAGCGCCTTAAGTCGCAGTCAAAAGGCGATAAGGGTGTTGAGTTAGGCAAAAGTAATATCTTACTGATTGGTCCAACAGGTTCTGGTAAAACACTCTTAGCAGAAACATTAGCGCGGATGTTGAATGTGCCCTTCACTATGGCCGATGCCACCACCCTAACCGAAGCCGGTTATGTGGGTGAGGACGTTGAAAACATCATTCAAAAAATGCTGCAAAAGTGTGATTATGATGTGGAACGTGCCCAGCGTGGCATTGTTTACATTGATGAAATTGATAAAATTTCACGCAAATCAGACAACCCTTCGATTACCCGTGACGTATCGGGTGAAGGTGTGCAGCAGGCATTATTGAAGTTAATTGAAGGCACGGTGGCTTCGGTACCGCCACAAGGTGGGCGTAAGCACCCGCAGCAAGAGTTTTTGCAAGTCGACACCAGTAATATGCTGTTTATTTGTGGTGGTGCTTTTGCAGGCCTAGACAAGGTGATTCGTGCCCGTACTGAAAAAGGCGGCATAGGTTTCAGTGCAGAAATTAAAAGTAAGCAAGAAGATGAAGTGTTAGGTGCTGCATTGTTAGAGGTGGAGCCTGAAGACCTAGTGCGTTTTGGTTTAATTCCAGAATTTATTGGTCGTCTGCCCGTTGTTGCTACTTTAACGCACCTAGATGAAGATGCTTTAATTGAAATTTTAACTGAACCAAAAAATGCTTTAACCAAGCAATATGCTCAGTTATTTGAAATGGAAGGCGTGGAATTAGAATTCCGTGAAGAAGCGTTGCGTGCTATTGCTAAAAAAGCGTTAGAACGTAAAACAGGTGCACGGGGTTTGCGTTCCATTATGGAAAGTATTTTGCTAGATACCATGTATGAAATTCCTTCATTGGATCACGTTATAAAAGCCGTGGTTGATGAAAAGGTTGTGCAAGGTGAAGCGAAGCCTTTACTTATCTATGAAAATGATGAGTTAGAACTGACTGCTAATCATGATTAGGCATTAATCAATGGGTTTTAGTTAAGCAGTTAAAAAAAAGGGCCTTGTGCCCTTTTTTCTTAGCCAATAGCCTCCATTACATTGTCTTTAGAGCTAAACTTGCCGAATTGAAATTTAAGAGGTGCCACTGCAATGTCGCAGCTAACAGAAACAAATTTGCTCAGTTCAATTGAGCTGCCTTTATTGCCTTTAAGGGATGTGGTGGTTTATCCGCAAATGGTTATTCCACTGTTTGTAGGGCGTGAGAAATCCATTCATGCGCTTGAAGCCGCTATGGCACAAGATAAAAAAGTCTTTTTATTAGCGCAAAGGGATGCTGAAAAAGACGATCCTGAGCTTGATGATCTTTACAGTATTGGTACTCAGGCCAATATTTTACAGCTACTGCGTTTGCCTGATGGCACAGTTAAAGTGCTTATTGAAGGTGCTCAGCGGGCTAAGATTACACACGTTTATGATATAGACAGCACCAATACTGATGGTGAAGAAGTCAGTTATGTTATTGCCAAAGGTCAGCCGCTGGTTAGTGAAATATTAAATGAGCGTGAGCAAGAAGTGCTGACCCGAGTATTGCTTGGGCAATTTGAGCACTACGTTAAGTTATCTAAAAAAGTACCGGCTGAGGTGCTTAATAGTTTAGAAAATATTGCTGACCCTACCCGCATGGTCGATACCATTTCTGCGCACATGTCGCTGAGTGTAAAAGATAAGCAGGAGCTATTAGAGTTAGACAAGGTTCGTGAGCGTATTGAATGCTTAATGACCAAAATAGAAGAAGAAATTGATTTACTGCAAGTTGAAAAGCGTATTCGTGCACGTGTTAAGCAGCAAATGGAAAAAACACAACGCGAATATTATTTGAACGAGCAGATGAAAGCTATTCAAAAAGAAATGGGTGATTTAGACAATACGGGCAATGAAATAGAGCAGCTTACTAAGAAAATAGAAGCCGCTGGTATGCCTGCTGAAGCTAAAGAAAAGGCCACAAGTGAGCTAAACAAGTTAAAAATGATGTCGCCTACTTCAGCCGAAGCTACAGTGGTGCGTGGCTACATTGATTGGATGGTGAGTGTGCCTTGGAAAAAGCGTTCTAGAGCCAGTATTAACCTTAAAAAAGCTGCTGAAACTCTTGATGCCGACCACTATGGCCTAGAAGAAGTTAAAGAACGCATTCTTGATTATTTGGCTGTGCAGCAACGGGTTAAGAAAATTAAAGGTTCGGTGCTTTGCCTAGTGGGCCCTCCGGGTGTGGGTAAAACATCGCTAGGTCAATCCATTGCGCGTGCGGTTAATCGTAAATACGTGCGCATGGCTTTGGGTGGTGTTAGGGATGAGGCAGAAATTCGTGGTCACCGCCGTACTTATATTGGCTCTATGCCGGGTAAATTGATCCAAAAAGTGGCTAAAGTGGGTGTTAAAAATCCACTGTTTTTATTAGATGAAATTGACAAGATGGGAATGGATCACCGTGGTGACCCTTCTTCAGCCTTACTTGAAGTGCTTGATCCTGAGCAAAACAGTACGTTCAATGATCATTACCTTGAAGTGGATTACGATTTATCAGAAGTGCTGTTTATTTGCACGGCCAACTCCATGAATATTCCAGCGCCTTTGTTAGACCGTATGGAAGTGGTTCGCCTGCCCGGTTACACTGAAGATGAAAAAAGTAACATTGCCGAGTGTTACCTTGTGCCTAAGCAAATGGAAAACTCGGGTTTAAAGACGAAAGAAGCCGAATTTACACCCGAAGCTATTTTAGAAATTATTCGTTACTTTAGTCGTGAAGCGGGTGTGCGTGAATTAGAGCGGCAAATTACCCGTGTGTGCCGTAAAGTAGTGCGTGAATTAGGCGAAGGTAAGGTAGAGGTGCCGGTTAAGATTGATGCAGCGGCTGTTGAGGCCTACCTAGGTGTTCGTAAATACAACTATGGACTAGCCGATGTCGATAACCAAGTAGGCCGTGTCACGGGCTTAGCTTGGACGAGTGTGGGTGGTGAGTTGCTAAGTATTGAAGCAGCTATTATGCCTGGTAAGGCGCGTTTGGTTAAAACAGGCTCTTTGGGTGAAGTGATGCAAGAGTCAATTCAAGCGGCTTTAACTGTGGTGCGTAGCCGTAGCCAATCTTTGGGTATTGATTCTGAGTTGTTTGAAAAGCAAGACATTCACATTCACGTACCCGAAGGCGCAACACCTAAAGATGGGCCAAGTGCAGGTATAAGCATGTGTACAGCACTGGTTTCAGCTTTAACGGGCATACCTATTCGTGCCGATGTTGCCATGACAGGTGAAATTAATTTGCGCGGTGAAGTAATGCAAATTGGTGGCTTAAAAGAAAAGCTGCTAGCTGCACGTCGGGGTGGTATTAAAACGGTACTCATTCCCCAAGACAATGAAAGAGACCTTAAAGAAATACCTGATAGTATTAAAGGGCCTTTAAAAATCATTCCAGTCAAATGGATTGATCAGGTGTTAGATGTGGCGCTAGAAGTTATGCCAACGCCTTTACCTAACAAGGTTATTGCCGTAACCGATGAGAAAAATTCAGAATTACGGTCTGGAACGCACTAAAAGCTTAAATAATTGTGATTAGGTATTTCCATGTAACGGCATTAAAGGCTAAGATACCGGCCGTATGGTTGATTGAAGAAAATGAAGAAGCTTGCATTCTGTGCTTAAATTTCAATGTTTGTAGAGCAGAAGCTTGTTAAATACCAAAATAAGGGGTGGAAGAGTGAATAAATCAGAACTAATCGACGCAATAGCAGCTAAAGCAGACCTTCCTAAAGTTTCTGCTGGTCGTGCGTTAGACGCAGTACTTGACGCTGTAACCGGCGCATTACAGCAAGGCGAT
>CANQLY010000083.1 GCA_947624795.1 uncultured Marinospirillum sp.
TCACTGCGCCCAGAAAACCTAGTACTAACCGCTTGTAATAACCCTAAAGCGGCCAAGGTGATTGACCGCCAGTTTCGTGGTCACGATTACCTTTACGTGTTAGAACAAGACGGCTTGCAGTATTGCGCTATTACACCCAGCCATAACTTTTTTGAGCTAGATAGCCACGTTGCCATTAACAGTGCTCGCTGTGCTTCAATTCTGCCTGACTAGCTTTTAAACTAGCCTTAAAATTAGCTTCCAACCATTCAATACGGTTGAGTAGCCTTTGTTTAGCGGCGGCTTGCCAACTGCTAAAAGGCTTTTGCCAAGCATCACACAAGGCATCAAAAAACTGCTTTGCACGGCCTGTTAACTGGTTTTCAAATAACAGCGCAAAGGTTAGCTGATGTACCCGAAGCTCAAAAGCATCGGTGGCACCGGGCTTGCCGGTTAGGTTGTCAGCACTGATATTAAACGGTCGCCCAACGGCTAACGTAAAACACTGCTCGTAGGCTTGTGGATGCACTTCTACCAACTCAAATGCACGTTGCTGGGCTTCGTTTCGGCCATCGGGCACATACCAATAGCCAAAATCTTCAAGTTTTCTGCGTTCAGCGCCAGCCACACACCAGTGGGCGGTTTCATGCAAACCACTTGAAAAAAAACCTCTAGCAAAAATTATTTGGTTATCGGCTTCAGTTAACTTGGCTGGAAGGTAAAGGGGTTCATCGCCACCTCTTACCAAACGTGTTTTATACTGGGTATAAAACACCCTTTCAAACACCTTTATAAGCTGTTCGCACGCTAAGTATTCAGAATCAAACATGATGTTCCTACATAAAAATAAGTATTGCCCATAATTTAACTGCTATTTCAGCAACTAAGCAGTTAAATCCGTTAAAATAGACTTTTATAATTTAAGGCACAAATCCGTATGTCTTTGGCTCTTTTTAAACACTACAACAAACCTTTACTCCTGCTAGCCTTACCATTACTAGGCGCACACCTAGCACAAACGGGCATGAGCGTTGCTGATACCATTATGGCCGGTCGATTAAGCGCTGTAGACTTAGCCGCAGTTGCCGTCGGCTCTAGCGTTTTTATGCCTTTGCTACTGCTGTTATTTGGCACACTTATGGCCACCACGCCTTTGGTTGCCCAAGCCAACGGCGCAGGTAATACCAGCATTTTAGCCAGAACCATTCAACAAGCAGGCTGGACTTCGTTATTGGTTATTCTACCTATAGCTTTCATTTTATATAATAGCCGTGCCATTTTTGATTTTATGTCCGTTACGCCAGAAGTGGCTTCTTTAGGTGCCAACTACCTTAAAGCCATTGCTTGGGGCCTACCAGCCGTGGCCGTTTTTCAGGTGTTGCGCTGCATGTGTGAAGGTTTGAACCATGCACGGCCTATTTTATTGATTAGCCTAACAGGCTTGTTGCTAAATATTCCTCTTAACTACGTTTTAATCTACGGTGAATTTGGCTTTCCAAAACTAGGCGCTGTGGGCTGTGGTTATGCAACAGCCATGAGTTTTTGGTTTATGGCAGCTTTGCTAGGGCTGTATGTTCACCTTGAAAAACGCTACCGCAAATTTGCCATTTTTGGCATTTTTCATGCTCCTAGCATAAAAGAAATTGGCGGTGTGCTTTGGTTAGGTTTGCCCATTGGCCTGTCTATTTTTGTTGAAGCATCACTGTTTACAGTAATCACTTTATTTATAGGCGAAATGGGGCGCTTTACTGTGGCAGGGCATCAGGTGGCGCTGAATTTTACTGGCCTTTTATTTATGGTGCCGCTCAGTTTAGGGTTAGCGCTTACTGTTAAAGTGGGCCATGCAGTGGGGGCAAAACGCCCAACCGAAGCACGTCAAATTGCATTTTATGGCATAGGCTTGGCCTTTTTTATCGCCATTATCTCTTCATTGTTTATGTGGTTAGTCGCCGATTTAGTTGTACAGCTTTATTCGCCTAACCAAGAGGTTCAGCTACTGGCCGCAAGCCTGATTCAGCTAGCAGTTTGGTATCAAATTTCTGATGCCATTCAAATTAACGCCGCCGGTGCTTTGCGTGGTTATAAAGACACTCGCATTATTATGCTAATTACACTATTTTCTTATTGGATGATTGGCTTAGCGGGTGGTTGGTGGCTTGCCATGACCGATAACTTCTGGGGCGCACAGGGCGTTTATGGCTTCTGGTATGGCCTAATTGCTGGGTTAACCGTTGCTGCCAGTATTTTGATGTGGCGACTGCATTCCACCAGTCGTGTTAGTGTTTAATTGAAGATTAATTGGAGATTACTATGCCTTTAGCTTGCTATTTACAAATACATTATTCAAAAATTCATTACTTAAAAACTCACGGTTCAAAATTACTCATGGGGCTATTGGTTGCCTGTTTAAGCAGTAACGCTTTAGCCCAAGATTGGGCACCCACGCCCCACATCGAGGTTCAGGGTGAAGCACGCCTTAGCCTTGAAGCTGATTTAGTTAATATTCATGCAAGCTTCAGCACAGAAAACCGTGATTCACAGCTAGCTATTCAAGACCTAGAACAAGATTTTGGCTTGTTACTACGTGATTTAAAACGCCAAGTGCCCAAAGGTGCACGTTTAGAAGCAGGGCAAATTACTATTTACCCAAGGCGCACCCAACACAAAGATGCTTGGCAAATTACCGGCTACACTGCCAGCCGTGATTTAAAACTGATTGATTTGCCCGTTGCCGAAGCAGGTAAATGGATCGAAAAAATCACCGAAGGCAAGCCCAGCCAGTTAGGGCCAATAAACTACCACAGTAGCCAATCAAGCCAAAGCCGTAACCCTGCCTTGGAAGGCGCTTTAAAAGATGCCCAAGAAAAAGCACAGCTGATGGCTAAAAGCTTAGGACAAAACCTAGGCCGTGCGTTACAAATACAAGAAACCAGCAGCCCAAGGGTTGCGCTTTCAGTTGCCGCACCAAGAATGATGATGGCAGCCGATTCGGCCAATGAATCAATAACGCCTGAACTTGCACCGGGAAAAGTGGAAGCCAGCGCCCGTGTTAGGGTTATTTTTGAGCTATTAAACTAGCTTGAGTTTATCTTTAGTTTTCTGGGTTTACCTTTAACATGGCAACCGCTACCATGCTGTATAGACAACTAGTGCTGGTTAATTAGCCAGCAATACATACAGCAGAAATTAATAAGGTAAAGGTTGCCATGTTAAAACTGACTAAACGCCAACAACAAGTATTAGACATAATAAAAGATTCCATGCGTGACAGAGGAATGCCCCCAACCCGTGCTGAAATTGCTAAAATTCTAGGTTTTAAATCGGTCAATGCGGCTGAAGATCACTTAAAAGCTTTGGCTAAAAAAGGTGCCATTGAAATTTTACCCAGTACTTCTCGGGGTATACGCCTTGTGCAACCTGAACAAGAAGGCATTCCTGTCCTAGGCCAAGTGGCTGCTGGCAGCCCCATTTTAGCCACAGAAAACATAGCCTTTCACCTAGACATTAACCCCCACACCTTCCGTAGAAAAGCCCATTACCTGCTAAAAGTTCAAGGCTTAAGCATGAAAAACATTGGTATTATGGAAGGCGATCTACTTGCCGTTCATCGCACCACAGAAATCCCAAATAACGGGCAATTGGTGGTGGCCAGAATTCAAGATGAAGTCACCGTTAAGCGCTTTAAAAAAGAAGGGCATTGGGTTTGGTTGCTGCCTGAAAACGATGATTTTGAAACCATTAAAATTGATTTGCGTGAAGAAACCCTAGAAATTGAAGGGATAGCCGTTGGCCTTATTCGTGATGACTTAAATGCTAGTTTTCATTAACTTTTTATATGGCTTAAACCGCATAAAAAAACCCACCATTAAGTGGGTTTTTTGTTACTGCTTTGTTTAGTAGCAACCTTCTATTCTTTATCGGCTACTGCTTTAGTTACTTTTTTAGCCGCTGCTTTAGGTTTGGCCTTGGGCTTGTCTTGAATCACCCATTTAGAACCATCGTAAAACGCTTGAAAGCCAGTCGATTTACCGTCTTTTTCTGCCTGAACATACTGCTCTTTGGTTTTACGCGAGTAACGAATAACCGTTGGATTACCTTCGGTATCCTGCTCGGGCGCATCTAAAAGGTAATGGTGCTTAGGGTCGATTGCTGCCTTGTGTGGCTTAATTTCACTGACTAGTGGTGGGCGTGTTTCGCGCATTTTAGGAAACTGACTTGCGGCCAAGAACATGCCACTAGCACCATCACGTAAAACGTAATGGTCTTCTACCTTTAAGCATTTCAGCTCTGGCATGGGCACAGGGTCCATCTTAGGCGGCGCAGCTTCGCCACTGCGTAACAGCTTGCGGGTGTTTTTACATTCGCTATTAGTACAACCAAAATACTTACCAAAACGGCCGGTTTTTAGCTGCATTTCACTGCCACACTTATCACAATCTAGCGTGGGGCCTTCATAACCTTTTAAGCGAAAAGTCCCTTCTTCAACCTGATAACCCGTGCAATCGGGGCTATTACCACACACGTGCAGTTTGCGTTTTTCATCAACAATGAAGCTTTCCATTGCTGTGCCGCACGCTGGACAGCGGCGTTTAGCCCTTAGTGCATTGGTTTCGGCTTGCTCGTCATCGTCTTCGCCCACAAATTCATCGGCAGACACCAGATTAATGGTGGTTTTGCAGCGTTCTTTGGGGGGTAAAGCATAGCCTGAACAACCTAAAAAAGTACCTGTAGAAGCAATGCGTATTTGCATGTGGCGACTACAGGTTGGGCAGGTTATGTCGGTATCAACCGGCTGATTAGGCCGCATACCCTCGGTTGTATCCTGCGCCTTTTCTAGCTGCTTTTTAAAGCCAGCATAAAATTTATCTAAGAGGGTTACCCATTTTTCTTCGCCTTGAGCCACCGCATCAAGCGAGTCTTCCATTCGGGCTGTAAAGCTAAAATCTAACAAATCTTGGAAGGATTCAACTAGGCGGTCGGTAACAATGTCGCCCATTTTTTCAGCATAAAAGCGACGATTTTCAACCTTGGCATAACCACGGTCTTGAATGGTTGAAATAATCGCAGCATAGGTAGAAGGGCGGCCTATGCCCTGTTTCTCTAACTCTTTAACTAACGCCGCTTCAGTAAAGCGTGCTGGTGGCTTAGTAAAGTGCTGGCGTGGATCTAGCTTTTGCAGGCTTAACTGCTCGCCCACTTTTAAATCGGGCAATACCTGATCTTCACCCTGCTTACCACTTGCGGCTTGAATGCGTGTAAAGCCATCGAACTGCATAACACGGCCTTTGGCTTTTAATTCGTACTCTGCGGCAGTAACGGTAAGCGTGGTGGATAAATAACGCGCTGGTGGCATTTGGCAAGCCACAAACTGCCGCCAAATTAGCTCATACAAACGCTGGGCATCACGTTCAATAGTCGAACCTAAATCTTTACCCTGCACCTTAACGCTTGAAGGACGAATCGCTTCGTGCGCTTCTTGTGCGTCATCTTTACTGGAATAAACCTGTGGGGTATCGGGTAAATACTCAGCACCCAACTCCTTGGCTATCCAATCACGGCAATCGGCCACGGCATCTTGGGAAAGGTTGGTCGAATCGGTACGCATATAGGTAATGTGACCGGCTTCGTATAAACGCTGCGCTAGGGTCATGGTTTTTTTAACTGAAAACCCTAAGCGTGTGCTGGCGGCTTGTTGCAAAGTTGAAGTAATAAAAGGCGCAGAAGGGCGACTGCTAGTTGGCTTGTCTTCACGGCTAGCAACCTTATAAACCGCAGGCTGAAGCACTGCCAAAGCTGCATCGGTTTCTGCTTGGCTATTGGGGCGAAACGCTTTGCCCGCTTGCTTTGCCACAGCGCAGGCAAGTTCAATGGCTTGTTCGTTTTTTAAGTGCGCCGTTACATCCCAATATTCTTCAGGAATAAAGGCACGTATTTCACGTTCACGCTCAACAATAATGCGTACTGCAACCGATTGCACACGGCCAGCAGACAAGCCACGCGCTACTTTAGACCATAGAAGTGGCGATACCATATAACCCACCACTCTATCTAAAAAACGCCTTGCTTGCTGAGCATGAACACGGTTCATGTCTAACATGCTAGGTGATTCAAAGGCTTGAGTAATGGCTTTTTTAGTAATTTCGTTAAATACCACACGGCGGTAGCGAGAATCATCACCGCCCAAGGTTTCCCGTAGGTGCCAAGCAATGGCTTCCCCTTCGCGGTCCAAGTCCGTGGCCAGATAAATCATGTCAGCGTCTTTGGCTAACTTCTTTAATTCATCGACCACTTTTTCCTTGCCGGGTAGAATTTCATACTGCGCCGACCAACCGTCTTCAGGGTTAACCCCCATGCGATTAAACAGTTGCTGCTGGGCCTTGTGCTTTTTTTCTTCAGCAGTAATACCTTTATTGCTAGTGCGTGCAGCCGTTGTTTTACCGCTACCGCTAACAGGTAAATCGCGAATGTGACCAACGCTGGACTTAACAATAAACTCACTGCCCAAGTATTTGTTAATTGTTTTAGCTTTGGCCGGTGATTCAACAATGACCAGTGATTTACCCATTACGCTTTATATCCCATTGACTTATATAGAAAAGCTTAAAATAACCTAGTAAAGGCTGACTACAGTAACCTAGAGCGAGTTAGGTTTCCAGCCTGCTTAAGTAAAAGGCTAAAACCAATGAAACAACAAAAACTAACTGTCGCCTATTTTAGGCTGCTAGAATTAAACAGCAATGAATGTTAAAACTACCCTTATTAATGATCGGGTTTTTAACTCAACTCACCCAATAAAACAGCGGATTTTGGCCTTTTAAATGATTAAAAAAACGTTATGCCTCCTAGCTTTACCTCTACTTTTTGCACAACACAGCCTAGCAGAAGATAACACGACTGCAAAAATGCTAATAGGTGAATGGCATTGTGCACAAAACTTAACACCTGAAAAAGGCATTAACTTAGCAGTGGATTACGTCCAATTATTTACTGCCCAACGTAATTTTACGCTTGATGGCACTATGAAAATGGAATTTACTGTAAAAGAAATGAACCAAATGTTAGGTGGCGACAGCCTAAACTACCTTTTTGAAGGCAGTGGCAGCTGGTCAGTAAAACCAGGTTATTTAACAATAAAAACTGAAAATGCTACCATGAAACCTAACAGCCCCATTGCAGAACAATTGCATAAAGCAGGCATTTTAGACGTTAACAAGCTAAGAGACATGCAAAGCGAAGATGATTTTATTATTAACAAGTTAACCCAAAACAGCTTGCAGTTAACCCATACTAAAGAAAAATTCACAACCCAATGCAGCCGTAACTAGAAAAACCCAACTTAGCTTAAACACTGAATTTAAAAAAGAGCAGGCTGCAACAATTCAACTTCTTTTGAATTGGCGGCTTGCAAGGTTTCTTCTTCTTTTGCATTTAAAATCCGAGCTTTTCGCTGCTGACATAAAGACACCACTTGGCGTTTATCGGCAGCGGTCAACTTAAGCCAATACAAACGCTCATCGCGTGAACGAAAACACCCCTTGCAATAACCTTTATTATTTGCTTGGCACACACCAATACAAGGGCTGGGAATTTCAAAAAATTCTAGCTGCTGCATAATTGATTGCCTTCTAAAGCTTAGCGTTACCCGATACCTAAAAACCAACTAAAAAACCACCTAAAAATTAACTTTTTTTTGCTTAACGCACTTGATTTTTAGCAAGCTCATACTGTGTATGGCTTACAGAAAAAACTTAAAAAAGCAACATCAGCTAATTTGAAACTTTAGCCATTTCACACTCTATGTAGACTTCCATAAAAAAAGAAACACTATATAATGTGTCACTTGCAAAAAACCCAGCACTAAAAAAGTGCTTGTAATTATTTAAATATTAGTGAACAGATACCCTTAAGGATTTAATTATGACAGACTTTGAGACCATGAAAGTAACCAAGCGCGATGGTCGCCAGGAATCGATTGATTTAGACAAGATTCATCGCGTGCTTGATTGGGCTGCTTTGGGTTTAGAAAATGTCTCTGTATCTCAGGTAGAACTTAAATCACACATTCAGTTTTACAAGGGTATTCGCACCCGCGATATTCACGAAACCATCATTAAAGCCGCCGCCGACTTAATTTCTGAAGACACCCCCGACTACCAATACCTAGCGGCACGTTTGGCAGTTTTTCACCTGCGTAAAATCGCTTATGGCAGGTTTACACCACCCCACTTACTGCAACACGTCACCAAGCTAACCAACGAAAAGCGTTATGATAGCCATATTTTACGTGATTATAATGAAGCTGAATTTGATGAGCTCAATAGCTACATCGACCATGACCGTGATATGAACTTTTCTTATGCGGCCATTAAACAGCTTGAAGGCAAGTACCTAGTACAAAACCGCGTAACCAAAGAAGTCTATGAAAGCCCACAGATGCTTTATATCTTAATTGGTATGTGCCTGTTTGCTGACTACCCCCAAGCAACCCGCTTAAGTTACGTTAAACGCTTTTATGATGCCATTTCACTGTTTAAAATCTCTTTACCAACACCCATTATGGCCGGTGTTCGCACCCCTTCACGCCAGTTTAGCTCTTGTGTGCTTATTGAATGCGATGACAGCCTAGATTCGATTAGCGCCACCACGTCAGCCATAGTTAAGTACGTTTCTTTGCGTGCGGGTATTGGCATTAACGCTGGCCGCATTCGTGCCATTGGTAGCCCCATTCGTGGCGGCGAAGCTCAGCACACGGGCTGTATTCCTTTCTTTAAACTGTTCCAAGCGGCGGTTAAGTCGTGTTCACAAGGCGGCGTGCGTGGCGGTGCAGCCACCCTTTTTTACCCCCTGTGGCACTTGGAAGTTGAATCTTTATTAGTGCTTAAAAATAACCGTGGTGTTGAAGAAAACCGTGTGCGCCACATGGATTATGGCGTACAGCTAAACAGGCTAATGTATCGCCGCCTAATGCAAAAAGGCCAGATCACTCTTTTCTCGCCCCATGAAGTGCCCGGGCTTTACGATGCCTTCTTTGCCGACCAAGACGAGTTTGAACGCCTTTATGTGCAATACG
>CANQLY010000084.1 GCA_947624795.1 uncultured Marinospirillum sp.
GGCGGCCATTAGGCTTTTTAGGGCTTTATCAGTTAGTAAGGTTTCATCAATAAAACCATCTAAGTAGGCTTGCATTAACACTTTATGATGCTTACCCAACAAAGCTAAACGCTCGGCACCTATGGCAAACAGATTAGAAGCCAAGGTTGAATTGGCCGCTGCCATTAGAGTAGCTCCTCTTGCATCGGTGTATCTTCTACCGGTAGCTGCTCTTCATCACGAATAAACCTTATTACATCCATTAAATAATCTATTTTGCCGGTAACTTGGTAATACTGGCGGTCGCTGTGGGGCTGCTGTAAATAGCCGTGTTCTTTTAGGCGGCTAAATACCAGTTTCACTTGCTGGTCTAAGGCTTCACTTTTACTGTTGAAAAAACGGTCGCTGGCTAGCTGCTGAAAACGCTTTGGTGCATCAAAAGACATGGCTTTAACCGCTTTTGCAACCTACCGTTTTCCTTACCAAGACACCAACCTTATTTCGGAACCCGGTCTGACCTTATCGCGCTGGCGTGATGGTACTTGGGGGAGCTTGGTTGCTGAGGGTAAAAAAGCCAATGCTTTTAGTGATGAACTAATCGCACCTATGGTTGCCATGATTCGCACACTGCCCTTTACACAACAACCTAGGTGGTTAAGCTATATTCCTTCTTTGCGGCGGCCTACACTAGTTAAAGATTTTGCCCATAAACTAGCACAAGCATTAAATATTTATTGTTCCGATGCTATTCACCTGGTTGAAATGCGGCCTGAACAAAAAAGTATGGAAAACAGCTTTCGCCGCAGTGTAAACCTTGATGGTGCTTTTGCATTGGATACAAGCCAAGTGTATACAGACCCAGTGTTATTATTAGATGATGCCATTGATTCCGGCTGGACACTAGCCGTGGTTGCTGCATTATTGCGGCGTGCAAACTCAGGCGCTGTTTACCCTGTCACCCTTACCAGTACCAGCGTACAAGGTTAAAATTAATGCATTACACAGAAACAGCCCAAGCCATTTTATTGCTTACCTGCTACTTCAATAAAAGTGAAGTAAAAGACGTGAGGCCTCTAACGCCTTTGCAATATTCACGTTTAGCGGTTTGGCTGCACCAGAATAACTACTCGCCAGCTAGCCTACTTAAAGGTGCTGAAAAGGTTTTAGCACACTGGCAAGACCCTAAACCTGGCGCTAAGAAAAACGAAATAACCACCGAGCGGTTAAAACAATTACTAGCACGGGGTGGCAGCATGGCTTTTGCCTTAGAGCAGTGGACTAAGCAAGGCGTTAATCTAATTACCCGTGCCTGCGCTAACTACCCACAAAAAATTCGTGAAAAACTGGGTGATAATCGCCCGCCGGTGTTTTTCACTATCGGTAATTTAGCACTACTTAATCAGCCTGCTATTGGCTTTGTTGGCTCCCGTGAGATTACCCAAGACGATGAAAGCTTTACTCAAAACAAAGCTAAACTCGCGGTTTCACAAGGGTTTGTGGTGGTATCAGGTGGCGCTAAGGGCATTGACCAAACAGCCATGTTAACGGCTTTAGACGAAGGGGGTTCAAGCATAGGCGTGCTAGCAGACAGTTTATTACACACATCAACCAGCAAAGCTTACCGTGAAGGATTGCGTGACAACAGACTATTGTTACTTAGCGCCTTTTACCCAGAAGCAGGCTTTAGTGTTGGTAATGCTATGGCAAGGAATAAATCCATTTATGCCTTGTCTGAAACAGTTTTTGTTGTTAAATCGGGCATTAAAGGTGGCACTTGGGAAGGCGCTAATGAAAACCTTAAACACCAGTGGTGCCCTTTGTGGGTGCGTAATAACGAGCAGTTAGGTAACCAAGAATTAATCAAACTTGGCGGCCAGCCTATGGCCGAAGACTTTTCTTGTTTTAAATCATCGCAAGCAGTTGCTAAAGTACAAGAACTAGCCATAAATGATTTATTTGCTATACCAAATTCAACGGTTAATACACCTGAAAAAACCGTGACGCACATTAACCCCATTGAAATTTTTAACCAGCAAACGAAAGGCGCTTATATTGAAACCCAAGCAGAAGTTCATGCTTACTTAAAAGCCCTGAAAGAAGAATTACAAGCCGCTTTAGAGCAACAACAGCGTATAACTATGGGCTAAATTCAGTGGGTGGTTTAAAGACACCTATCCTAACTGTAAGTGAATTTAACGGCCTTGCTATATTCGTAATTGACTTAGCTAAAAAGCTGTTCTACCGTTTTTATTGGCAAAAACATACGAATACGCCCATTATGTTCGCATAAAACTTCAAAACCAAACTTGGTGTAAAAAGCTTGAGCTGAATCAGTAAGGCAGTCAACAACGATAGCATAAGCTCTCATGTAATGATTAACTTCCCATAGATACTTAAGTGCTCGAATGAGGCTAATTTTTCCTAAGCCAGAGCCATGAAATTCTTTGTGTACTGCAAGCTGGGCAAGTAAGAAAACAGGAATAGGGTAATGAGGTAATTTCTTTGCCAGCTGTACAGGTAAAGCTTCACGACTAATTGAACTAGCTGCGACACTGTAAAATGCACAAATCGCATACTTTTGATTGAGTAGTGGCTGAGCACTGGGCAATACCATTGTGCGACTAATTCCCGCTTGCATATGCTTAGCCGCTTGAGTCTTGATAAATGCATTTAACTCTTGCTCACCACAATCAAATGAGTTGCGATCATGTTTAGATTTACTGAGTTCAACAAATTCTTTGCCCCAACTCACTTGATACCACTCTCATCCGTAAACTTTACAGCTTCAAGTAACGCATGATTGGGTGCTTGGGCTTTTTCACACGCAAGCATAAATTCATCAAAGACACTGCCTTTAACAATAATACTTTCATGCTCTTCAATTACGTGGGTAGCATCTTCATCCATCAACCTAACGACATATTCAGTTAAACTTTTCAATCCAAGTAGCGCCGAAGCTTTTTCTGCTTTTGCCTTAATCTCTTCATCAAGACGAATATCTAAGCGTGCAGTTGCCATAAGACCTCCTATGTACAGAACCATTCTGTACCAATTAATGAATTATAATGCATCTAACAAAAAAAATTCAATTTGTACGGAAAAATACCGGAAGCCATTTTATTGGTTCAGTTAGGGATAGAGCAGAAACAAAAAAAGCCCCAACTTCACCGATTGGTGAAAATTCAATGCAAGCTATGTGCTTACGTAAAGCAGTAAGTGAGGCATTAGCAAGTGCTAGTTCATTTAGTTTAGCAGTGCCAGAGGCTCCATTACCTGAGCTTTTTGATGATTTAAAAAATTGATTAAACAAAGCATATCCTTATTTACTATTTCAAAAAAATTCAGCATTATTGCACAGTAAATAACTCACTAGGCCACTAATCATAACACCTAGCACCACCACGCTTATTCTTTTAAAGCATTAGAGAATATCTATTTATTCTTTTTAGTTGCACTCAGCAAGCGGCATACTCTCCTGCATTCTTCTTTTAAACTTTTTTAACAGGAATAAAAAATGCCAGCGCTTGCCGAATCACGGCTTACTCATTTACAGCAACTAGAAGCTGAAAGCATTCACATTATTCGTGAAGTGGCGGCTAGTTTTGCCAACC
This sequence comes from uncultured Marinospirillum sp., assembly GCA_947624795.1. GTDB lineage: Bacteria > Pseudomonadota > Gammaproteobacteria > Pseudomonadales > Halomonadaceae > Marinospirillum. The sequence goes on from CANQLY010000084.1 coordinate 3,591, forward strand.
CAGTGATGATGTATTCCATAGGGAAAGACTCGTCCGTTATGTTGCACCTAGCTCGTAAAGCTTTTTACCCTGGCACTCCACCCTTCCCTTTGCTGCATGTGGATACCACTTGGAAATTTCAGGAAATGATTCAGTTTCGTGACCAAGCGGCTAAAGATGCGGGTATGGAATTGCTGGTACATACCAACCAAGAAGGCGTGGATATGGACATTAACCCAGCCATTCACGGTTCGGCTTTGCATACCGATTTAATGAAAACAGCTGGCTTAAAACAAGCCTTAGACAAGTATGGTTTTGATGCGGCTTTTGGCGGTGCTAGGCGTGATGAAGAAAAATCACGGGCTAAAGAAAGGGTATTTTCGTTTCGGGATAAAAACCACCGTTGGGACCCTAAAAACCAACGCCCAGAGCTGTGGAACTTGTACAACACCGAAGTAAAAAAAGGTGAAAGTATTCGTGTTTTCCCTCTATCTAACTGGACAGAATTAGATATTTGGCAATACATTTGGCTAGAAAAAATTCCGCTGGTTCCTCTGTATTTTTCTGCGCTGCGCCCTGTGGTTAAACGTGATGGTGCTTGGATAATGGTTGACGATCAACGCCTTCCCTTAGCTGAGGGTGAAGAGCCACAACTGAAACAAGTACGCTTTAGAACGCTTGGCTGTTATCCGCTGACGGGGGCGATTGAATCCATCGCTGCTACCCTGCCAGAGATTATTCAAGAAATGCTCTTAACCAGCACTTCAGAACGCCAAGGCAGAATGATTGATAAAGACGCGCGTGGTTCGATGGAACAGAAAAAAATGGAGGGTTATTTCTAATGACTGCCAGTTATATTCAAGAACAAGGCGATTTAATTAGTGCCGATATTGAAGGTTATTTATTACAGCAGGAAAATAAACAGCTCTTGCGTTTGCTAACCTGCGGCAATGTTGATGATGGTAAATCGACCCTGATTGGGCGTTTGCTGCACGACAGTAAAATGATTTATGAAGACCAGCTAGAAGCCATTCAAAAAGACAGTAAAACACAGGGCACTACGGGCGATACCCTAGATTTAGCCTTATTGGTGGATGGCTTGCAGGCAGAAAGAGAACAAGGCATCACTATAGATGTTGCCTACCGTTATTTTTCAACCGCCAAGCGTAAGTTTATCATTGCCGACACGCCAGGGCATGAGCAATACACTCGCAATATGGTGACTGGCGCTTCCAATTCCGATGTTGCCTTGGTGTTGATCGATGCACGTAAAGGAATGCAGGTACAAACCTTTCGCCACAGTTTTTTAGTGTCACTTTTGGGGCTAAACCACTTAATAGTAGTAGTGAACAAGATGGATTTGGTCGATTTTAGCCAAGCAAGATTTAATCAAATTCGTGAAGACTACCTAACCTTTGCTCAATCGCTTGCCAGTCGTACCCAGCTTAAATTGCCAGAACTGCATTTTGTGCCGCTTTCTGCTTTACAGGGCGATAATGTAGTCAATGCCAGCCCCTCTTTAGCTTGGTATCAGGGCTTGCCCTTAATGGCTTTGCTAGAAAACTTGGCAATTCAGCCAGCCAGTGCTAAACAACCGCTGCGCTTTCCTGTGCAATACGTTAACCGACCTAACCGTGATTTTAGGGGTTATTGCGGTACGTTAGCTGCTGGCAAACTCAGTGTTGGCGACAAGTTACGAGTACTCCCTTCGGGCTTAACCAGTCGGGTTAAATCCCTAGTGACTTATCAGGGTGAACTGCAACACGCCTACCCACAAATGGCAATTACCGTCACCTTAGAAGATGAAATAGATATTTCCCGTGGTGATATTTTAGTGGCTGCCGATGATGCTTCAGTTGTTACTGACCGAATTACCGCTGAAATGGTATGGATGGCTGAAACGCCTTCGTTACAAGGCAAAACCTACCTGCTTAAAACCGCCAGTCGCTTAGTGAATGCCCGTATTCTAGCCATTCATTACACCACCCAAGTAAACAGCCTAGAGCGCCAGCCGGCTGCTGAACTTAAACTAAATGAAATTGCTCGTGTGGAATTGCAGCTAGAACAACCCATTTTAGCCGATGATTATTTAACTAACCGCACCACCGGTAGTTTTATTCTGATAGATCGTCATGAACAAGGCACAGTCGCCGCCGGTATGATTCAGGCTGCTCATCAGCAAGCGCCGTCAGAAACAGCAAAAGCAACAAAACTCACCCCTGTTACTAGCAATGAAAGAGCCGCAAGATTAGGGCAAACTCCTGCAAAAGTTACCCTGCAAGGTGGAAGTAAAGCCCAGCGCCAGCAATTAGCCCTTCAGCTAGAACGCTTAGTGTTTAACGCCGGACGTTTTGCTTTGGTGATAAATGAAGAAGAACTTACGGGCGGATTAGCAGCAGAACAAGCCCAGTTAGAAGCTTGGCTATTAACCAAAGGTTTATTACTAATTACCTCACAGGCAAGCAAGCAGCAAAATGCCGCTAACAAGGAAATAATGAGTGCTGTGATTAAAAACCAAAAAATTGCCCTACTGGAAAATGAAACCACACCAGCAGAGCAATTATTAGCAAAACTAAGGGAGTTGAAGATTATTTAAATCAACACATCCACATAATAGCCTTCTACGCCATCGACTTCCTCATGGGTTAAACCGTGTACATCGGTCTCAAACCCGGGGAAGCGTTGGTTAAAGTCTCGCACAAATTTCAAATAATCTACGATGGTGGTATTAAAGCGTTCACCAGGAATCAATAACGGAATACCCGGTGGGTAGGGCGTTACCAGCATGGCGGTAACACGGCCTTCTAGCTCATCTATCGGGCAGCGTTCTACCTGCCTATGGGCCATTTTTGCCCAAGCATCGGCAGGCAACATGGCCGGTTCAATTTTCGATAAATACATATCGGTGGTAATACGCGCTAAGTTATATTCCTTATAAACCGCATGAATCGCATTACACAAATCACGTAAGCCGGTGCGCTCATAAATAGGAAAACGCTTAGCAAATTCAGGCATTACCCGCCAAATAGGCTGGTTACGGTCATAATCATCTTTAAACTGTTGTAACTCCGTTACCATAGAATTCCAACGGCCTTTGGTAATGCCGATGGTAAACATAATAAAGAAGGAATAAAGCCCTGTTTTTTCAATAATAATGCCGTGTTCGGCTAGGTATTTACTAACAATAGAAGCCGGAATGCCACACTCATCAAAGTTGCCATCGACATCAAGCCCAGGGGTGATAATGGTGGCTTTAATGGGGTCGAGCATATTAAAGCCAGTTTCTATCTCACCAAAACCATGCCAAGTATCACCTGAATGAATGACCCAATCATCACGATTACCTATACCTTCTTCATCGGTTAGCTGGTCGGGGCCCCAAACTTTAAACCACCAGTCATCGTCACCAAATTCATCGTCTACCTTACGCATAGCACGGCGGAAGTCTATCGCTTCTAAAATGGATTCTTCCACTAAAGCATGACCACCCGGCTCTTCCATCATGGCTGCTGCTACATCACACGAAGCAATAATCGCATATTGCGGGCTGGTTGAAGAGTGCATTAGGTAGGCTTCATTAAAACGGTAGCGGTCAAGCTTACGGTTTTTACTGTCTTGCACCAAAATTTGCGAAGCTTGTGACAAACCTGCTAGCAACTTATGGGTCGATTGCGTTGAAAAAATCAAGGTTTCTTCAGAGCGTTCACGTTCACCACCACCAATGGCGTGCATATCTTTATAAAATTCATGAAAAGCCGCATGGGGCAACCAGGCTTCATCAAAGTGCAGCGTATCAATGCTATTACCAAGAATGGATTTAATTTCTTCCACGTTATACACAATGCCATCGTAGGTGGATTGAGTAATGGTTAAAATTCTTGGCTTTTTATTCGCCGCATTACGAGCAAAAGGGTTGTCTTCAATTTTTTTCTGAATAGTAGCTGGGTCAAATTCACTTTTAGGAATGGGGCCAATAATGCCGTAGTGGTTACGAGTCGGCATTAAAAATACTGGAATTGCACCGGTCATAATAATGGAGTGCAGAATGGATTTATGGCAGTTACGGTCAACGACGACTATATCGCCAGGCGCAACGGTGGAATGCCAAACTACCTTGTTAGACGTTGATGTGCCGTTGGTTACAAAAAACAGGTGATCGGCACCAAAAATACGTGCCGCATTTTGCTCGCTGGCGGCCACTGGGCCGGTGTGGTCTAGCAGTTGGCCTAACTCATCCACCGCATTACACACGTCGGCACGTAGCATATTCTCACCAAAAAACTGGTGAAACATTTGCCCTACAGGGCTTTTTAAAAAGGCAACACCACCCGAGTGACCGGGGCAATGCCATGAATAAGAAGAATCGCTGGCGTAATCCATCAGCGCAGAAAAGAAGGGCGGCGCTAACGCATCTAGGTAATTTTTAGCTTCACGAATAATATGCCTTGCCACAAATTCAGGCGTATCTTCAAACATATGAATAAAACCATGTAACTCACGCAGAATAGCATTAGGAATATGCCGTGAGGTGCGGGTTTCACCATAAAGAAAGATGGGAATATCACTGTTACGTTTTCGCACTTCACTTATAAAGGTGCTGATGACTTCTAAAGCTCGGTTAGCACCCTCTTCTGTGCCCTCACCTATTTCTTCATCATCTAAAGAAACAATAAAACAAGAAGCACGACTGGCTTGCTGTGCAAAAGCGGTTAAATCACCATAACTGGTATAACCCACGACCTCCATACCTTCACTGCCTATGGCTTCGGCAAGGTCACGAATACCCGAACCTGAGATATTCTCAGAGCGAAAATCTTCATCAACAACCACAACGGGAAAGCGAAATTTCATCAGTTTTGGCCCACCGTAAATAAAATAAAAGTGCTAGTATCCGTTATATTAGTGCCAATCTAACTTAGCAGCAACCATGAATACAGCTCAAAAAAATCAATAAATGTAGCTTGTCGTAGCGCAGCCCAATGTTTTATACTTTAGTCTTGTTAGCAGGTGCAGCATTTGGAGAACACCATGTTAAGAACAAGCATCCTAGATACAGATCAGTTACAAGCACTCTTGGTTAGCAAGCACTATTTGGAACAACGCTTAGCCCTGAGTCTTTCCGCTCGACCAGAAGTTTGGCGATTTATCTACAAACAGCAACCTGAACTAGCCTTTACCCTAGCCCAAAACCCAAGCATCCCTCAAGACTTAGCCGATGAGCTGG
>CANQLY010000085.1 GCA_947624795.1 uncultured Marinospirillum sp.
CTTTGGCACTGGAAGGCACAAGGCCGCATTGCCTTTGCTAATGAAAAAAACAGCCATTCTGCCAGCCTAGACTGGCAACAAGAGGGCTATACTTACCAGCTGCAAATTTTAGGGCCACTAGGCCAAGGCAGTGCACGGCTTGAAGGCGAACCTTTTAAAGTCACGTTAACCACATCCAACGGCCAACAGGTCGCCGCTTCTAGCCCTGAACAACTATTGGCAGAGCATTTAGAGTGGGAATTGCCTTTATCTAACATGGTGTATTGGATTCGCGGCCTAGCAGCGCCGGGGAAGGTGATTCAAATTAACCAACAAACGCTGATACAAAACGGTTGGAAAGTTGAATGGCGGCGCTTTACACAAGTGGATAACTACCAACTGCCTAGCCTGCTTGTGGCAGAAAAAGGCGCATTAAGTTTTCGCCTTGCCATTAATCAGTGGCAAATTTTTCCAACCCCTGAACAAGGTTACCTAACTCACCATGCTGACTAGCCTTACTTTACCTGCGCCAGCGAAGCTTAATCTTATGTTGCACATTACAGGAAAAAGGGCTGATGGCTATCACCAGCTACAAACCTTGTTTCAGTTTTTAGATTTGCACGATGAATTAACATTTAAGCTAACCCAAGATGGCAAAACCACTTTACAGCCCCAATTGGCAGGTGTTGCAGTCAAAGACAATTTAATTATACGGGCAGCACGCTTATTAGAGCCGCTACGCCGCAACACCAATTTTGGGGTAGAAATTCATTTGCAAAAAAACTTACCCATGGGCGGCGGCTTAGGTGCAGGCAGTTCTAATGCTGCCACCACCTTACTGGCACTGAATCAGCTTTGGCAGCTAGGTTTAAATTTAACGCAACTTGCCAAGCTAGGCTTGCAGCTAGGCGCTGATGTGCCGGTGTTTGTTTTTGGGCAAACCGCTTGGGCAGAAGGCATTGGTGAAGAACTTACACCTACACAAGCGGAAGAAGCAGTTTATTTATTAATTTTTCCCGGCTGCCATTGCGATACAAGCAAACTATTTAGCCACCCCAGCCTTTCACGCTCCACCCCTTTAATTAACCCTGAACATGCCCAGCACCACCTAGGTGAAAACGATTTTGAGCCATTAGTTAGGCAGCTTTACCCTGCCGTTGAAGCCGCCTTTACTTGGCTAATAGCTGAAAACCAACAGCCTTACTTGACTGGAAGTGGTGCCAGTGTTTATTGTAAAATGGGCAGCAAAGAACAGGCAAAAGCACTGGCAAACAAGCTGCCACTTAGTTTTTCAGGCTTAAAACCACGGGTTTGGGTGACTAAAAGCTGCAATCAATCATCAGCCCACATTAAATTGATGGCAGACAAGGGTTCACTTTTCAATTTTGCTTCGCTATAATTCGCCACCGTAAAGTTGGGGTATCGCCAAGTGGTAAGGCAGCTGGTTTTGGTCCAGCCATCCGGGAGTTCAAATCTTCCTACCCCAGCCACTTTACAAACTACATAAGTTTTCTTCGGGCTGGTTCCGGCAACCACCCATCCTCCGTAATACCTCAGTCAGCAAGGTGAGTACGTGTCCAACTTGATGGTGTTTTCCGGTAATGCTAATCCTGAACTAGGTCGTAAAGTGGTTGCTTGCCTAGACATTCGTATGGGTGATGCAACAATCGGTCAGTTTAGCGATGGTGAAATTGCCATTGAAATTAATGAAAATGTGCGTGGTAAAGACGTTTTTGTTATTCAATCAACCTGTGCGCCGACCAATGACAACCTAATGGAACTTATCCTGATGGTTGATGCGCTGCGTCGTGCTTCAGCACACCGCATTACTGCAGTTGTCCCTTATTTTGGTTATGCACGTCAAGACCGCCGTGTGCGTTCAGCCCGTGTGCCTATTTCTGCCAAAGTTATTGCCGACATGATGTGTGCAGCCGGTGTAAACCGTGTTATGACGATGGATTTACACGCCGACCAAATTCAAGGCTTCTTTGATGTGCCAGTTGATAACATCTATGGCTCACCCATTTTGCTTGACGACATTGAACGCCAAAACTACGAAAACATGGTGGTGGTTTCGCCTGACGTTGGTGGTGTGGTGCGTGCCCGTGCCATTGCAAAAGAGCTGAATGACACTGACCTTGCCATTATTGATAAGCGCCGCCCTCAGGCTAACCAAGCCCAAGTCATGCACATTATTGGTGATGTTAAAGACCGCACCTGCGTATTAGTTGATGATATGGTCGATACCGCAGGCACCCTTTGCAAAGCAGCCGAGGCACTCAAAGCCCGTGGTGCTAAGCGGGTGGTGGCCTATTCCACCCACGCTATTTTATCAGGCGCAGCCATCAGCAATATAACAAACTCTTTGCTTGATGAATTAATTGTCACCGATACCATTCCTATCCGTGATGAAATCATGAAGTGTGGTAAGATTCGCCAGCTAACAATTTCAGGGCTTTTAGCTGAAGCAGTGCGCCGTGTCAGTAATGAAGAATCCATTAGCGCCATGTTTCGCTCTTAATCTAAGCATTAAAGTTAGTAAAGTAACCTAAAGTATTCCCCCTTAGGGGTCATGTGAAAAGCAGATGATCTGGTCGCGGATGTCTGCTCTTTCTTCTATTAAGCAGTCCATGAGGACAACAATTATGTCACAATTTAATTTTGAAGCTAAAGCACGTACAGACCTAGGTAAGGGTGCGAGCCGCCGCCTGCGTCACGAAAACAAATTCATTCCTGCAATCATCTACGGCGGCGAAGAAAAAGCGCAATCTATTGCTGTAGAGCAGCGTGAATTTTACCGTATTTTAGAACTAGATGATGCAGTTTACACGTCAGTACTTAACCTGAAAATTGATGGTAAAGCTGAACAAGTCATCATGAAAGACATGCAGCGTCACCCCTTCAAAACCACCGTTGTTATGCACATTGACTTCCAGCGTGTAGACAGCAAGACCAAGGTTAACATCCTTGTTCCTTTCCAGTTCGAAAACGAAGACAACTGTGTGGGTGTTAAGACGCAAGGTGGTATGTTACTGCGTCAACTGAACGACGTTGAAATTTCTGCTTTACCTCAAGACTTGCCAGACAACCTAGTGGTTGATGTAGCTAACCTTGAAGTAGGTCAGACCATTCTTTTATCAGAAATTGAACTGCCTAAAGGCGTTGAAATTCCTGCGCTAGCTCAGGGTCATGACAACAGTATTATTACTGTTCATGCCAAGCGTGGCGTTGAAGAAGACGAAGAAGACGATGCAGCTGAAGGCGAAGCACCTGCTGCTGAGTAATTTTCAGCCAGCTGGTTTCACTGCAAGCCCAGATGACTCATTCAGAGTCATCTGGGTTTTTCATATTAAACTTGAATAAACTTTCCGGATACGCTGCACCATGAATAGCAAAATCAAACTAGTGGTCGGATTAGGTAATCCCGGACAAGACTATGCCCGCACACGGCATAATGCTGGTAGTTGGCTAGTTGAACAACTAGCTAAAGCAAGCGGCAATAGCTTAAATACCAGTAAATTTTTTGGTTTACACAGCCAAATACTCTTGGCAGGGCAAACAGTCCACCTACTTATTCCAACAACTTTCATGAACCGCAGCGGCCAAGCCATAGCAGCTTTAGCTAATTTTTATAAACTAGCACCCGAAGAAATTCTAGTGGTTCATGATGAGTTAGACTTACCCCCTGGCAGCCTGCGCTTAAAAAAAGGCGGCGGGCATGGCGGGCACAATGGCCTGCGTGACACCATTAGCTCGCTAGGCAATAACAAAGAGTTTTACCGTTTACGCATTGGTATAGGTCACCCTGGCCAAGCGAGCAAAGTAACAGGTTATGTTTTAGGTAAAGCGCCAGAAAGCGAACAGCTGTGCATTAATGCAGCTTTAGACGAAGCCCAGCGCCACCTAGACAAAATTATAAGCGGCAATATGAACGCTGCTATGAATCAACTGCATGCTTTTAAAGCAGACTAATTAAAGGATACACCTTATGGGTTTTAACTGTGGCATCGTCGGTCTGCCCAACGTTGGCAAATCTACCCTTTTTAATGCCTTAACTAAATCAGGCATTGCGGCTGAAAACTTTCCTTTTTGCACTATCGAGCCTAATAGCGGCTTGGTTGCTATGCCAGACCCTCGCCTTGATGAGCTGGCTGAAATAGTAAAACCCGAACGCACCCTACCCACCACTATGGAATTTGTCGATATTGCAGGCTTAGTAGCAGGCGCTTCCAAAGGCGAAGGTTTGGGTAATAAATTTTTAGCTAATATTCGTGAAACTCACGCTATCGCCCATGTGGTTCGCTGTTTTGAAGATGACAACATTATTCACGTTTCTAATAGAGTAGACCCTCGCAACGACATTGAAATCATCAATATGGAGCTGGCGTTAGCCGATTTAGATTCCGTAGAAAAAGGCATTCAAAAGCTTGCTCGTTTTGCTAAGGGTGGCGACAAAGAAGCCATTGCTCAAAAAGAAATTTTAGAGCGAATTTTACCCCACGTTGCTGAAGGCCAGCCTTTACGCAGCTTTGGTTTAACTGCCGATGAGCAATACCTAGTAAGGGCTTATGGCTTTTTAACACTCAAACCCACTATGTACATAGCTAACGTGAGTGAAGAAGGCTTTGAAAACAATCCTTACCTAGACGTGGTTATAGAAATTGCGGCAGCAGAAGGCGCGGCTGTGGTGCCCGTTTGTAATAAAATTGAAGCAGAAATTGCCGAACTAGATGACCCCGAAGAAAAGGAAATGTTCCTTGAAACCATGGGGCTAGATGAGCCTGGCTTAAACCGTGTGATTCGTGCCGGTTATAAACTACTTGGCTTACAAACCTACTTTACTGCTGGCGTAAAAGAAGTGCGGGCTTGGACGGTCAAACAAGGCGCCACTGCACCTGAAGGCGCTGGCGTTATTCACACTGACTTCCAAAAAGGCTTTATTCGTGCCGAAGTGATTGCCTACGAAGACTTTATAAAGTACCAAGGTGAACAAGGTGCTAAAGAAGCCGGAAAATGGCGTTTAGAAGGCAAAGAATACATCATTAAAGACGGCGATGTTATGCACTACCGCTTCAACGTTTAAACAAAGCTGAAAAACAGGCTTGACAGTTACGGCTGCCAAGCCTAAGATATTCACCGGTTTTGGCTATGTAGCTCAGCTGGTTAGAGCACATCACTCATAATGATGGGGTCCCCTGTTCAAATCAGGGCATAGCCACCACTTTTTACCTTCACCACCGCACACCACATTTCAAAAAACCTTAGCTTCAAATTTCAAAAGCCCTAGACAAGCTAGGGAACCTAGTTAGAATCCATTGGTCAGACTTAGCAATCATTTTTTGACCGGATGTTTATTCATGCTACTAGGTAACGTTTTATCCCGCCGTTTGTTATTCTTTTTGCTTAGCTTTTGGTTAATTACAACCACAACAAGCTTGGCAGCTAATCCAATTAATCAGCAAAGCAGCAACCGTTTTACTTCTTGGTTAAGCAATAGCCCAAGCCAACCTGAATTTTTGCCGCCTGAACAAGCATTTAAAACCCAAGCGTGGGTTGAAGGCAGCCAAGTGTTTGTCTTGTGGGACATTACACCGGGTTATTACCTTTATAAAGACAAGCTTAAAATTCAACTGGCTGAAAACACTGACTTAACCCTTGCACGGGTCGATTTTCCTGAAGCGCTTAGCCATGAAGATGAGTATTTTGGCACCACCCAAGTCTATTATTCACAAGTGGAGCTAGCAGGCCTACTTAGCGGCACAAGCCTAGACAAACAACTAAGCTTAACCGTGCATTACCAAGGTTGCGCCGATGCAGGCCTTTGCTACCCACCGCAAAAACAAAACCTACAAGTTAGCCTAGCTAAACTTGATACAAGTGCCACCCCTCGCCTTCAAGCAACCAGCGACCTTGCCACTAGCAACACTGCAACAACGGCTAATGGCTTAAGCCCCACCACAGGCAGCAACACAGCACCACCAGCAAGTACTAGCAGCCAATTAGCCAACCTCTTGGGTTCGGGTAAAATTTGGCTAACTTTGGGGTTATTTTTTATTGCAGGCTTAGGGCTTACCTTCACCCCTTGCGTGCTGCCTATGCTGCCCATTTTAAGCACCATTATTATTGGCAAAGGCACCAGCACAGAAAAACAACCTAAAACCCGTGGTTTCTTGTTATCCAGTGCTTATGTTGCAGGCATGGCATTAACCTATGCAGGCATTGGTGCGTTAATGGGCTTATTTGGCGCTAGCATCAATTTACAGGCGGCCATGCAATCGCCTTGGTTGCTGATTCCTGTCGCCCTACTGTTTACCCTGCTTGCCCTAACTCTTTTTGGGGTGTGGGAATTGCGCCTACCAGCTTGGTTAGATCAGCGCTTGCAAGCCTTACAACAACCCAAGGGCGGCACCTTATTTAATGTTGCTCTTATGGGTGCTTTTTCCACTTTAGTCGTATCGCCTTGCTTAACAGCCCCCCTAGCCGGTGCTTTAGCTTTTATCGCCACCACAGGGGATGCTGTCATGGGTTCATTAGCCCTGTTTACCTTGGGTTTAGGCATGGGTGTACCACTGATTCTAACGGGCACCTTTGGGGCGCATTGGCTGCCTAAAGCCGGTGGCTGGATGGATCAAGTTAAATCTGTCTTTGGCTTACTCATGTTATTAATGGCCGCTTGGTTAGTTGATCGCCTCTTACCTGCTAGTTTTTCTATGCTGATGTGGGCTGGATTAGCCTTGGGTACGGGTGTGTTTATGGGTGGTTTAAATTTTTCTGCCAAAACAGGCCGCGAAAAACTACGCTTAAGCGTTGGTTTGGCTTTATTCATTTATGGCTCAAGCCTATTCATTGGCGCATTAGCAGGCAATAGCAACCCGCTGCAGCCCTTAAAAGGCCTAGCCCAAAACCCAACCCAAAGCAGCAGCCAAGTGCAAGCAGAAGCACCCATGCTTGGCACGCTAACAGAACTAAAAACCCTGCTGGCAACCAGCCAAGAACCGCTATTAATTGACCTTTATGCCGACTGGTGCATTTCTTGTAAAGTCATGGAAGCGCAAGTTTTTCCCCGTGAAGACATTCAACAGGCACTTAGCACCATTAAACGCTATAAGTTTGATTTAACTCAAATTGCGCCTGATACAAAAAAGTGGCTTGAAGAGCAACAGTTATTTGGGCCTCCAACATTAATGTTCTACACCAACAGCCAAGAATGGCGTGATTGGAGGATTCAAGGTGAAATTAATGCAACGGAACTATTAACGCACCTTACCGCATTTAATCAAGCCATTCGTTAAGCCCTTATTTTTATAAGCCACGCCTTCAAACGTCTGTTTAACTTTAAGCAAATGAAGTTAAACAGACTAGAACTAGACAAGAAGTAGGACTTTAGGCAAACTTCACCTCCATTATATCGCTTTGGTGCATTTTTTTATTAGAACTCACTCAACAGTTAATTTTAAATAAATGCATTTGCTGTAACGGTAAATCTTGCTACGCTTCCAATTTACAGCCTTAATGACACATTAAATAAGCCACTAAAAGTCGACAATGATAAAAATTCTTTTACTACAAGGTCCTAACTTGAACCTTTTAGGACAGCGCGAACCCCACATTTATGGTTATGAAACGCTTGAATCGGTTCACACTAGCCTAACAGAAGCGGCTTTTGTGCTAAATTTGCAACTAGAATGCTTCCAAAGCAATGCCGAACACCAGTTAATAGAGCGTGTTCACCAAGCTTTTGTGGAGCAGGTTGATTTTATACTTATTAATCCTGCGGCGTTTACTCACACCAGCGTAGCTCTGCGTGATGCTTTAGCTGGTGTTGCCATTCCGTTTATAGAAGTGCACCTTTCTAATATTTATGCACGGGAAACGTTTAGGCACCATTCGTATTTTTCAGAACTTGCTCAGGGCGTGATTTGCGGTCTAGGCACTCAGGGTTATCATTTAGCTTTGCAAGCAGCTTATCAGCAGCTAATGAAAACCCAAAAAAACACACTATAAAACATTAAGCTTTTAACAACCTATCAGAGAAAATTATGGATATTCGTAAAGTAAAAAAACTAATCGAACTCCTTGAAGAGTCGAACATCAGCGAAATTGAAATTAAAGAAGGGGAAGAAGCGGTTCGCATTAGTCGCCATGCAACAGTGCCTCAAGCACCCGTTTATCAGCAGCCTATTTACCAGCAGCAACCCATTTATCAGCAAGCACCTGCTCAGCAACAGCAAGTAGCGCCGCAAGCCCCCATAGCTGAAGCAGCAACAGCGTTAGGTCATCAAGTAAAATCGCCCATGGTTGGCACTTTTTATCGCTCACCCGCACCCGATGCAGGCACCTTTGTTGAAATTGGTAAAGCCGTTAAAAAAGGTGACACCATTTGCATTATTGAAGCCATGAAAATGATGAACCAAATTGAAGCCGACAAAGATGGCGTTGTAACAGCAATTTTGGTTGAAGACGGTGAACCAGTTGAGTACGACCAACCCCTAGTTCAGCTAGCCTAAGTCAACCCATTACTTCAATGCTGCGGTTAGATAACCGCCGTGAGGAATAAGAATGCTTGAGAAAGTTGTTATAGCTAACCGTGGTGAAATAGCACTGCGTATTCTTCGTGCTTGCCGCGAACTAGGCATTAAAACTGTTGCCGTTCACTCAAAGGCAGACAAGGACTTAATGCACGTTCGCCTAGCCGATGAAGCCGTTTGTATTGGCCCTGCTGCATCAAGCCAATCCTACTTGAATATTCCAGCCATTATTGCGGCTTGTGAAGTCACCGATGCCA
>CANQLY010000086.1 GCA_947624795.1 uncultured Marinospirillum sp.
GCTTAACAATGTCCATCGTACCCATAGCAAGGCCTGCACCATTTACCATGCAACCAATATTGCCCTCTAGCGCAACGTAGTTAAGTTCCCATTTGGCTGCTAGGGCTTCACGCTCATCTTCTTGGCTAGGGTCACGCATTTCTTGCAGGTCTTTATGGCGAAATAAAGCATTATCATCAAGAACAATTTTTGCATCCAAGCAATGCAAATTGCCTTCATCGGTAATAACTAGCGGATTAACTTCTAACAGCGCCAAGTCTTTGTCGGTAAATAATTGAGCAAGGCCTAAAAGAATTTTAGTGAACTGTTGAATTTGTTCAGCCGTTAACCCTAACTGAAAGCCTAATTCACGGGCTTGGTAAGGCTGTGCGCCAACCAGTGGATCAATAATTATTTTTAGAATTTTTTCTGGCGTTTCTTTTGCAACTGTTTCAATTTCAACACCCCCTTCAGTGGATGCCATGAAAACGATGCGCCCTGTTGCACGGTCAAGAACAGCACCCAAATAAAGCTCGTTAGCAATGGATGTGTGGCTCTCAACTAAAATTTTACTAACAAGCTGACCTTGCGTGTCAGTTTGATAGGTAACTAGGTTTTTACCTAGCCATTGTTTGGCAAATAAAGCAGCTTCTTTAGCAGAGTGAACTAGTTTTATACCACCCGCTTTACCCCGTCCACCCGCATGAACTTGGGCTTTAACAACCCATTTATAACCACCCACTTTTTCACAAGCGGCAGCAGCACATTCAGGTGTATCAACAGCATAACCAACAGACACTGGTAAATTATAGCCAGCAAACAGTTTTTTACCCTGATATTCGTGCAGATTCATAGTTTTAATGCCACTTTTATAATTATTAAATTTTCCCTAAACGCACCTAGCTAAGTAAAAGTGGTAACTAATAACCTAGCTAGGTGCACTTCCAATGAGCTATCGGGTAAGAAAGCTCATGTTGCCACGCATTAACTTATTACACATTAACGCTTTTTACGATTAGGCATGTGAATGGCATGGCCATCAACCGCCAAAGCTGCTTCATGCACGGCTTCAGATAAGGTTGGGTGTGCAAAACACATCAATGCCAAATCTTCAGCAGAAGAAGCAAATTCTAACGCAACAACGCCTGTGTGAATCATTTCACCCGCATTTTGCCCAAAAATATGCATACCTAGTACGCGGTCAGTTTCAGCGTGCGCTAAAATTTTAACCATACCTTCGGTAGAGCCGTTAGTCATAGCACGGCCAGCCGCTGCAAAGGGGAAAACACCCGTTTTATACGGCACGTTTGATGCTTTCAATTCTTCTTCAGTTTTACCAACAGCTGCCACTTCTGGGAAGGTGTAAATAACGCTTGGAATCGCATCGTAGTTAACTTCAGCTTTACGGCCAGCAATTAAATCAGCAACTGCAACGCCTTCATCAGAAGCTTTGTGTGCCAACATAGGGCCACGCACCACATCACCAATAGCATAAACACCAGGCACTGAAGTACGGCAGTTATCATCAACAAAGATAAAACCACGCTCATCTAAGCTAACACCAGAATCTTCAGCTAACACGCCTTGCGTGTAAGGCTTACGGCCAACACACACGATTAGCTTATCAAATACTTTAGTGTGTTCGCCTTTGGCGTCAGTAAAAGTAACTTCAACTTCTTTACCGTCTTTAATTTCAGTGGCGGTAACGCGTGCACCTAACTCAATTTGCAGGCCTTGCTTTGTCAGTGATTTTTTCACTTCTTTAGCAATTTGCTGATCAAGTGAAGCAAGGAAAGTATCCATGGCTTCAAACACGGTCACTTCAGAACCTAAACGACCCCAAACCGAACCTAGTTCTAAACCAATAACACCGCCACCAATAACACCTAAACGCTTGGGTGTTTCAGTAAATTCAAGCGCACCCGTTGAATCAACGATTAAGCCTTCGGTTAAAGGTGCAGGCGGAATTTCAACCGGCACAGAACCTGAAGCAATAATAATGCTATCCGCTTCCAATACTTGGGTTGAGCCATCGTGCGCCGTTACTTCAACTTTTTTACCTGCAACCAGCTTGCCAGTACCAATAAAGCGCTTAACGCCATTGGCCATAAACAAACCTTCAATACCACCTGTAAGCTGGCCAATGATTTTATCTTTACGATCAATCATTTTTTGGACGTCCATCGTGACGTCTTTAACCTGAATACCAAAAGTATCAAAATCATGGGTTGCTTCATGGAACTTGTGCGATGCTTCTAATAACGCTTTAGAAGGAATGCAACCCACGTTTAAACAAGTACCACCTAAAACGTCTTTACCGTCTTTGTTAACCCACTTTTCAACACAGGCAGTTTTTAGGCCTAACTGTGCAGCACGAATGGCAGCAACGTAACCGCCAGGGCCTGCACCTATTACTACAACATCAAATTTATTCGACATGCTTTATTTCCTGTTTCAGAGTAGCAGGATTAATACACTTTTAGATTCTTTATGCAGCCAACTTTTTATACATCCAACAAAATACGAGCCGGATCTTCTAAGAGTTCTTTAATGGTCACAAGGAACTGTACAGCGTCTTTGCCATCAATCATACGGTGGTCATAAGAAAGCGCTAAGTACATCATTGGACGGATAACCACTTCACCATTAATAGCCATAGGGCGGTCTTGAATTTTGTGCATGCCTAAAATAGCGGTTTGTGGTGGGTTAATGATAGGAGTCGACATCAATGAACCAAACACGCCACCGTTAGTAATAGTGAAAGTGCCACCTTGCAGGTCATCAATGCCAATTTTACCATCACGACCACGGCGACCTAAATCTGCGATACTGCCTTCAATGTCAGCAAGATTCATGCTGTCGCAATCACGCAATACAGGCACCATTAAACCGCGCGGCGTAGAAACAGCAACGCCAATGTCTTGGTAACCGTGATAAACAATGTCAGTGCCATCAATAGAGGCGTTTACATCAGGGAAACGTTTGAGTGCCTCTGTTGCTGCCTTAACAAAGAAAGACATAAAGCCTAAACGCACACCATCATGGCGCTTTTCAAACAGGTCTTTGTACTGCTTACGCAATTCCATAATCGGCTTCATGTCAACTTCATTGTAAGTTGTTAACATGGCGGCTGTTTGCTGTGCATGAACCAAACGCTTAGCAATGGTTTGACGCATACGGCTCATAGGAACGCGCTTTTCAATGCGCTCACCCGGTGCAACATTAACTTGCACAGGTGCCGCTGCAACCGCTTTAGCAGCAGGGGCAGAACCGGCATTCATTACGTCTTCTTTAGTAATTAAGCCACCTTTGCCACTGCCTGTAACGTTGGCTAGGTTTAAGCCTTTTTCAGCAGCAAGCTTGCGGGCAGCAGGCGCTACACGTAAATCGCCAACCACTTCAACTTCTTCTGTTGCAGCAGGCGCCGCTTCAGCTTTAGCAGCAGGTGCAGCAGCAACTGCGCCTTCTTTGATGCGTGCAAGCAACTGTTCAGAAGCAACAATATCACCTTCAGGTGCAAAAATTTCCTCTAACACCCCATCAACGGGTGAAGGCACTTCTAAAACAACTTTGTCAGTTTCAATGTCAACCAAAATCTCGTCACGACTGACTGCATCGCCTGGTTGTTTGTACCAAGTTGCAACACTGCCCTCAGCCACTGACTCAGGGAAAGTTGGAGCTTTAATTTCAATAGCCATGGTATACCCTATCCTACTTATTCTTGTATTCTGGGCCTTTTAATAGGCCCAGAAGCTGAAGTTTATTTGCTGTTATGCCTCAAAGGCATCAGCAACCAAGCGATTTTGCTGCTCAACGTGCACACTCATGTAACCCGATGCAGGGGCTGCTGATGCAACACGGCCTGCAAAACTAAACTTATTATTAAGTTCAGGGTTAATAAGATTAAGCACATTACGCATGTGGTGTTGACTTGAATACCAAGCACCTTGGTTCTGTGGTTCTTCTTGACACCAAACCACTTTCTCAAGATTAGCGTACTTAGCTAACTCTGCTTCTAAGTCTTTTTCTGGGAAGGGGTAAAGCTGTTCGATACGTATAATCGCCGTATCTTCATTACCCAGTTCTTCACGCTTAGCTGCCAAGTCGTAGTAGACCTTACCGCCACAAAGAATAACTTTCTTAACTTTTTTGGCATCCAAATTAGCCTGATCGCCAATAATGCATTCAAAACGACCGTTAGCTAAATCTTCTAGCGTTGATGTTGCATCTTTATGACGCAGCAAACTCTTCGGCGACATAACCACTAATGGCTTACGTAATGGGCGTAATGCCTGACGACGTAACAAGTGGAATATTTGCGCTGGCGTTGTCGGTGTACACACTTGCATATTGTGCTCAGCACAAAGCTGTAAGAAACGCTCTAAACGTGCTGAAGAGTGTTCTGGACCTTGGCCTTCATAGCCATGCGGCAGCAACATGGTTAAACCACACAAACGTCCCCATTTAGTTTCACCAGAAGAAATAAACTGGTCAATTACTACTTGGGCACCGTTAGCAAAGTCACCAAATTGCGCTTCCCAAATTACTAAAGCATCGGGCTGGGTTGTTGCATAGCCATATTCAAAGGCCAATACCGCTTCTTCAGATAAGAAAGAGTCATGGATAATGAACTTTGATTGATTAGGCTGCATGTTTTGTAGCGGTACGTGCACCCGTGCATCGTTAAAATCATGCAATACAGCATGGCGATGCGAGAAGGTACCACGCCCCACGTCTTGCCCCGTAATACGAATAGGGAACTTAGCATCAACGAGTGTTGCATAGGCCAAAACCTCAGCAAAACCCCAGTTAATTGCCATGCCACCGGCTTGCATTTTACGTCGGTCTTCATAAATCTTAGACACCTGACGCTGCATTTGAAAACCTTCAGGAACTTCGCACATTTTACCAGCAAGTTCTTGCAGCTTTTTCATTTCAACCGTAGTGTCGTACTCAGCCGTCCACTTGTGCCCTAGGTAAGGTGTCCAATCAACAAACAAGTCTTTATTGGGCTCTTTAACTAAAGCATTAGCAACGTGCTGGCCGTTGTCTAGCGCATCACGGTAATCATCACTGAGTTTTTTGTCTTCTTCAGCAGAAATTAATCCTGCTTCAACTAGTTTTGCACCGTAAATAGTACGTGTCGTAGGGTGTTTAGCAATTTTTTGGTACATCAAAGGCTGAGTACCGGATGGCTCATCGGCTTCGTTATGACCACGGCGACGGTAACAAACAAGGTTAATCACCACATCACGCTTAAACTGCATACGGTAATCAACAGCTACTTGCGTTACATGCAATACCGCTTCAGGGTCATCACCGTTTACATGAAAGATGGGTGCAGAAATCATCTTTGCAACGTCAGTGCAATACTCAGAAGAACGTGTGTCTTCAGGCTTAGCCGTTGTAAAACCAACTTGGTTATTTATAACTAAGTGGATAGTACCACCGGTTTTATAAGCACGGGTCTGGGACATTTGGAACGTCTCCATTACCACACCCTGACCTGAAAAAGCCGAGTCACCATGAATAGAGATAGGCAGCACTAGCTGACCTTCAGTATCATCACGGCGGTCTTGACGGGCACGAACTGAACCTTCAACTACAGGCGAAACAATTTCTAAGTGCGAGGGGTTAAATGCCATCGCTAGATGCACTTCACCGCCTGAGGTCATCACGTTGGATGAAAAACCTTGGTGGTATTTCACATCACCTGAACCTGACTGAACTACAATTTTACCGTCAAATTCTTCAAAAAGATCGGCAGGATTTTTACCTAGAATATTCACTAGGGTATTCAAGCGACCACGGTGCGCCATGCCTATAACAATTTCTTTAACACCATAAGAACCTGAACGCTGGATAATTTCATCCATCATTGGAATATAGGATTCGCCACCCTCTAAACCAAAACGTTTGGTGCCTGGGTATTTAGATGCTAGGTAATTTTCTAAGCCTTCAGCAGCCACTAAACGCTCAAGCAAGTGCTTACGTGCTTCTGGGCTGTAATCAGGTTTAGAACGCACCGATTCAAAGCGTTGTTGCAGCCAGCGTTTTTCTTCTGTATCAACAATGTGCATAAACTCTGCACCAATCGTGTCACAGTAAGTTTGCTTCACTGCTTCATGAATTTCACGCAGGGTTGCTTTTTCTTTACCAATAAAAAGCGAGCCTGTCTGAAATTCTTGATCTAGATCATCAGCACTTAATTCATGAAAGCCTAATTCTAAATCAGCAATTTTATTACGCAACATTAGACCTAAAGGATCTAAGTTAGCTTGTTGATGACCACGAAAACGGTGCGCATTAATCAGCTGTAAAACTTTAACCTGCTTTTTATCGCTTAGGTTATCGCTACTACCACTGGCTGTGCGTGTAATACGTTGGCGGGCCAAATTAGAGAAATGATCGCGAACAGGCGATAAAGGAAGATCCTGCGCTGACGCGCCTTCCGGACGGGGGAGCTTATTGAAATACTCACGCCATTGCTCCGAAACGGCGTTAGGGTCATTAAGATACTCTTCGTAGAGCTCTTCGATATAGTGGATGTTGCCCCCATAAGTATGAGAGGAATTCCACATCAACTCCATGCTGCCTTCTTGCATTCTGTTATCACCCTGCATGAAGGGGAGTCCATTCGCTTTGACCGCTGAGCAAAAAACACCTCAGTCCCCTGGCCGCTGCGAACAAACGGGGAGAACCCGTATCCCCTGATGGTTACTAAATTTTAGTCAGAAGCCAGTGACTTGCACTGGCTTCGTCTTGGGTATTGTACCCCACTGGCAAAAAAACAGACAGTAGAGGGCACAGGGTTTTATTCACGACTTTCGGCTTAGAGAATCGCTTTCGTTAAGTGTACCTTAGGTCGCATTACTTAATAGCATGCCACGAATACTACCAATAGCACGCGTTGGGTTAAGGCCTTTAGGGCAAACCGCAACACAGTTCATGATACCGTGGCAACGGAACACGCTAAACGGATCATCTAAACCTGATAAACGCTCTTGTGTTGCTGTATCACGGCTATCAATTAGGAAGCGGTAGGCTTGCAATAGACCCGATGGGCCAACAAACTTATCGGGATTCCACCAGAAAGATGGGCAAGCCGTTGAACAACAAGCACAAAGAATACACTCATACAAACCATCTAACTTTTCACGCTCTTCAGGTGACTGTAGGCGCTCAATTGCAGGTGGGGGTGTATTGTTAATCAAGAAGGGTTTAATGCGCTCGTATTGCTTGTAGAAAAGCGTCATATCGACCACTAGATCACGAATTACTGGTAAGCCCGGTAAAGGACGAATCACTAATTTATTATCTTCTACTACATCTGAAACCGGTGTAATACAAGCTAAACCATTCTTACCATTCATGTTCAAACCGTCTGAACCACACACGCCTTCACGGCATGAACGGCGGTAAGACATGGTATTGTCTTGCTCTTTCACTAAATGCAAAACGTCCAACACCATAATATCTTTACCTTTGGTGTCGATTTTAACATCTTGCATGTAGGGTGCTTTGTCCGTTTCCGGATTGTAACGATAAACTGATACCTGAAGCATCTTTACTCTCCCAACATCAAATACTGATTAGTAAGTACGCACTTTTGGTTCAAAATGCTTCAACATATCGCCTTGAATCATCTTAGGTGCGCGGTTAACTTCACGCTTACCTAAAGTCTTAGTCGCAGGCATGTAAACAGAGTGCATCAACCAATTTTCGTCATCACGCTCGGTGAAGTCGTTACGGCTGTGTGCACCACGGCTTTCACGGCGCTCATAAGCAGAAATAGCGGTCGCTTCAGCAACTTCAAGCAAGTTATCTAATTCAAGCGCTTCAATACGACCTGTATTAAATGCCTTACTCTTATCGGCTAGGTGTGCTTTGCTAATACGCTCACGTAAATCTTTTAGCTGCTCAATACCTTTTTCCATGAACTCACCATCACGGAATACACCAAAGTAGTTTTGCATGCAGTTTTGTAGCTCAGTACGCAAGGTGTGAACTGATTCACCGCCTTTGGATTCATCCCAACGGTTCATACGGGCAAGTGCCGCTTCAACGTCAGATTCAGATGCTGAATCGTACTGAATGCCTTGGTCTAGCGCCTGCTCAATGTACAAGCCCGCTGCACGACCAAATACAACTAAGTCTAATAGCGAGTTACCACCCAAGCGGTTAGCACCGTGCACTGATACACAAGCCACTTCACCACAAGCAAACAGACCGTTAACGATATGATCATTGCCGTGCTCATCAACCGTAATGGCCTGACCATGAACGTTGGTTGGAATACCACCCATCATGTAGTGACAAGTAGGCACAACAGGAATTGGCGCTTTAACTGGGTCAACGTGAGCAAAGGTCTTAGAAAGCTCACAAATACCCGGTAGGCGCTTGTTCAATACATCTTCGCCAAGGTGGTCTAGCTTTAGGAATACGTGGTCACCGTGTTCACCTGCGCCACGGCCTTCTAAAATTTCTAGAACCATTGAACGGGCAACTACGTCACGGCCAGCCAAGTCTTTGGCATTGGGCGCATAACGCTCCATGAAACGCTCGCCATCTTTGTTAATTAGGTAACCACCTTCACCACGGCAACCTTCAGTTACTAGCGTACCCGCACCGTAAATACCGGTTGGGTGGAACTGCCACATTTCCATGTCTTGCATTGCCAAACCTGCACGTAGCGCCATACCCACGCCGTCACCGGTGTTGATAAGTGCGTTAGTAGTAGAGGCATAAATACGGCCAGCA
>CANQLY010000087.1 GCA_947624795.1 uncultured Marinospirillum sp.
ATAACTAGCTACCTTGATAAAGACTGGTTGGTTGCACGTTGCAGCACCGTTCGCCAAGCTTTGTTGTCACCACCTGTTTTTCGTTACCAGCTAGTTAAACGTGCACAAGCCGCTGCAAAGCGCATTGTGTTACCTGAAGGCAATGAGCCACGTACCATTCAAGCCGCTATTATTTGCCAAGAACGTGGCATTGCTAACTGTGTGCTGATTGCTAAACCTGCCGAGGTTGAAGCCATTGCTCAGGCGCAAGGATTAAGCTTGCCCAAAGGCTTAACCATTGTTGACCCAGATAGCATACGTGAACGTTATGTTGCGCCTATGGTTGAGTTGCGTAAAGAACGCGGCGTGACCAAAGAGCAAGCCTATGATTCATTAGGTGATACGGTTGTTTTGGGCACCATGATGTTGGCAGAAGACGATGTGGATGGCTTGGTTTCTGGTGCGGTTCATACCACAGCAGACACCATTCGTCCTGCTTTACAGTTGATTAAAACATCACCTGAATTTAGCCTTGTTTCGTCCGTGTTCTTTATGCTGTTACCCGACCAAGTATTGGTTTATGCCGACTGTGCAGTTAACCCTGATCCTAATGCTGAACAGTTAGCTGAAATTGCATTGCAAAGTGCTGCCTCTGCTGCGGCTTTTGGTATTGATCCTAAAATTGCCATGATTAGTTATTCAACAGGCAGTTCTGGAACGGGTAATCACGTTGAAAAAGTACGTGAAGCCACCCGCATTGCTAAAGAGCGTGCACCGCATTTGGCCATTGACGGGCCTTTGCAGTATGACGCTGCAAGTGTTGAAAGCATTGGCCGCTCTAAAGCGCCTGATAGTAGCGTTGCAGGCCATGCAACTGTGTTTATTTTCCCAGACCTAAACACGGGCAATACAACTTATAAAGCCGTTCAGCGTAGTGCTAATGTGATTAGTGTAGGGCCTATGTTGCAGGGCTTACGTAAGCCTGTGAATGACTTATCACGGGGTGCGCTAGTAGAAGACATTGTCTTTACTATCGCTTTAACTGCGATTCAGGCAGCAAATCAGGCGAAGGTTTAAGTTTTAACTTAAAAAATAATTAGGTATGACTTTTGCTCCACTGGCTAACAGTGGAGCTTTTTTTTATTTAAATTCATGAATAATGGCTATTCTGCTATACTTATACATCAAAAGAAAACAGCACAAATCCAGTAGGCTTTATAAGCCGGCCTTAAGTGTGCCGCTTTAAATCCAAAAATTTTAAAACCCTTGCCTTCTATTGGTGTTAAGGTACTTATTAAATACAACAAGAAAACTTGCCCAGTTTGGGCAGATAGTAGCTACATTGCTCCTTGATTATTCAGCATAGGAATAGAATAATGCATAGGATTTTATTGCTGAACTGGAGGTTAGTGAATGGCTTTACGCCACAAAATCATCGTTGCAGACGATCATCCCTTATTTAGAGCCGCTTTGCAGCAGGCTGTTCGCCAAGCGTTAAGTGATGTTGAAATTGTTGAGGCAGATACGCTTGATGCAGTTCATCAAGCCGTTGCAAACAATCCTGACGCTGATTTGATCTTGCTCGATTTACACATGCCAGGTGCTCATGGTTTTTCAGGTTTAGTTTTTTTGCGGGGAGTTAATCCAGGTATTCCAGTCGTTGTTGTATCAGGCAGTGAAGAAAACAATGTTATTCGTCGTGCAATTGATTATGGCGCTTCGGGCTTCATTCCTAAATCTTCATCTTTGGATACCATTGCAGCAGCAATACGCCACGTTATTGAAGGCGAGGTTTGGATTCCACCTGAAATGATTGGTCACATGGATGAAATTAGTGAAGAAGAAGCGCGTTTTGCCGATGCTTTGTCTTCCTTAACACCACAGCAGTTTCGCGTTTTAAATATGCTCACCGAAGGCTTGCTAAATAAGCAAATTGCTTATGAGTTAGACGTTTCTGAGGCAACCATTAAAGCACACGTAACAGCAATTTTACGTAAGCTTGGTGTGCATTCACGCACCCAAGCAGTTATTGCTGCTAAGCGTTTAGAAGTGGAAGCCCCAAGGGTAACTAATTAATTAACTTTTACTTTACCTTGCCTGCAGGCGTTTACGCGTCTGTAGCAGGCGAGTGATCATTGCCCTAAGTGCTGCTGGTTTTACTGGTTTGTGTAGCAATAAAAAGCCGGCTTCACTGACTTCATCGGCAATTTCATCGGTGCGGTCGGCGGTAATAATAATGCCGCTAATGGTTTCTTTTAAGTGTTCTTCAATTGCCTTTAATGCCATCACCCCTGTTTTGTTGTTGTCTAGGTGGTAATCTGCTAAGAAAATTTCATTGGGTATTTCTTGCCTATTAATGTGCTCAAGTGCTTGTTGTTCATCTTCTGCAGTAGCCACTTGGCATTTCCAGCCAGTTAATAAAGCTTGCATGCCTTCTAAAATCAATGGTTCATTATCAATACAAAGAATGGTTAAGTCTTCTAGGGTATTAAAGCTGCGTTTTCCGGGTAAAAAATGACTGCTGTGTTTTTGGGCAGCAACTTTGGGTACTGTGACAGAAAAAATAGTGCCCTTGCCATAAGTGCTGCGTACTTGAATTGGATGATTTAGCACTTTAGACATGCGGTCTGCTATGGATAAGCCCAAGCCTAGCCCTTTTTCATTGTGTTTGTCGGGTGTATCTAAGCGCCTGAACTCTTGGAAAATTTCTCCTATACGGCTTTCAGGAATACCAGGCCCTGTATCCCAAACTTCAATGCGTAGCGCATCTTTTAAATGGCGGCAACCAATCAGCACCCGCCCTTCGCCTGTGTAGCGCAATGCATTGGATAAAAAGTTTTGTAAAATACGCCTTAGCATTTGTGGGTCACTTTTTACCCATGCCTTAGTTTTAATGCGGTGCAATTCAAGTTCTCGGCTTTTTGCCATCACACTAAATTCAGCTTTAAGTGGATCTAAAATTTCACTAATAGGAAAATCGCTGACTTTAGGCAAAATAGCCCCTGCATCCAGTTTAGAAATATCCAGTAAGGTGCTAAGCAGCTCTTCTGCGGCTTGAAGCGAGTTGTCAATGTGGCTAGTAGTTTTTTGTAATTCGGGTTCCTTTACTTGGTTAGCTAAAGCAGAAGTAAAAAGGCGGGCAGCATTTAGCGGTTGCAGTAAATCATGGCTAGCTGCTGCTAAAAATCGAGTTTTAGATGTATTGGCTTCTTCGGCCTGCTGTTTAGCAAGGCGCATGTCTTCTTCAGCTTTGGCTCTGACTTGGTTTTCTTTAAACAGTGCGCTGTTTAATTCAGACAAAGCTAGGGTGCGTTCTTTAACCCTTTCTTCTAAAGTTTCGTTGGTTTCTTGTAGTGCAATTTCTATGAGTCGGCGCTCGGTAATGTCTTGGTAAAGCGCAAAAAAGCCAAGCACTTCACCTGCTTCTGCTAAATGGGGCGTATAAGTGACTAGCGCATAGCGAAAATTGTAGTTTTTACCCGTAAGCTCTAGTTCAAATGTTTGCCTTCTGCCTGCTAAAGCAGCACGAATATACGGGCTGCGCTGTTGGTATTCTAGCGGATTCATGACGTTATAAACGGCTTTGCCTATTACATAATTGCGGTCAATTCCCATGGCCTCTTCATAGGCACGGTTGGTAAATAAGTAGTTAAGGTCGGTATCAAAATAGGCAATTAATGCGGGCACATTGTCGGTATAAATGCGTATATTGTTTTCTGATTGAATCAGCGCTTCTTCAATTTCTTTTTGTTGGCTAATGTCTTGGTAGCTGTAAACAAAACCACCCCCTGGCATAGGGTTACCTTGAATTTCTAATACTGAACCATCTTTGCGGTAGCGGATGTAGCGGTGTGATTCGCCATCATGAATGTTTTCTATCATTTGCTGTACATGGGTTTCTGGATCGCCCGGGCCATATTCGCCTTGTTCGGCATTGTGACGAAAAATTTCCATAGCAGGGCGGCCTACACGAATAAAGTTATCAGGGAAGTTGAACATTTCTAGGTAGCGTTGATTCCAGATAACAAAATTAAAGTGCTGATCTACCACACTAATGCCTTGTGAAAGGTTTTCGATGGTTGATTGCAATAGGCTGCGGTTAAATTCCAATACTTGAGATGCTTCATCAACAATAGAAATTACATCAGAAATTTTAATTTCTTTACCCTGCAAAGCTGAGCTCATGACGATGCGAGCTGACGATGCGCCAAGCACACCGGCAAGCAGCCGTTCAGTGAATTGAATTAGCTCTATACTGGCAGGGTCTTCATCTTTTAAAGCGGTTTGATTGCGCTTGTTGGCATAGTCACTGAACGCTTTTTGAACGCTTTCTGTTCCTACAAAACGTTCAGCTAGGTTGCGTAAATCGCCCAATTTAGTTGAGCCTTTCCAAAGGCGAGAGTTTTTCACTGGCTTAAGCTCTTGGTTGTCAACAAAAGCCGATGCTTGAATGCGATCAATCATTCTTTGGGGGGTTAGGCGTGAAATTAAAATATATACAGCAAGGTTGTTGCTAAGGCTCCAAAAGACCCCTTGAGTAAAAAAACCTTCGCCTGATAAACCAAAAAGACTGGTAGGTTTTAGCCATGCAATGCCAAAGGGGCCATTATTTAAAAGCTGGCTACTGACCACTTCTGCAGCACCAAGGCTAGGTAAAAGTAAGGTATAAAACCAAAATGCCCCCCCTGTTATTATGCCCGCAGCTGCACCCCAGCGGTTGCCACCTTTCCAAACGATGCCACCTAAAGCCGCCGGTGCGATTTGACCAATGGCCGCAAAGGCTAAAAAGCCGGTGGCTGCAAGGGAATTAAACTCGGCAATGGTGCGATAGGTTAAATAGGCCAACAGCATGATGGTTAGCATGGTTAGGCGCCGTGTACGCAAAACAAAGCGCCCAAAGCTTTGGTGAGAACTGTTGTTTGTCCAACGGTATTTTAACAAGGCAGGAATAACAATCTCGTTAGAAACCATAATGCTAACTGCAACCGTGGCCATTATGGCCATGCTAGTTGCAGCTGAAAACCCACCAATGTAGGCAAGTAAAGCCAGCCAGCTATTATCAAAAGCCAGCGGCAGTGTTAGTACAAAGGTGTCGGGTTCTATGGTGCCATCTGGGAAGGTAATTAGCCCGGCAGCAGCTATGGGCATTACAAACAAAGCAAATAAAATTAAGTAAAGCGGTAAAAACCAGCGTGCATAACGTGCATCGTTGCGGTGGGCGTTTTCTACTACGGTGACATGAAACATGCGTGGCAGTAAAATCACGGCCATCATTGCCAGCAGCGTTTGTGCAATAAAGCCTTGTGTAAAATTATTGGTATTTAACTGATATTCTAAGGGTTGAAATAGCTCGGCTTTATGCATGAGGCCATTAAACCCACCAAAAACTTTCCACGTAACAAACACGCCCACAGACAAAAATGCAAAAAGCTTAATCAATGACTCAAAAGCAATGGCCCGCAATAAGCCTTCGTGGTGTTCTGTTGCGTCAATGTGGCGGGTACCAAATAGAATCGCAAACGCAGCAAGCACTAAAGTAACAAAAAAAGCAGTATCAGAAAAGAAAGGGGCTAAGCTATTTTTTTCGGGTGCCGTTTGTGGAAAGTGTGTCAGCACATCATAAGCCATGGTGACAGATTTTAATTGCAACGCAATGTAGGGCAGGGTACCTAGCAGTGCAAAACAGGCAACCATAATGGCTAAAGGGTGCCACTTGCCATAACGTGAAGCAATAAAATCGGCTATTGACGTTAGGTTATTGGCTTTACTGACCCTAAAAATTTTAAGCACTAAAGGCCAAGCAAAAATGTAGGTAAAGATAGGGCCTATAAAAATACTTAAATGCAGCCAGCCCCCACCCGTTGCCTGCCCTACAGCACCGTAAAAAGTCCAAGAAGTACAATAAACCGTTAAAGCTAGGCTATAGACCCAAGGGCGGCTTTGCGCATGGTAATGGTTACGCGCTATACGGTCGCCTTGCCAAGCAATAGCAAAAAGAACTAGCAGGTATGCCAGTGAAAATAGGATAAGTTGCCAGCCAGCAAACATGGTTTTTTCTCTCGGTATTAGCAGGTTTTGCATATTATGCGCAACTTTGCAGCTAAAATCAGGTGCATTTATTTGCTGCTAATTGTCAGTAAAAAAGCTAAACGGGTCAGTAGTTTAAAATTATGACAGTTTTTTTTGCTAATTAATGATGCTTTTAGTTGGTAGTTTTTAAGTAAGCATTTGTTTTTTAACGATTTAATGTGGTTTTGTGGTGCTGGTTTTTTTTGTTAAGACTAAGGTCGGGGGTTTATTTATAGCATTATTTTTGCAAAATACGCGCTATGGAATTTTTAATGGATTGAAATTTCTAATCTCTAAATAACAATAAGTGGAGAGTCACTATGGTGGATAAAAGATCAGAGAAAGATAAGGCATATTGGGCGGTTAATTTACGCCTAACTATAATTATCCTCTTAATATGGGCAACTGTATCTGTTGGTTTTGGCATTTTGCTACGACCTATGTTGATGGGTATTAGTGTTGGTGGTGCTGACTTAGGTTTTTGGTTTGCTCAGCAAGGCTCAATTCTAACTTTCCTAGGCTTAATCTTCTTCTATGCAATTAGAATGAACAAGCTAGATAAAGATTTTGGCGTGGAGGACTAAGAATGAGTCAATTTGCAATTAACTTGCTGTTCGTGGGTGCTTCTTTTGCCCTCTATACTTGGATCGCTATTTGGGCACGTGCTAAAACTACTGAAGAGTTTTACATTGCTGGTGGTGAAGTTCCTGCAGCGTTTAACGGTATGGCAACAGCTGCCGACTGGTTATCTGCCGCATCATTTATTTCTGTAACGGGTCTTATTTCTGCTGGTTATGTAAACTCCTCATTCATCATGGGTTGGACAGGTGGTTATGTGTTGCTTGCAACGCTACTAGCCCCTTATTTGCGTAGCTTTGGTACCTTTACAGTGCCAGACTTTGTGGGCAAGCGTTATGACAGTAAAGCAGCACGTTTAGTTGCAGTTATTAGCTTACTAATCGTGTCACTAACTTACGTTATTGGTCAGATGACAGGTGCGGGCGTAGCTTTCTCTCGTTTCCTAGAAGTTGACAGTTCTACAGGTCTAATTATTTCTTCTATTATCGTATTCTTTTATGCGGTACTAGGTGGTATGAAAGCCGTTACCTACACTCAGGTAGCTCAGTACGTTGTACTGATCCTTGCTTTCACTATTCCTGCTGTGTTTATCTCTTTGCAGTTAACTGGTCAATTCATGCCGCAGTTAGGTTTCATTGGTACGCATACTGAATCAGGTTTACCTTTACTAGCGAAATTAAACGAAGTTGTACGTGAACTAGGTTTCCAAGACTATACTGCTGATGTATCTAACAAGTGGAATATGTTCTTGTTTACGCTAACACTAATGGCAGGTACTGCTGGTCTACCTCACGTAATTGTTCGCTTCTTCACTGTTTCTAAAGTTTCTGACGCACGCTGGTCTGCAGGTTGGGCGTTGATTTTTATCGCAATTTTCTACACCACTGCACCCCCTTTAGCTGCAATGACACGTCTAACTCTAATTACTAAAATCTACCCACAAGGTACTGATCAGCCTGCGCTTGAGTACGAAAATCGCGCTGAATGGTTCAAGAAATGGGAAGAAACTGGTTTGCTAGCGTTTGAAGACAAAAACAACGATGGTCGTATTCAGTTGTACAACGACAAGAATACTGAGTTTGGTGAGACTGTTGCTGCTGAAAGAGGCTGGAAAGGTAGCGAGCTAATCATCAACAACGATATCTTGGTATTGGCAGCACCTGAAATTGCTAACTTACCAGGCTGGGTTATTGGTTTGATTGCTGCGGGTGGTATTGCTGCGGCACTTTCAACTGCATCGGGACTCTTGGTAGCTATTTCGTCGGCGGTCAGTCATGACTTAATTAAAAATACACTGAAACCGGATCTTTCCGATAAATCAGAAATGTTGATCGCACGTATTTCAATGGTCGGGGCTATCACCATTGCTACTTTGCTAGGTCTTAATCCGCCTGGTTTTGCGGCACAAACGGTTGCACTTGCCTTTGGTATGGCCGCTTCGTCCATCTTCCCTGTATTGGTGATGGGCGTATTCTTCAAGCGTGTTAATGCCAAGGGTGCTGTAGTAGGTATGGTGTTGGGTTCTTTGTTCACCATCACCTATATCTTTACCTACCTTGGTTGGTTCTTTATTCCTGGAACCAACACTCTTGAAAACATTCCTAGCGAGTGGATCTTGGGTATTTCACCTCTATCTGTAGGTGCGATTGGTGCAGCAATTAACTTTATCACTGCATTTGTTGTATCTAGTGCAACTGAAGCACCTTCTCAGGAACTTCAAGATGCAGTAGAAGCAATGCGTTACCCAAAAAAGTCTGAAGCTTAATTTAAGCAGTAAAAATTAAGTTGTGTTAAGTTCAGTGGGCTTCCGTAAGGAGGCCCACTTTCATTT
>CANQLY010000088.1 GCA_947624795.1 uncultured Marinospirillum sp.
TATGCCCAGAATTTAGTTAAAAAGCTTAGTTAAAGAGAATTAAAAAGCTTAGTTAAAGCGTTTGTTTAAAAATAAAGTGCTTAGTTAGAAAAACAAAAAAAGCCCATGATTATTCAATGGGCTTTAATTAAGTTTTTTTGTAACTTAATTATCCAAAATTAAACGAGCTAAGCTGGATATCCTCTTCTGTTAGGGTGATTTTCCAGCCCTTTTGGTCACTCCAATCGCCTAACACATAACGCTTAGCTGGCAACTGCTTATTATTCAATTCTATTTCTAAATCATGCACTGCTGGCCGGTGGGTATGGCCATGAATAAGGCAGGTGGTTTGGTACTTTTCCATTAGTCTAACTACTTCTTGCTGGGTTACATCAACAATACTGCTGGTTTTTTTAGTGGCCGATGATTTGCTGATTTTACGTGCTTGCCCCGCCATTTTTTGACGAATTTTTAAAGATAAATTACGTAAAATAAAATTAATAAAAGGGTTGCGTAATAGGCGGCGCATCCTTTGGTAGCCAATATCTTGGGTGCAAAGCAAGTCGCCGTGCATTAGTAAAATAGGCTGATCAAAAGGCGTGATAACGCAGGGGTCTTTAAGCAGAGTGCAGCCAGCTTGTTTGCAAAAATCTTGGCCTAGCGCAAAATCTCGGTTGCCATGCATAATAAAAACTGCTGTGCCGCTTTCAGCTAAGCTTTTAAGTGCTGCCGCAACCTCTCGATGAAAGTCGGTCATGGCATCATCACCCACCCAAAGGTTAAAAATATCCCCTAATAGGTATAAAGCTTTGGCTTTTGGCGCATCAGTTTTTAAAAAATGCAAAAACGCCCGAGTTAGAATCGGGCGGTTTTCCTGCAAGTGCATATCTGAAACTAGCAATAGCATTGAAGCTTATTCCGCTTCTATTAACACTGCTGTTTCGATAATCACATCATCAACAGGTACATCTTGATGACCTTGCTTACTACCTGTTGCTACGCCTTTAATTTTTTCGACAATATCCATGCCTTCGGTTACTGCGCCAAACACAGCATAGCCCCAACCTTGAGTATTTTTACCTGAGTGGTTTAAAAAGTCGTTGTCCTTTACGTTAATAAAAAACTGCGCACTGGCTGAGTGAGGATCCATAGTACGCGCCATAGCAACACTACCATTAACATTGCTTAGGCCGTTATCTGCTTCATTTTCTACTGGAGCTTGGGTTGGCTTTTGGTTGAAATCAGTATCAAAACCACCGCCTTGAACCATAAAGTTACTAATTACTCGGTGAAAAATAGTGCCATTGTAGTGGCCGCTTTCTACGTAATTAATAAAGTTGGCTACGGTTTTAGGGGCTTTTTCAGCATTAAGTTCAATAACAATATCGCCGAAATTAGTGGTCAGGCGAACCTGAGGATTGCTGTCAGACATAGTAAACTCCATTGATTCAAAGGTGCACGCCTGTATAGGGCGGCTTGCATCCGCTATAATACTTTCCTTTAGGTCTTTTCACCAACCCTGTTATAGAGCGAGCCTTATGAGTCAGCCCGAAATTATTGCTGCAACCAACTTTATTCGCAACATGATTGTTCAGCAGCGTGAGGCGGGGCAGCAACAAAAAGTTATTACCCGCTTCCCGCCAGAACCCAATGGTTTTCTACATATCGGCCATGCTAAAAGTATTTGTTTAAATTTTGGTATCGCCCAAGAATTTGGTGGCGACTGCCATTTGCGCTTTGATGACACCAACCCAGAAAAAGAAAGCCAAGAATTTATTGATGCTATTAAAGAAGACGTCAACTGGCTAGGCTTTGAATGGACGGGTGATGTGCGTTTTGCTTCCGACTATTTTGAACAGCTGTACGACTGGGCCGTGAATTTAATTAACACTGGCAAGGCCTATGTTTGTGAGTTGAGTGCAGAACAAATGCGTGAATACCGCGGCACCTTAACGGAAGCTGGTACTAACAGCCCTTTTCGTGAACGCAGTGTTGAAGAAAACCTAGCTGAGTTCAGCAAAATGCGTGCTGGCGATTACCCCGACGGTGCCAAGGTGCTACGTGCCAAAATAGACATGGCATCACCTAATATTAATTTGCGTGACCCCATTCTTTACCGTATACGTCACCAAGAACACCACCAAACGGGCAGTAAATGGTGCATTTACCCTAGCTATGATTTTACGCATGGCCAGTCAGATGCCATTGAAGGCATTACTCATTCAATTTGTACGCTGGAATTTGAAGACCACCGCCCTTTGTATGAATGGTTTTTAGACAACCTGCCTGTACCTTGTAAGCCAGTTCAAACAGAATTTGCACGCCTTAACCTTAACTACACCGTCACTTCTAAGCGTAAATTAAAACTCTTAGTTGATGAAGGTGTGGTGAATGGCTGGGATGACCCACGTATGCCTACCATTTCAGGTATGCGCCGCCGTGGTTACACGCCCAAGTCTTTGCGCGACTTCTGCGACATGATCGGTGTTAACCGTGCCGGTGGCGTGGTTGATCTAGGCATGTTGTACTTTGCCCTGCGTAGTGACTTAGAACACTCGGCTAAGCGTGCCATGGTCGTGCTTAACCCCATTAAAGTGGTAATTACTAACTGGGAAGAAGGCCGTGAAGAACTACTCACTTCGCCTAGCCACCCTGCCAGAGAAGAATTTGGCCAGCGCACACTACCTTTTACTAAAGAATTGTACATTGATAGCGATGACTTTATGGAAGAGCCACCTAAAAAATTCTTCCGTTTAGCGCCGGGCCAAGAAGTGCGCTTGCGTAATGCTTGGGTGATTCGTTGTGATGAAGTGATTAAAGATGCCGCAGGTAAAATTCTTGAACTGCGTTGTAGTTATGACCCTGAAACTTTAGGTAAAAACCCTGAAGGCCGTAAGGTAAAAGGTGTTGTGCATTGGGTGAGTGCAACGCACGGCATTCCAGCTGAAGTGCGCCTTTATGAGAATCTTTTTCAAGTTGAGTCGCCTGATTCAGATAAAGATGTCGATTTCTTAGATCACCTTAATCCTGATTCTTTAACTGTGGTGGAAGCCATTTGTGAGCCTAGCCTTGCCAGCGCACAAGCCGAAGACCGTTTTCAGTTCGAGCGGGTGGGTTATTTTAGCGCCGACCGTTACGACCATCAGCCGGGTACTAAATTAGTGTTCAACCGTACCGTAGGTTTAAAAGACTCTTGGGCAAAAATTCAGCAAAAAAAGGGTTGAAATGAAAAGCTTACCGCAACTTAAAATTTACAATACTTTAACGCGTAAAAAAGAAATTTTCACACCGATTGAACCCGGCAAAATCAAAATGTATGTGTGTGGCATTACGGTTTATGACCTATGCCACCTAGGTCATGCACGGGTTATGGTTGTTTTTGATATGATTACACGTTATTTACGCACACGGGGTTATGACGTTAACTATGTGCGTAATATCACCGATATCGACGATAAAATTCTTAAACGTGCTGATGAAAACCAAGAAACCATTGGTGAACTAACCGAGCGCATGATTAAAGCCATGCACGACGATGAAGCTAGGCTAGGTGTATTGCGCCCTGATAGCGAACCCCGTGCCACGGCCTATATCACTGAAATTATTAACCTGATTCAAACGCTAGAAGAAAAAGGTTATGCCTATGCTGCTAGTAATGGCGATGTTTATTACCGTGTACGCAAGTTTGAAAACTACGGCCAGCTAACCAACCGTAAGCTTGATGAGCTGCAATCGGGCGTAAGGGTTGAAGTGGATAGCTTCAAAGAAGACCCGCTTGATTTTGTGCTATGGAAAGCAGCCAAGCCTACCGAAGTGAGTTGGCCTTCACCTTGGGGTGAGGGTCGCCCGGGCTGGCACATTGAATGTTCGGCTATGTCGACCTGCTGCTTAGGTAATACCTTTGATATTCATGGTGGCGGCCCAGATTTACCTTTTCCACACCATGAAAATGAAATTGCCCAAAGCGAAGCAGCAACCGGCCAGAAGTACGTGAATACTTGGATGCATGCGGGCGCAGTACGTGTGGATCAAGAAAAAATGTCTAAGTCCTTAGATAACTTTTTTACCATTCGTGATGTGCTAGAAAAACACGATGCTGAAGTAATTCGCTATCTATTATTGGCCAGCCATTACCGTTCATTCATTAATTATGCAGAAAGCGCTTTGCATGATGCCCGTAAAAACCTCGAGCGTTTTTACACGGCTTTGCAAAGCGTTAAGCCCGTTGAGGATGCCGCACTAGTGGCTAGTGCTGGCGACTGGCGTAGTGATTTCTTTGCCGCTATGGATGATGACTTCAATACACCCGAAGCTTTTGCGGTCTTGTTTGATTTGGCTCGCAGCTTAAACCGTGCCGGCGAGCAAAAAGATCAGCCATTAGCAGAAGCCTTGGCTTTTGAGCTGCGTGATTTGGGTGGAGTTTTGGGAATGCTACAGCAAGATGCTGATGATTTTCTAAAAGGAAAAGCACTCAGTACACACTACAGCGTTAACCCAGATGTAATAGAAACCTTGATAGAAAAGCGCCTAATGGCCAAGCAAGATAGAAACTTTGCAGAAGCTGATCGTATCAGGCAAGAGTTGGAGTCGCAGGGTATTTTGCTAAAAGATACTAAAGATGGCACCAGCTGGACAAAAGCTAGCTGAATAACTAGCTGTGTCGTTCAATTTAAAAAGGCCTTCAAATTAACTGAAGGCCTTTTTTTTACTTTCTAACCAAATAAGCCCCACACTCAGCATGGTGGGTATAAGGAAACTGGTCAAAAAATGCCAAGCGTTCAATTTTATGCGTAAGTGTTAGCGTTTTTAAGTTATCGGCAAGCGTTACTGGGTTGCAGGAAATGTAAATTATTCGTTCATAGTGTTGTACTTGCTCTAACGTGGCTTGGTCTAACCCCGCTCTGGGTGGGTCGACTAGTACGGTTGAAAAGTCATACGCCTGTAAATTAAATTTACTGGCTTCTTCTGAATCAGGTTCATTCAGTGCTTTAGAAAAATCTTCGGCGGCCATGCGCTCAATGCGTACATTCTCAATCTTATTGGCCTGAATGTTATACTGGCCTGCTGCGACAGAAGTGCGGCTAATTTCTGTACCCAGCAATTGCCTAAAATTATTGGCTAACGCCAGCGTAAAATTACCATTGCCACAATAAAGCTCAACTAGGTCACGCTTTTCTTCATCGGCTTGGGGTTTAGAAACGTCCTGCGCCCATTCCAACATGCTTTGGCAAATCCAAGGGTTAGGCTGGGTAAAGCTGCCTTCTACTTGTTTATAAATAATGGGCTGCCCGTTCACTTGCAAGGTTTCCAACACATAATCTTGTTCTAGCACCCGTTTTTGTTTTCTAGCACGACCAATAATCATAACACCTAGTTGTTTTTGTAATTGCTTGGCTGCAACTTCCCACTCGTCTTCGAGTTGACGGTGGTAAATCATGCTAACTAATACTTGCCCAGAAAGGGTGGTTAAAAATTCAACTTGAAACATACGGTGACGCAGCAGTGGTGCATCACGTATAGCATCAAGTAATAAAGGCATTAGGCGGTTAATTTCTTTACCGGCAACGGGGTATTGGTCCATACGCACCAAAGTACGGTCTTTTTTAGGGTCTTCACCAATTTCAAACATGGCATAAAACAGGTCGTCGCCTTCATGCCAAATACGAAACTCGGCTCTTAAACGGTAATGGCTGGTAGGCGAGGCAAAAACTTCAAGCTGAGGTGGGTTAAATTCAGCCAAAATTTGGCGTAAGTAGTCGGCTTTTTCTGCCAGAAGCTGCGGGTAAATAGCAGGCTTAACCTGCGGTAACTTAGAAGGCATGGTGTGTTTTTAATCTCATAAAATTGGTTGAAAAACTGGATCAATTAATTCAAAACCGTTGAGCTGTTTTAGGTGTTTAAAGCCAAATCGCTGTAAAGACTGAGGTAATTGGCTGTGAGTTGCCAGTGGTTTGGTTAAAAAGCAGCTCGGTGAAAAAAATTCCTGAGGAATGGGTTGGGTGTAACCGGTCTCATTTAACAGCTGTACCACACGCCGTGCAATGGCTGCACCAGAGTCTATCCATTGCCAAGGTGCAGCGCCTGCTTGTTCGGCGACTCTTGCTAATTGTGGCTGAAGTAAAGGAAAATGTGTGCAGCCAAGAATGACGGTATCAAGGCGTTGTTCTGCTAATAAGGGTTGTAAGATTTCCAGCAAGTCTTGGTCGGCCAGTTTGCCACCGGCTAAGTAAATTTCTGCTAATTCAACCAGCCGGTTACTACCCACTTTGATAACTTTGCAATCGCTTGCAAATTCATCAATTAATTTTTGGGTGTAAGGCCGATTAACGGTGCCGTAGGTTGCTAGCAGCCCAATATGGCCGCTGCGTGTCATAAAAGCGGCAGGTTTTATGGCAGGAACAACACCAACTATAGGTAAATTAAAGCTTTGGCGTAATTCAGGCAGGGTTAAAGTGCTGGCGGTATTGCAGGCTAAAACAATTAAACTAGGCTGAATTTCTTGAACTAAGCCACTGACAACTGAGTGAACCCTTTTTTTTAGCCAAGTTTCAGTTTTTTGTCCGTAAGGAAAAGCGGCGTTATCGCAAGCATAAACCAGCGGTAAGCTAGGCATACGCTCACGTAAAGCTTGTACAATCGACAAGCCACCAACGCCTGAATCAAAAACTAAAATAGGGGCTAGCGGTGTTGTTAAAGGTGTAGACAATTGATTAACCAAAATGTGGCCTGTTCAACAGAAAGCGGAGTAGTATTTTACGCCTTGTGGTGATCTTTCAGCAAATTTGCTCTTTTATAGTGTTTTTTACTGGTGGTTTGATGTTCTTACAAAAAAATAAATCTGAATACATTGTAGAGTTTATAAGAACGCTGCCTAAGTCTAAAAAGACAGTGGCTAGCTTTTATCTTTTTCCACCGGCAGAGGTAGAGCATTTACCAGAACAATTGGATCGAACGCAGTGGAATGCCCGTCCGGTGGAGTTTCGTTACCGTGTTTTGGGCATTCCTGAAGATAAAAAGCAGCACACAGAGCAGTCGGTGTCTTTGTTGTCGCCTCACTATGAAACCTTACGTAGCACTTGGATGGCAAGCTTTCAACGTAACCTAGAAAAAGTGCAGTACCAAATACAGCAAGCGGGGTTGCTAGAGCAGCAGGTAACACGCTTAGTTTTATTGTGTAAGGGGTTTGCTAAACGCATTCGGACTAACGTATCAAGCGAACCAAGGCAAGGCCGTTACCAGCGTCAGTTAGATGTGTATTTTTCTTGGTTAGCCGAGCAAAGTTTGTTGGCCTTAATCAAGCACAAAGACTGGGCTGCTTTGCCTGAAATTACCCAGACTGAAGTAACGGATTTTTTATGCCAAGAAATTGATTACCGTAAATCACAAGGCTATTTAAAAGAGCTGGATGGCCGCTCTGCTCGTGTTTTTTACCGTATGCAGCTGTATCGGCGTTTTTTAGACCGCTTTATTTTACTAAAAGCTGATGTAATAGAGTTGGGGAATATAGCAAGGCGCAGTGTAAAAGCATTGATTACGATGGTCGTTATGAGTCTTTTTACAGTCTTTATTTTTTATTACCGTGATTCAGGTTATTCATTAAGTGTTGGCCTTATTTTAACGGTAGCGCTGGTTTATGCCTTGCGTGATTTATTACGGGATGACTTAATAAAAGTGATAACCGATAAAATTCGTCAAGATAAAGCCTTGTGGAAGTTTAGGTATCGGAAAAGTAAAAAAGAACCCCTATTGTTTCAGCAGTTTTTGTGGCGTTCAGTTATTAGTTATGAGCAGCTACCAGAGCAAGTTAAAAATAACAGCGGTAAATGGTTTTTTAATGCTGGTAAGAATATTTTCTTTTTACGCTCGGTCATTGAAAGTGATGAATACCTGAATTTAGAAGAAAACATAGAAGAAAGCATAGAAGCAGATTTTAAGCCTTTTGCAGATTTACTGAGTAGCGTTAAAACCCCTGTGTATTATTATGATGTAAATGAAGAATCGCCTGATGTGGGTACTCACCTTATTGAGCAGCGCCACTATTATAACTTGGTATTGGTAACTGAAGACTTAAAGGGAGAAGAGCCAGTTAAGGTGCAGCGGTGGAAACTGACCTTAACGGCTGAGGGTGTGGTGAGTTGTGTGGCAGGGCGAGTGATTGAAACGGCTAAAGCTTAAGGCAGGTAAAACAACTGCTACCTAACAAGTGCTACCTAACAAAAGGATTGCTGCGCTTTTCTTTGCCAAAGGTTGAATTAGGGCCGTGGCCTGGAATAAATTCTATGTCATCGCCTAGGGGGAAAAGCTTGTTTTTAATGGAATTAATTAAATCTTGGTGATTGCCTTGTGGGAAATCGGTGCGGCCAATCGAACCTGCAAACAGCACATCGCCCACTTGCGCTGTTTTGCTGGCTGCATCATAAAAAACCACATGGCCGGGGGTGTGGCCTGGGCAGTGAATCACTTGTAAGGTTGCGT
>CANQLY010000089.1 GCA_947624795.1 uncultured Marinospirillum sp.
CTTTATTGTTGACCGTGAAGCCGCCGCACGTTTTGGTGCCGATGTAAGTGCCGTAGGTAGTGCAGTGCAGTTGGTTACTAATGGCTTAATGCTGGCAACCTACCGGCCTGAAGATGCTAACGATGAAGTCGACATTCGGGTTCGCCTTCCTTTTAACTCTCGCACCCTAGACCAGCTAAGCCGCATGACAATAAACACCACCCAAGGTCAGGTGCCGTTAAGTAATTTTGTACGTTTAGAACCAGCACCCAAAACCAGCACTCTAAAGCGCTTAAATGGGCAGCGCACCCTGACGCTTAAAGCCGATTTAGAACCGGGGTATCAGTTAGATGAACGGCTTGCAGCCTTAAAGCCTTTTCTTGCTGAACTGCCTGAGGGAGTGACTATAAAAATTGCCGGTGAAAATGCCGACATGCAAGAGTCGATGATTTTCTTAATTACGGCCTTTTTAGTGGCTATCTTTTTAATGCTGATTATTTTGGTGATGCAATTTAATAGTATTTACCAAACCCTTTTAGTGCTGTCTGCCATTATTTTTTCAACCGCAGGCGTATTGCTAGGATTAATGCTAGCAGGCAAAGCCTTTGGCATAGTTATGGTGGGCATGGCGATTATTGCTTTGGCTGGCATAGTGGTGAATAACAACATTGTATTAATTGATACTTACAACCGCATTCGCCAACAAGGTTTAAGCGCCATAGAGGCGGCTTTAGAAACCGGTACTTTGCGTTTGCGCCCTGTTTTATTAACCGCCATCACTACTATTTTGGGTTTATTACCCATGGTGCTAGGTGTGAACGTAAACTTAATGGAACCTAGCCTTGGCTGGAATGCCCCTTCAACCCATTGGTGGGGGCAACTTTCAAGCGCCATTGCGGGTGGCTTAGCTTTTGCAACCCTGTTAACGCTTATTCTAACGCCTTGTTTGTTGGTTTTAGGTGAAAACATCTCGCTTACTTCAAGGAAGCTGAACAAAGAACAAGCCTTAGCCAAACAAGAATAGCTTTGTAAAACCAAAAAAAACCCCGACTCAAGTTCGGGGTTTTTTATTATTCCTTGGTTCCAGCCGTGGCTGAATCTTTGGCAATTAATTCTTTTACTTTTTTAATTGACCAAACACTTGCTACAATCATAACCACAACAAGCACAATACTTGAAACTACGTATACATCTAAGTACATAAGGCTTTCTCCGCTTAAGCACAATGAAATCTTTAAAATTCTTACTGCCTTAGTTTAACTCATATTTCAGTAGAAGAAACAGCCTGAACACTTAACCTAAGTCATTATTCAGCCTTTTAAGGCAATAAACGACCAATACCATACTCTTCATCTAAAATATGGCCTATCGCATTGCCACTGCTTAAGTGGTGGGCATACTGGGTATGCAAGCAGCGTATCTGTTGCCAGTTTTCTATGCCACCCACCCCACGCTTAGTAAAAACATCAGTAAAGCCTAAGCGTTCAATCTCATTTTTAGTGGCTTGGCTCATGGCTGCCCAACGCCTTGCCACATAATCTTCATGGCTTTGGCGATAATCAGCCATTAACACTGGGTCATCTTGCAGGCGTTCTTCGAGTTCTTTTATAAGGCCTGCAGCTTCTAAATGCGATAGCTCTTTAACTAAAAACCGGCTACTTAACCAATAAAAAGTAGGAAAAGGTTTGCCACCTACTAAAGCGGCAACCTGCAAAGCCAAAGGGCGGCCTTTATCGTCAATGGCTGTAATTAACTCCATTCCCTTAGGTTCTTTACCTAGCTCATCAGCAATTAACACATGCTGTTCAGCTGTGGGTTTTAAGGCAACTCGTTGAAATAGGGTTTTAGCAGATGCAATTTTAATAGGCACGTTTTTAACTCTTTTTTAAACTTTTTACAATAAAAAACAGCGAGCTATTAAGCCCGCTGTTTTATTACTTAGTCTTTCATTTACTAACTAAGCATTAGTTAGCAAGGTATGCACTTAGCATCCAAACAGTTTTTTCTTGCTGACCAATGTAATCACTCATAAGCGCAGCCGTACCTTCATCATTTGCTTCACCTGCCACTTCCATTAAATCACGCTGCATTTGAATAATGGTTTTATAACCTGCAAGCAAGCCTTCAATGCATACTTTGCCGTCAATTGCCTGCTTGTGCTCTTGAATACTGCTTTGGGCAATGTAATCACTAAATGCATGCAATGGGCGGTGGCCTAGGGTTAAAATACGCTCTGCCAATTCATCTACTTTTAATAATAGGTCGTTGTATTGCTCTTCAAATTTTACGTGCAGTTCAAAGAATTGACGGCCTTGAATATTCCAGTGGTAACCACGGGTGTTCATGTAAAAAATCTGGTAGTTGGCCAATAATGCATTCAGTTTTTCAGCCAAAATATTTGCTTTTGCTGTGTCTAGCCCAATACGGTTAGTGCTCATAAAACCTCCTTGCAGATTTAAAATTCTGTGGCTTCTTTTATTAATAACACTTTATAAAAGCAAGCTTTGTTACTAGGATTCAATCTTAACCTACTGCTTGCCTTGCGGCTAAGTTTTTTTATTGATACAACCCATAGCTAATCACTATTAAATCAACAACAGTTATTAGTTTTACTCAACAAAGCTAAACTTAGGCAAAGGTGCTTGGGGCAATCGCTTGGCCACCGTCTCTACTTTAGCTAGTAATGCTTCGCTGTTAGCCGCCACTAGGTTAAGGTGGCCTAGTTTGCGCCCTGCACGTTCTTCTTTGCCATACAGGTGCAAGTGCAAGCCTTCAATCGACAAAAGCTGCTGCACATCACCATTTTTGCCAATAATGTTCACCATGCAGGTGGGCAAGCGGGCAGCGGTTGAACCAAGCGGTAAACCTGCCACGGCACGCAAGTGGTTTTCAAACTGGCTGGTGGCTGCGCCGTTTTGTGTCCAATGCCCAGAATTATGTACTCTAGGTGCCATTTCATTGGCCATTAACTCACCATTTTTTTGCTGAAATAACTCAAGCGTTAGTACACCCACATAATCGAGTTCAGTAAGCAGGGCTTGAATATAGCCTTCAGCTTGCGCTTGTAGTTGGGCATTTAAGTTAGGCAAAGGCGCAAAGGAATAACGCAAAATACCATCAACGTGGTGATTTTCTGCCATAGGGTAAAAACGCACTTCACCCGTTTGGCTACGCACAGCAATAATAGAAACTTCCCGTACAAAGTCGATAAAGGCTTCAACAATTAATTCACGCCCACCTATCTTCTGCCAAACTTCACTAACGGCTTGGCTTGCATCATTTTTTAATACTGCTTGGCCTTTACCATCATAACCTTCGGTTACGGTTTTAATGACCACAGGCTTTTGATGCTTTGTGGTTAAGGCTGTTACGGCCTGCTGCAAGCTTTCTTGTGAATCAACCAAATGGTATTCAGGCGTAGGAATAGCAAGCTGAGTGAACAAGGCTTTTTCTAAGCCACGGTTTTGGCAAACCTGTAAGGCACGGCTTGAAGGATAAACCGGTTTGTGCTGTTCAATTTGGCGTACTAGCTCAACTGGCAAATGTTCAAACTCATAACTCACCACATCGACTTGGCTTAAAAACTCATCTAAACGAGCATTGTTTTTATCGACCAAAGTTTGCCCTATATCAGCACTAGGATTTCCGGTGGTGTCTAAAAAAACAAAACGCTGCCCCAAAGGGTAGCCTGACAAAGCCAGCATTTGCCCTAACTGCCCTGCACCCAAAATACCTATACGCATGGTTTAACCTCTGGTCTTTTTAATTCTACTTTACTTAACCCGTGGATCAGGATTATTCAACACGGCTTGCGTTTGATTAGTGCGAAAATCGGCCAGCTTTTTAGCAATAGCTGCATCACTTAAGGCAAGAATTTGTGCTGCTAAAATAGCGGCATTGGCAGCACCTGCCTTGCCAATTGCCAAGGTTGCCACCGGCACACCCGCAGGCATTTGTACTATAGATAACAAAGAATCCATGCCTTTAAGGGCTTGGCTTTCTATTGGCACACCCAAAACGGGCAAGTCAGTTTGTGAAGCTGCCATTCCTGGCAAGTGGGCAGCACCGCCTGCACCAGCAATAATGACTTTTAAACCACGGGCTTGGGCACTTTTAGCATAGGCAAATAATTTATCAGGCGTGCGGTGGGCAGAAACCACTTCCACTTCGTAACACACACCTAACTCATCTAAAAGGGCTGCCGCTCGCTCCATAGTAGGCCAGTCAGACTTAGACCCCATAATGACACCAACTTGTGGTTGCATCTATCTTTGCTCCCAGTTCTGATTAAATCAGTCGCTGTTAAATTTAAAGCCAGAAAGCATACCCTATAAACCGGCTAAGGGAAAAGTGCTAATCTAGCTGGGTTAATTTTTCTTGGCTTTTTTTGCAAATAAGGAACGAAAAATGCTGCTTAAGTTGGGTTTAAGTTTGTTGATTTTGCCTTTATTGGTTTTAATGGGGGCTTGGGGCGTTGAATATGCAGAAGTTAGCAGCTGCATTTATGAAGGTGGCAGCTATGATTATTTACTAGGGGAATGCTTAATGGAGCAATCAGGCATTTTTGCGCCCTTTGCAGAGCGCCACCCTTGGCTGGTAAGCACTAGCCTTTGGGCTTCTTTTACGGGGCTGGTGTTTACACTTGTAGGGCTTTACAAAGGGCGCAGCTAAACGCTGAATTACCAACAGGCACGGGGTTAACCTGCTGGCAGTGAACTACTCGCAGCTAAAGCAGCGAGCTTCCAAGATAACCGCGTAAGCCGCTAGCTTTTCTTTTTTGACGCTTCGTTGGACACCGCTAGTCGAGCTTTTGGCTCGGCTAGTCTTACGATTGCCTCCACGTC
The DNA here is from genome assembly GCA_947624795.1 of uncultured Marinospirillum sp. Classification (GTDB taxonomy): domain Bacteria; phylum Pseudomonadota; class Gammaproteobacteria; order Pseudomonadales; family Halomonadaceae; genus Marinospirillum. The sequence goes on from CANQLY010000089.1 coordinate 4,824, forward strand.
CACTATCTGACTGGGTTCTTAGAACTCCATCGTCAGACAACACCGTTCCAGTGTCTAAAATTAGATTAATTGCCCGCTTCTTAATGACCAATGATGCGTTGTTGTCTGCATTGTCAGTATTGCCACAATTGCCGCACACAAAGAGTTCTTGTGATTTACGGTTGTCGGGGTGAGTGTAATCGCACTGAGCGCACTCCTGACTGGTATACGGAGCAGGGATTTTGAATACGGCTTTACCCGCTTGGTAAGCCTTGTACTTGGTATAGGTTTCTATGATGTGCCAGCCAACGTTCAGAATAGACTTGTTTAGCCCGGCTTTTTGTTTGGCTTTATTTGACACATATCGGCCTTGCTCGTCTTGTTTTGCCTTTGGCTTGCACGTCATGCGTGAGGTACTTAGCGCCTCGAAAACAATAACCTTTGCTTTGCAATCGACTAGCGAACGACTTGTCTTATGTGCGAAATCGTTACGGATATTTGCCTTTTTTGCATGATGCGTGGCAATGCGATGCTTGGTTTTATTTCGGCGGCTTGAGCCTTTTTGCTGGCGTGCTAGCTTGCGTTGAAGTCGCTTAATGTAGCGGTCAGATTTGCTCATATGCTTCTTCTGGTTATCGCAGAAGTCGAACGTCATTGAGCCAGCATGAGCAGGAATCGCAACACCACGGTCTACGCCGATAGTGTGTTCTTCTAAATACTCTTTTGTTGAGCCTTGCAGGAAGGCTAAGTGTTCAGCGTTGCTTAATAACTCTGACTCATCCTTTTCGTTCTCGTAGCAGAAGGACACATAATATTGACCACGTTCTTTACGCACATAAAGCGAATTCGGGATCTCGAACTTAGCATGTGCTTTAAACGACAAGTAGCCAATATTATTGGTCTTTGTACCGATAAATAGGCGCAGGTTTCCATCTTCGCAACGGTCGAAACGGAATACCTCGCGAGTAAGGTAGAGACTACCGCGATCAGTTTTAGGTTTACGCTTAGGTCGCCCACACGCGCCTTTCATGAATTTTTGATACGTTTGATACCAGTTAACCGCACTGTTGCGGATAATCTGGCTAGGACACTTGTATAGCCACGGCGTGAGCTCTTTTGATTTGAACTGAGAGGTTTTCTGATCAATCGGCGCATAAGTGCCAATCGGGTAATACTTCCTTGCAAAAGTGCGGTAATACCTTTCCTCGTCCACTTTGGCATTCCAAATGCTACGCGCACAGCCCATCCACTGGCTTAATACCAGCGTTTGGTCTGATGTAGGATTGGCGCGTAACTTGATGCCAGTGAGCATGGCGTTTCCTTTATTGATTTCTGTGTAAATGTTATTACACTACGCTTACGGTTGTCAATCTAGCATGAGGTTGTTATGTACGAGTGGAGAACAGGAAGAAGCTGCATTTTTAAGAATAACGTACATCTAGTATTTGTAACTAAATACAGGCGCGGTGTGTTCACTAAAGCGATGTTGGATAGAACGAAAGAGATCATGGAAGAAACCTGTCAACAAATGGATTGCGAGCTTTTAGAGTTTGGTGGTGAGCATAACCATATCCACATGATGATCTCTATTCACCCAAAGGTGGCGGTATCTAACCTCGTCAGCAAGCTAAAAGGGAAGTCGTCATACATGCTTAGACGTGAATACTGGGATCGCATTAAAACCATGCTTTGGGGAAATCACTTCTGGTCTCCAAGTTATTGCGTAGTGTCTTGCGGTGGGGCGAGCCTTGATGTTGTTAAGCAATACATAGAAAGCCAGAATACGCCTCCTAGCGAGAAGGCGGTTAAAACATCCAGGTCCCTAAAAAAGATCTAGAGAAGCTACTGCCCGCTAGACTCGCCCGTAAACGAGCGAGATTGCGCGGGCACTTTGTTCAATTACACACTATTTAGTTACACATTGCTTGATTACATATAGTTGAACAAGCTTAAACCTGCAACTTTACCCGAGGCCTGCATGCCTGCTTGGTAAGACATGAATGACGTTTGTAAGCGCACATAAGCTTCAGAATAGTCTAGGTCTTCTAAATCTGAAATACTTTTTGCAGCAAAGTCTTTAAAGTCGGTATTGCTTTCTTTAACCGCGGCTAGGGTATTTTGTCTGGCCCCTATTTGTGAACGGCTTTGCGATACTTTATCAAAGGCTACATCAATGTTTTGAATAGCAGCACGAATGGCTTCTTTGTCTACGGGTGTTTCTGGGTTACCGTTACCTGTGGCATCCACAAAATACTGAATAACACCCAGCATATTATTAGGGTAAGCACCACCATTAGAAAACTCTGCTGGGTCGTCGGTAAAGCCCGTATTTGAAGGGTCAGGAAGCTCAACAACACTGCCTATCGGACCTAAAGTAGTATCATAGTCTTCTTTAAGTGAGTAATTACCTAACTTATCAATGTCAAACTTAGCTGGGTCAGGTATTTTATCGCCGGCGGCATCAAGAACAAAGTTATCATCAGCGTCCTTCAAAAAGTTAGTGTCTTCATCAGGATCAGGCACAATTTTAACTTTATTAGGATCATAAGTAGGCTGAAGTTTATCTGGCCCTACTTCTAAACTTTCAAATACTCTAGCACCCGACGTTAGCATTTTAATAAAGGTGTCATCGGCAACTTGTGCTTCACGCTCAACAGAATCGCCTTGAAAGATATTCCCTTCATAAGCTCTTTGACCTGCTTGGCTACCTGCAAATATATACTCACCACTTTCATTGCGTGTATTTAACATGCCTTTTAAGTGATTAAGCATTTCTCTTACTTCCACACCAGATGCTTTAATCTGATCATCATTCCACTGATCACTACCTAGCTGAATGGCACGTTCTTTTAAACCAATTAACGCCGTTTCAGTTTGATCAAGTACTGATTCAGTTAAACTTAAGTTTTTATCACCAAAATCAAGGTTTCGGTTATATTGCTCAACAATCGCCATACGGGTTTTAGAATTTAGCGTTTGTGCAGCAGCAACAGGGTCGTCAGCAGGGCTTAACACCCGCTTACCTGATGTCATTTGGTTGTTTACTGTGTTTAAACGGTTATTACTTTGCAGTATTCCATTCATACTACTGCTATACATTTGCGAAGTGGATAAACGAATCATGGCTTACCTCCCAACACTTGCAATTAAGGTATCAAACAGTTTTTGTGCTGTTGATATAACCTGTGAAGAGGCCATATAGGCCTGCTGAAAACGAATTAAATTACCGGCTTCTTCGTCCATATTCACGCCCGAAGCAGATTCACGCATCGAAACACTTTGGTTAAGTGTTGCAAGGCTTACGTCAGTGGCTGTTCTTGATTCTGATGTCCGAATCCCAACGTCTTCCACTAACATAGAATAGGTTTCACTTAAGGAAGAACCACCAGTGCCGTCTTCGGCTCTACCAACAAGGTTTTCTTGCTGTAAAAAAGACAAATTCTTACCGTTTTGACCACCGGCGGTGCCTTCTAAAATCCAAACATCACC
>CANQLY010000090.1 GCA_947624795.1 uncultured Marinospirillum sp.
GTCGAAACATAAAGCATATCAGTGTTTCTAGCCAAGCATCTTTTCCGTTATAGGCTGATTCACCATAGGCTACCACCATGCAGATGGGCTTACCTGATTCACGCAGTTCTTTTTGAGTGGCTGGGTCGGTTAGTTCAGCTAAGCTTTCATCTAATAGGCCACGCACAACCTTGGCTTGTTTAAGTGCTGTGTTTAGCATTTCTCGATTTAAGTTTTTACCCTTACCTTGGGCTGGGTAAACAATAACCCCTGCTAGCATTTGATTAACGCTAGTGTAAACTTCAATGCGAGCATCAATAGGGCCGCCAAGGCGCAGATCGATGCCTTGACCACGGCGAATTGAATCAAGCAAGATAGCTAAATTAGTAGAATCAACGGGGGTGTCTTCAATGGCGTACCCAGCCAGTTGCATAACCAGAGGAAACTGGTTTGCTTCCAAAGGTAGGGCTAAACCAGAAGGTTCGTAAGTAGCCCAAAAATCACCGTTTGACTCTTCTCTAAATGTAAGCCCAAGTTCCTCTGGTGTTGGTGTTGACAACAACAACTCTTCATCTGATAAAGGGTTCATAATTTATCCTATATGCCTGCTGTGCTTGTGTTCAATTGCTATTTATAATAGTTTTTTACTGTTAAACGCTAAGGATATACTAACCTGCTTAAGTTGCTTATCCTATGCTTGACAAAAAAGGTTTTGTGAAACTTTGTTGCAACTGTAAGAATGTTCAATTATTACTGGCTGTTTTTTTTAAAATAGTCGCTAACATTGCATGGAATTTAATGGGGTATCATTTAAAATGACAAAAGCTAACTCGGCAAGAATTCGCCGCGCCAAACAGCTTATTGCTCTAACTTTACTTGCCGAAATTAAAACGAATCAACGTAACTTATTAAGCTTGATTTTAGATAAAGCCACTTTTTGGACAGAAGACCGTAATACCTTACGTTTACCACCTTTACCTAGGAATGTAGAACTGCACCTAGCACGCGGTCAAGGCGCACGTTTATTTAAACTGCGTGAAGCCGTTTTTAATTTAGCACCAAAACAAGCTAAAAATGAAGTACAGCGTTTAATTTACCGTGATGATGTTTATCACCCAGGTTTGCCTAATAAAACACGTAAGCACTAGCATTTAAGTTAATTTTGATTGGAGTTTAAGTAAATGGAAACTGTTGCTTTGTCACTTGATCAGTTAGGGATTTTGCTGGTTGAACCTTCTGCTATGCAGCGTAAAGTGATTTGTGAATTACTCAGTAAAGAAGGAATACATACGGTTGAGGCAGTGGGTAATGCGCGTGATGCTTTAAACAGGATGCGTAGTTTTGTGCCTGATTTAATTATTACCAGCCTTTATTTACCCGATGCAGATGCCCACGAACTCTTTGCTTTAATGCAGAAAAACCCTGATTTTGCTGGGGTGGCAAAAATGGTGGTTTCAAGTGAGCAAAAGCGTGAAAACCTTGAGGCTGTTCGTCAAGCAGGCGTATTGGCTTTGCTGCCTAAACCTTTTGACCGCAAAGACTTAGAGCGTGCTTTAGTCTCTACACTTGAATACTTAGCCCATGAAGAAATTGATTTAGAGCTTTATGATGTGACAACCTTAAGGGTGTTAGTGGTTGATGATTCACGCATGGCTAGAAATCATTTAGGCCGTGTGTTGCAGCAAATTGGCATTGAAAATATTGATTTTGCAGAAGATGGGCAAGAAGGCATTCAACGCTTAGAAGAAGCCGCTTATGATTTAATCGTGACTGACTATAATATGCCCGTGATGGATGGCGAGGCCATGATTAACCACATACGCCAATCAGAAAATTATTCACACATTCCGATTATGATGGTGACCTCTGAAGATGAATCACGTTTAGCTTCAGTGCGCCAAGCGGGTGTATCAGCCATTTGCGACAAGCCTTTTGAAGTGAATCAAGTGCGTCAACTGTTGGTGTCGCTACTTGATGATTGATTCGGTTAGCTTCATTGATTTTACTCTTATCATTAGGAAGTAATTTTTGAAACAACTTACAAGTCTAGGTTCTGGGTTGGCTGCGGTTCAACTAGGTGATGACCCTAAAGTGGGTACTTTAGTGAGTGGGGGGCTTTTAACCTGTGCTCCTGATTTACCATTAAAGCAAGTGGCGCAGCGTATGAATCGCGCTAAAGTTAGCTGCATTTTAATTGTTGAAGATGATCGGTTATTGGGTATTTGGACAGAAGGCGACACCCGAAAATTAGATTTTTCAAACCCAAGCTTGCTAGCCACACCCATTGAAAGTTTAATGAGTTCTCCTGTTATTAGTATTAATTACACTGCCAAGTTAAGTGAAGCCGCCGCTTTTATGAAAGAGCGTAGCTTGCGCCGCTTGCTAGTGCTTAATCAACAAGGCGAACCGTTAGGTATGCTGACCCAGTCAGACTTAGTTAGGTACCAAGGTGTAGAAAATTACTTACTTATGCGCAGTGTGGGCTCAAGCATTCGTCGTAAACCTTTACGTTTACAGGCAAGTTTAACCATTGCAGAAGCAGTTAACTGTTTACGTGAAGCAAGCGCTGAAGCTGCCGTTGTTGAGCACGGTAAGGGGGTACCTTCAGGAATTATTACTGAGCGTGATTTGATTTCTTTATTAGCTGAGGATGTCAGTGCGTTGACTTTGAAAGACTTGTCAACGCACGAGTTATTTTGTGTTTCAAAAGAGATGAGCTTGTTGCATGCGGTTGATTTATTAAGGGAGAAAGGTTTTCGTCATTTAGGTGTGGTGGGCTGTGACAAAGAAGGTAACCCAAACAATGAATTGTGTGGTTTGCTTTCTTTTACCGACATTCTTTCAAGTATTGAATACGAATACGTGAATCAATTGCGTGCCGCCCTTGATGCCCGTGACCTTGCTCTAAAAACTTCCACAGAACACTTAATGCTTGCCCAAAAAGTTATTGAAGCTTCTTTAGATGGCATCATTATTACTGATAATAAAGGCATTATTGAAGCAGTGAACCCAAGTTTTACTACGCTTACGGGTTACAGTGCCGATGAAGCCCTAGGAAAAACACCGGCCTTACTTAGTTCTGGAAAACACCATCCAGACTTTTATAAAGCCATGTGGAAAAGCATGCTAACGCAAGGTTATTGGCAGGGAGAGGTTTGGAATCGCCGTAAAAATGGAGATATCTATGCTCAATGGTTAACCATTACTGGCATTCGCAATAGCCAAGGTGTTATTCGTCAGTTTGCAGCCATTTTTAGTGACATTACCGACCGTAAACTTAAAGAAGAACAAATTCATAGCATGGCCTACTATGATGAATTAACGGGCTTGGCTAATCGCCGTTTGTTATTGGATAGGCTAAAACAAGCCTTAGCCAATGGGCATTACCATAAGCATAAAATGGGCGTTTTGTTTTTAGATTTGGATTTATTTAAACGGATTAATGATAGTTTGGGGCATCAGGCAGGTGATGAGGTGCTAAAGCAAATAGCCCGCCGCCTAAGTGCTAGTGTAAGGGAAGGGGATTCCGTTGCACGCATTGGGGGGGATGAGTTTTTAGTGCTGGTACCTGAAGTGGAATCTTTGCATTTACTTGAAGCCTTAGCTGCACGTTTAATTAGTGTGTTAACAAAACCTTTAACCATTCAGCAAAACCAGCTCGTGGTTTCAACCAGTATTGGGATTAGTGTGTTTCCTGATGATGGTACAACAGAAGAAACGCTGCTTAAACATGCTGATACTGCCATGTACCGTGCTAAAGAAACGGGGCGTAACAGCTATTGTTTTTATAACTCGCAGATGGGCGAACGCAGCTATGCTGACTTGGCTTTAGAGCACCGCTTGCGTGTTTCTTTAGATAACCGCAGCCTTTATTTGGTTTATCAGCCTAAAATAGACGTTGGTAATCATCAATGGGTTGGTATGGAGACTTTGTTGCGCTGGGATGATGCTGTTTTGGGCAGTGTTTCGCCTGCTGAATTTATTCCATTGGCAGAAAAGCTAGGCTTAATTGAAGAGTTAGGCGATAGGGTTATTGAGCAGGTGTGTAAGCAGTTGCAAATTTGGTTAGCGGCAGGTTATCAGCCACCCACCATTTCTATTAACGTTTCTGCAAGGCAATTATTAGACCCTTATTTTGCTCAGCGGGTATTTAAATTATTGGTTACTTACCAAGTGCCTGCTAGCTTAATTGAACTTGAGCTAACTGAAAGCTGCTTAATTGTAGGCGATCAAGGCGATCAGTACCAACTGCTTAAGCAGTTTGAGGCTGGGGGGATAAAAATTTCAATTGATGATTTTGGTACAGGCTATTCCTCGCTTTCTTATTTGCGTAAATTGCCTTTGTCTACGATTAAAATTGATGCCAGCTTTATTGCTGAATTACCAGAGAATAACGAAGATACACAGCTAGTTAAAGCCATTATTGGTATGGCTTCTGCTTTGGGAATGGAGGTGGTTGCAGAGGGCGTAGAGACGGGTGAGCAAGCCACCTTGTTGTATAGTTTAGGCTGCTCAGTTTGCCAAGGTTATTGGCTAGCAAGGCCTGCAAAAGTTCAGCAGATTACAAATTGGCTAGCCAAAACAGTTCAGGGGCAATGGCCTGACTTTCCAAAGTGTTGGTAATCAATTAAAAATAATTTTTACTCGATAATGGCAACAACAATGGTTTTAATAACAAAGCCAAAAACGCCTAAGCCTAAAGCAAAAAATAAAATGCTGGTACCAAAACCACCAGCATTTGATTTTTTTGCTAAATCCCAAACAATATAACCCATGAATAACACTAGGCCACTAATTAGAACTGGCATAGCGATGGCTTCTAGTTGCATGTAGTTCATTATATTTCCTTTATGTTAATGTGCTCTACTAATTTACTAGGATTAAAAAAGTTTGCTAGTAAGGTCTGCTTATTTTTTATAGGCTTAGGTTTGTCGCCTCATTTTTAGAAATTAATAATGCAAAAAAACACGGGGTTTAGGAGTTAATTATGACAGATTTAATGGTACTTGTTGGCAGTGTTTATGGTGGATCAGTTGAAGTTGCCGAGCGGGTCGCCGAAGCTGTTGAGGCTGCAGGTTTTAGTGTTGAAGTTAACGAGGCGCCTACCCGTGCTGATTTGGCCAAAAGCTTGGTTGTGCTAATTGTTACTTCAACCACAGGCAGTGGTGAGTTGCCTGAGACTATTCAGCCCCTTTATGAGCAGCTACAAGAGCAGCCTTTGGGCTTAAGTCACTTAGGTTATGCGGTGATTGCTTTGGGGGATTCATCTTATGACCAGACTTATTGTGCAGGTGGTCTGTTATTGGATGAGCAGTTAGCTGATTTAGGTGCTCAAGCGTTAATGCCCGTTTTAAAAATTGATGCATTGGAGCATTTCCAGCCAGCTGAGGGAGTATCAGGCTGGCTAGATAACTGGCTAGGTGTGTTAAAAAAGTTTAGCCAAAAGGACTAAACATAAAGATAACCACCATTAAAGCACCAAGAAATAACAAAATATCTAGCACCCAACGGCTAACCGAACGCTTTTTCTTTCTTGCTTTAGACGGTGTAGCTGTATTAGGCTGTGCAGCATTACGTGCGTTACCTCTAGTTTTACTGCCACGAGAAGCTGAGGAACGCCGAGCAGGTCTTTTACTACCTGATACCTGTTTTCTTAATTCTTTTTCTTCATGCTGGCGTTTGCGCTGTAGGGCATCCTCCTTCAGCTTTGCCATATCAACCATGTCAACAATCTCCAAAATAAAACTGACTAAAGAAATTTTCTTGTAGTAGCGGATTTAATGTCAGCTTAAGAAAAGCTTGTTTTTTATAAAGTAGTACAGAAAAACTAAGTAATGAGCTGATAACAGGGGTTGTAAGTTTTTCCTGCTAATTTCATTCGACCTTGCTTAGCAAATGCAGTCAGTAGCTTATCTAGTAATTGCAGCAATTCCTTGTCTCCTTCTATTTTGAACGGCCCATGTTCTTTTATAGCACGTATGCCTGACTCTTTAACATTACCCGCTACTATACCTGAAAAAGCTCGCCTTAAATTCGCAGCTAACAGGTAGGTTGGTTGTTCTCGATGGAGTTGCAGTTCTGCCATCGCTTGGTGTGTAGGGTTAAACGGTTGTTGAAATAAAGAGTCAATCTTTAAGCGCCAATTAAAGTAAAAAGCATCATTATGCTTCATGCGGTGTAGTTTAACATCTTGCATACTGTGTTTCATGCTGCGAGCCACTTCAACTGGGTTATTAATGATTATTTTGTAGTAGTTGCGCATTTTTTCACCTAAGGTTGTGACTATAAATGCATCTATTTGCTCAAAATAATCACGCGAGCTTTCAGGGCCTGAAAAAACAACAGGAAAGTGTTGTTGCTTGTTTTCAGGGTTACTGAGAATACCTAGTAGGTAAAGTATTTCTTCTGCAGTACCCACACCCCCTGGAAAAACAATAATGCCATGCCCTAAACGCACAAAAGCTTCTAGGCGTTTTTCTATGTCAGGCATAATGACTAGCTGATTTACAATAGGGTTAGGTGCCTCGGCTGCAATAATGCTAGGTTCTGAAATACCAATGTAGCGCCGTAGCTTGGTGCGTTGTTTGGCATGGGCTACGTTGGCACCCTTCATGGGGCCTTTCATGGCACCCGGGCCACAACCGGTGCAAATATCTAAGCCACGTAAACCTAGGTGGTAACCCACGTCTTTACTGTATTCGTATTCTTCACGTGAAATGGAATGCCCGCCCCAGCACACAATTAAGTTGGGGGGTAGGTTGGTATAAAGTACCTGTGCGTTTCGTAAAATATGAAATACCGCATCGGTAATGCCTTCACTGGTGGTTAAGTCATGATGAAGGCTGCGTTTAATTTCATTACTCACATAAACTAAGTCACGCAATACAGCAAAAAGGTGCTCACGCATGCCACGAATCATAACGCCATCAACAAAAGCATCGGCAGGCGCTTGGGTTAATTTTAAAAGAATACCCCGATCACGTTGCAGCACTTCAATATCAAAATCAGGGTATTGTTTTAGCATTGATGTTGTATCATCAATGGGGTTGCCGCAAGAAAGCACCGCTAATGCACAATTACGTAAAATTTGATGATGGCCATTACTTGACGTTTTTCTTAAGCGGTTAACTTCATGCTGCGAAAGCACTTCTAAACTACCCTCAGGTGATACTAGTGCGTTAATTGTTGCTTTATTAATCGCTTGCATTGAGTCTTTTGCTCCTAGTTAACGCTTCTTCAATGGATTTTCTATTAATATACATCATAAAACATTCACCTAACTTTTGCGGCTAGTTCAGGCTTAAAGCCTTTGAATTGTTCATTCTTTTTAAGTCAACCAAGCAGTTGCTAGTTCTATGGTCGCATTGGTTAATGGGTTTAAATAATGTAAAAAGCTCTTTCCTGAACGATCACACCTACAAAAACAGTAAAGTGGCGTCAGTTCCCCAAATTACTAAACGCCCTTGTTGGCCTTAGTTATAAAGATAAACTTAGTTAAGGAACTAGACTGTGCTTTTAAAACGCAAATACGGTGAAGAGCAGCCCTACTGGCCTGCGGGCCCCTTTAAAATCCGCCTACCTTTTATTCATTACCGTTGGGAATTGGCTGAAACCATTCAAGCCTTGGTAATGTTTGTTATTGCTATGGGTATGATTCCTCTATTAGAGAAATACCTTGGCCTGCCCTACGATGTGGCACTAGCCTACGTTGTTGTTGGCGGTATTGGTTTTATGTTACCCACTTTGCTGGGGGTGCCTTTTGTACCGGGTTGGATTACTCCAGCCATTCCTGTGGTGCTGCTTTTTATTGGTGATTTTGAACCCGGCCCAGAAGCCATTAAATCTTTGGTTGCCTTGCAGTTAATGGTTACTTTTATTTTCTTCTTTATGGGCATTACCCGCTTGGGTAGTAAACTGGTTGAAAATATACCTAAATCCCTGACTGCCGGTATTTTATTAGGCGCAGGTATTGCTGCTATTTCTGGTGAAATTTCACCCGGTGGCCGCTTATTTAATACGCCTATCTCGTTAAGTATTGGTGGAATTATTACTGCTTACGTGCTTTTTTCTTTATCCTTTCGTGATTGGACAGAAAAATTTCGCTGGGCTAAGTTCATTGCCAGCTATGGCATGGTGCCGGGCATGTTGATTACTATGGCCATTGGTTGGAGCATGAAGGAATACCCACTGCCAAACATTGAGTGGGGAATTAACGTGCCTGCTTTTGGTAAAATTTGGGCTTATTTGCCTTTTTCAATTGGCTTTCCTGATGTGAAGTTAATGATG
>CANQLY010000091.1 GCA_947624795.1 uncultured Marinospirillum sp.
ACGTTACCCCGCTATAAAGGGGATTAAGACCCATACACTAAAGCCCACTTCTAATATGTTAGTCTCTGAGACGTTACCCCGCTATAAAGGGGATTAAGACAAGGCCTCTATGGCCTGCTTTATGGACACCCCACGGGCTCTGAGACGTTACCCCGCTATAAAGGGGATTGAAGCATCCAATAAAAACGCCGTTAACGATTACTGTTAGCGGCGTTTTTTTGTATCGCAAATTTGTAAGCTACTTTGTTTTTATATTATTAGGCATAGTAGGCAACAGATTTTCAACTTGTTCAAAAAAAGGATTTAACTATGCACCCACAACGTACTCTACTTTTAGCTGTAACTGGTATGTCGCCAGCGGTTATTACTGAAACCCTTTACGGTATAGACCGCAAAGGTGAAGAATGGCCAAAAGAAATTCAGGTTATTACCACTTCGGTAGGTAAAGATAAAATTTATAAAGGTCTGATTACCGATAACCACCTAGCCAACTTGTGTAACGAACTAAAAAAACCGCTTATTTCTTTTACAGAAGCACATATTTTGGTCGTACCCGATGCTGAAGGCGATGCTGTGGAAGATGCTCGTAGCCTAGAAGACCACGAAGCCTTAGCCAACTTTATTATGACAACCGTGCGTGATGCCACAGCCGATGAAAGCACCCGTATTCATGCCTCTATTGCTGGTGGACGCAAAACCATGACCTTTTATTTAGGCTATGCCATGAGCCTGTTTGGCCGCCATTTCGATAAGCTTTCCCATGTGTTAGTAACCGATGGTTATGAGCAGTGCTCTGATTTTTATTACCCAACCCGCGACAGCCTAATGCTGCAAACCTATAACAAAAAAGAACTGGATGCTAAAGACGCAGAAGTAACCCTAGCGGATATTCCCTTTATTCGTCAGCGCAGCTTAATTCCAGATTTAATTAAACAAGTTGAAAAGAAGTTTAACTTCCGAAGCCTGGTTGATTTAATTAACTTAGGCGAACAGCCCGAAGCCATAGCCCTGCATGTTTACCCTAAGCAGCAGCAAATTATTATTAAAGACCGCTACACTAAAGAAGCACTAGCGAGTGTAACCATTAAAAATATTTTGCACTGGGCGCTGTATTTGTTAATTTTAGAAGACACGCTAAAAGCACCCGATGAGCGAGATGAATATAAAGCCCCGCCAGTAAAAGAGCGTGATGATATTTTTGGTTTAACTTTACTGCTTAAATTAAATAATTTGATCGACACACCGGCAGAAGGCGATAATTTTGACGAAATGATTAATAGTGTAGTTAATCATTTCGAGCTGAGTTCATCGGTTACTGCCGGAGTAAGACGTGCCGCCAATAGCCTTGCTGAAACAGGCTTTACGCGTAGCAGCTTTAATACCTATTTAAATACCATTAAAAAAGACATTGCTGCAGAGCTTTCTTCTAACTTGGCGGGCTATCTTTTTCCTCAACAAATTAGCCAAGCCCTTGCCGATGAAGAGCTTCTAGCACTTAAAGAAGAGTCTAAAAGCACTAAGCTACAGGGTGAAAACACAAGCCGACAAAAAACAGCGTCAGGCAAAAAAGGTGGCCAATATTACATTGTTGATTTACCTAAGCCCCACAAGCAAATTTTTATTCACACAGAAGCAAGCTAAAGTTTTTAAATAAACGACAAAAGGAAGGTTGTATGTTAGCCAGTAAAGAAACAGTAGATGGTCAAGTGTCTTTAAATCCACTGGTTTATGTTTGCTCTATGTCTGAGTACAACCTACCTGAATTTGAAAGCTGCTTATTGCGTCGCCCTGAGTATGTTGTGCTGGTGGTTAGTGATTATGAAAAAATCAAAGATGCCGCCGACAGGTTTACACGGGTTATCGAAGCAAGGTTACCTGGCATTCAAGTCATTCGCCCCGATCTCCTTAGTCAACAAAGCTTTGATGGTCGAGATTTACAAAGCATTCAAGCTTGGCTGGAGCAAACACTTAGCCCGCAACTTGCTAGCCTGCCAGTTGATTACCCGCAAGTATGTAATTTAACCGGCGGCACCAAAGTTATGGCGCTAGCATTAATGGCGGCAAGCATTCCTTGGAACTGGCTTGAATACAAGGCCGATGGCGCACAAAAATTACAAAAGTTAGAAAACAAACAAGGCAAACTCACGCCCTTAGCCGCTGAAGAATTAGCACCGGCTGCGCCTTTAAATGTTGCCAAGCTTTATTCAGACCAAGTGCGTGAAAACAAAGAAAACAAAGTAATCGCCAGCCCTAACAGCCAAGACCAAGCGCAAAAGCTTTGGGATGGTTTAGAGCAGCAAAATACAGCCTTAAAAACGATTTTTGGTAACGCAACTAGCGGGCTAGAAATGCTGTGGATGTATGGCTTAAAAGCGCCAGATTACAACCAAAAGATGCTAACCCTAAATAGTCAGGAATTTATTGGTGAAACAGCTTTTAGTAAAGAGCAACTTCAATGGCTAGACGCTTGGGCAGCATTAAAGCCCACTAGCTTAGAAGCAGCCAATAACCAGCTAACCCTTGCGGGCAATAAAAATAGGCGTGACGATTTACGCCGTTGGTTAAGCGGTGACTGGCTAGAACAGCTGGCCTACAACTGGTTGGCTGAAGAAATCCCCACCCAAAGCCTAGCCATGAACGTTAGCATCAGGCCAGAAAGTAGTGACAATAGCAGTAGCGGTGAAAGAGAGTCCGACCTGCTAGTGCATTATCAAGGCAGAACTAGCCTTGTTGAAATAAAAACTGACCTGCCTCCTAACGAAAACTTTGCCTCTGCTATTCGCCAGTTAGCCAGCCTTTCAGATCGCTTTGGTCGAACCAATAAAGTCTTACTGGTAGGGCCACAGCTAACCCAGAAACACCAAAATAGATTAGAAGACTTAGTTTTGCGCTGTAATGCAGAAGGTATTCTTTTAGCCTTCAATAAAGCCGATTTATTGTATGCCGTACTAAAAGGTAGACAACCTGCAATTACAAACACTAGAAACCAAGATTAGATAAGTCTTTTAAAGCCGTTAATGATTTTTTAGTTAGCGTTTTTTTTGTCCCAAATTTGTCTGCCACTTCCTACTTATTTAATTTGGCATAGTAACTAACAAGAGCCAACAGCCAAGCACAAGCTTGTGAAACCAGCAGATAACTTAGTTCAGCCTTAGTATACAAAACATCAAACAGCCCACAAGGAAACACTATGCCAACCACCAAAATTCAAACCCTGCTAAATGAACACCTGCCAGAAGCGCAAAAACTGTTCAATCAGTTTAAGGCAGTTAAAGCTAACCAAAATAGCCTGCCTAAAGTTGTGGTTTATGGTGTTTACAATTCGGGTAAAAGTTCTTTGCTTAACGCTTTAACTGGCCATGTAGAGCAAGAATACTTTGCAACCCGTGATATTCCTGAAACCAAGCAAACCAAAACACTAGAGCAGCAAGGCATTTGTTATGTAGATACGCCCGGCTTAGATGTAGACGTTGCCGATACTCAGCAAGCCAATGCTGGTGTAGACCAAGCAGATATTTTGATGTTTGTGCATAAGCTTAACTCTGGCCCTATTCAGGCAGAAGAAATGCAAACCATGCAGGCGCTAGTAGCAAGCCACGGCAAGCCAGAACAGTTGTTAGCGGTAATAACAGGTGCAGAAGGGGTAGATGAGCAGCAAAGTTTAATTAACGAAATCACCTCACAAATTCAAAGCCTAGCACCTAGCTGCCAACCTTTTTTAGTGTCTAACCTACGCTTTCAAAAGGGTGTGCGTGAAGCTAAACAACCACTCATTCACCATAGTGGTATTCCACAGCTTTTAGAGGCTTTACAAAACAAGGTGGCAGGTTTATCAGAAAACCTAGACCAGCAGCGCAAAGAAAAGCAGCAAAAGCTAAAAGAGCAGCTGTTAGAGGAAATTACCAACCGCCAAGATAACCTAGAAATGCGCTTAGGTTTAGAAGAAACACGGCAACAAATGCAGTTAGATACCTTCTTTAATAGCGTTTCAGGCTTACAACTTTTGTTAATTCAACACCAGCTACAAGATTTACGCAGTCAGTTAGGTTAAACCGTTACAACGCACTTTTTCTTTTTTTCATTACAGGGGTACACATTATGCTGCCAATTATTCCAATTTTATTAGGTGTAAGCGCCATAGGTTGGGGTGCTAAGAAAATTTATGATGCAGTCCAAGATGATTCTTCAGGCTCTTCATCTGGCTCCGACTCCTCTAGCTACAGCGACAATAGCTATGAGCGTGAAGAAGAGGCGCGCCTTGCTGAAAAACAACGCCGCCAAGCCGAGCGTGAAGTTCGCCAGTTTAGCCAGTTGCAGCAAACGCTGCATACGGGATTACGCAACCTCTGCCAAGAGCATTTAATTGAGCCACAAAGGGTGTCACTGCCTAGCCGTGCCCGAATTGAAAGCTTTTATGAGCAAGACCTAAACGAGCCTGCCGATGCTAAAGCCGCATTAAGTGAATTGCTAGGCGCTCCAGTGGTGCTTAAAGATGAATCTGTCAAGCAACAAGCAGCCTACCAAGCACAAATAAAAGCACTTGAAGAATTAAAGCAATTAGTAAAAGCACTTTAATCTTTCCACCATTTAGGGGTAATAACACTATGATGCAGTTAACCAGTCACCAGCAGTTTTACCAACACACTAGCGGCCTTGCTAACGAGCTAAAGGCAATAGAAAACCTAGTTAAAGGTAAAGAACAACAGCTATTAAAAGGAATTTATGACTTAACCCAAGCTGTGCGTAATGCCGCTAAAGTTAAGCGCCCGCCAGTGGTTAAAGAGCAGGTGACTCGTTATTTTAAAGAGTTAGATCAGGTGCTAATTGCATGGCAAAACAAGGTTGCTAATTACGATGCTGGGCTATCTTTTCGTGAACAGTTTGGTGACTCTATGCTGGTTTTTGTTTACGGCAAGGTTAAAGCGGGTAAAAGTTCGCTAGGTAATTTTGTGGCTAGTGGCCTAAGTGAACCGGATGAAGCTTGGATGGCGCAGCTAGGTAAGCAGCTACATAGTCCTGAGTTTTTTCTAGCTGAACAAAACCAAAAGTTTGCTGAAGCCATAAATTTTAAGCAAGGTTTTCAAGTAGGCGGTGTTGAAACCACCAGCAGCATACAAGGCTTTCGTGTGCCGGGCATGACTTGGGTTGATTCCCCTGGCTTGCATTCTGTTAATTCAGAAAACGGCGAGCTGGCACAAAAGTACGTTGATAGCGCCGATTTAATTATTTACCCCATGAACTCAGCGCAACCAGGCCGTCAGTCTGATTTAAAAGAGTTGGAAGGACTGCTTAAAGCCGGTAAGCGCATTTTGGTTTTAATTACCCGTTGCGATAAACGAGAAGAAGATGTGAATGAAGCAGGCGAACTGGTAACCACGCGCATCATGAAATCTGCCCAAGATCGTCAAGACCAAGAAGTCTACACCCAACAAAAGCTAGATGAGTTGTGTGTCGAGCTAGGTATTACAGAAGCGGATACCGATGTGTTAACGGTTTCGGTTGGTTATGCAGAAAGCCAAGGTAATAGCCCAGAAGCTATGCAAGAGTCGGGTATGCAGACCTTGTTTGACAAGCTACAAGGCATCTTAAAATCTGAAGGTATAGCACTCAAAAAACAGGTGCCACTGAATAACCTACAGCATTTTTATAAGCAGCTGCTGGCAGCGGAGGGTGAACTTAGCCTAGCTAACTTACAAAAACCGCTTACCCAAGCCTTAATCGAGCTAGGTGAATTACAAGGTGATTTACAGCAAATTAGCGAACAAGCACAAAGTCGCATAGCCTTAGCACTGGTCAACCAAGTCGATCAGCTAGTCGATGATTACGCAGGTCAAGGTTCAATGGATGGGCTAGAAGAAAAACTGCAAGCTTTAATAGAAGATGCCTTAGCCGAGCACTACCAAAAGCCCATGCAGCAACTTTATCAGCAGGCTATAGGGACTTTTACTTCAGCAACAACCAATATGGCGCTAAGTGTCGATTTAGCCTTTGAAGATAAACGCACCGAAATTACCGTGGATGTTTCGCGTAAATCCGCAGCAATAGGTACAGGTGCTGGTGCTGTTCTTGGTGGCCTAGCTGGTTTGTTTTTTGGTCCTATTGGTGCTGCTGTAGGTTCTACGTTGGGCGGTATGGCTGGTGGTGCAGTGGGTAAAGCCTTTAATAGCCAAGAAACTCGCACCCTAACAGTGGGTGATAACCGAGAAGAAATTAAAAACATCTTACTTAATAAAAGCCGTGACCAAGTGGCAGTAATTATTAAGGAGTTAAACCACAAAACCAGCAGTGAGTTGTTATTACCCCTAAAAACCGCCCTAGGCCAAGTGCTAGAACAAACCGGTGTATTTGAAAATTACCTAAAGGAGCAAAGCCATGTTTGAACAATTTAACCTGCTGCGTAGCCTAGTTAAGCAAGCTCGCCCCAAGTTAGAAGCCTACCTTGATGAAAGCGAAATAACGGCATTAGAAGAAGAAATAGCCCAGCGCACTCAAGATCAGCAGCCAGTGGTTATGGTTTATGGCGTTTACAACTCAGGTAAAAGCACCTTAATAAATGCGTTAGCAGGCAAAACACTCGCCGAAATGGGTGATATACCCAAAACCGACCGAGTCGATGCCTACCAGTTAGGGGATGTGACCCTGCTAGATACCCCAGGTATTGATGCGCCCATAGAGCACGAAAACATTACCCGAGAACAGCTAGCAAAATCGGATGCGGTGGTTTTTGTACTCAGCAGTGACGGTGTATTAGAAGAAAAGCAAACCTACGATGAAATGGGTGACATTTTGCGTGTAGGTAAACCCTTATTGGTGGTTATCAATAACAAAAGTGGTTATAAGCCGCAAGATGCAGAATATATCGCTCTAGTAGAACGCTTTCGTAATAATTTAAAGCACTACTTTGCTGAAGATGAAGCAATACAAACACAGCTATTAGAAGTGGAAGACTTTTTAGTGAATGCCCGTAGCGCACTTAAAGGCAAACTAGAAAATAAACCCGCCTTGGTTGAACATAGCCAGCTAACCCATTTAGAGCAGGCAGTTTCACGCTTATTTGCCCGTACCAACAGTGCTCAAATTGCTAAAACACTGGCAGTGCAGTTACAGGCCTTATTAACAAAAGCGCTAGAAAAAGCCGAGCAAGGCAAGCAAAGCCATGAGCTAATGCAATTACAAGAACTTATAAACCAAACCCTAGCCAGCCAGCAACGCATTAAAGACCGTACCCTAGCCACAGCCGCCAATGATAAAGCCGGTATGAAAGCCGAACTTACACAGCTATTGCATCAGGGTAATTCCGATGCAGCCCAAGCAGAATTAGAGAACTGGCAACAAAAGCTGATGAATGAATATGAAACTCATCTAAAACGTGAGATGCAACAGCTAGATGTAGAAGCTGCTGAAGTTGCTCAGTTATTTTTGCAGCAGCCAGGTGCATTAGAACTAGAAGCGGAAGCCGATGGTACTCCTCAGTCTGGTTTTGGTGATTTATTCAAAGCGTTAACCCAAAATGGGTTAAGACTGAATGTAACCGAAGAACTAGCAAAAGAAGGTATAGTCACCCTATTAAAACAGGGTAAAAACTGGCTGCCTAAGTTATTTAAAGGCGTTGGGCCAGTCACCATGAGCAAATGGGCAACAAAAACAGCACCCTTTATAGGGCCAGCGATTGATGTTGTAATGGCAGTTTATGATTACTACCAAGCCAATGAAATTGAACAGCGCCAAATTCGTGAGCAAGAACAACAGCATGAAAAAATCAACTTAAAGGTACAAGGGTTAATTGATGGAATTTACGAGCAGCTAAGCCAAGTTATAGAAGACAGCCTAAATGATATTTTTGTACCCCTAGTAAAACAGCTAGAACAAACCCTAGCTAACCTAAGCCAGCAAACGGCAGGGGTAGAAGCAGACCTAGCTGCATTAAAGCAACTGCATTTACGTTGCAATAATTTATAAATAAAACAACCAACACCTTTAATAATAAGGATTAAGACATTGGAACAAATGGACTATCAGTTTGCCTACCAAGTTAATCAACTTGCTAGGTTAGTTTCTTCAGGCCAAGCAGAAAAAATTAAGCCCTATGTGCTGGGGTTAGATGCCAGTCTGCAACAAAAGCTTGAGCCTTGGTTAAAGGTGGTGTTATCTGATGAGCAACCTTTTAACTTAACTAGCCAGCCAGATAACCTGCAACTGAAAGATTACCAAGCCACGGCTAAAGGCTGGGC
>CANQLY010000092.1 GCA_947624795.1 uncultured Marinospirillum sp.
GCTGCTGATTTTGGTGTAACTTACCCTAAAGCTAGGTATTGGTGTTGCCAACCCAAAAAAATGGCTGACCAAGGTTCCATACTGTTTTCAGTGCGTGCGCCCGTTGGAGAGTTGAATCTTGCGCCTTATCGTTGCTGCATTGGGCGAGGCTTGGCTGCCATTGAAGTTAAAAAAGAGAGTAATAAGGACAGCAGGCAAGGTAGTAAAGGTAGTAAAGGTAGTAAAGGTAGTAAAGGTAGTAAGAATAAAAAAACTCCATGGGTTGATCAGGCATTTTTATTTCAAATGCTGCAATACATGAAACCCAAGTTTCAGGTTTTATCACAAGGCAGTGCATTTGAAGTGCTGAACGGCGCTGATCTTAAACAGTTTAATTTAATGCTTCCTTCGCTTTTTGAACAACAAAAAATTGCCACTATTTTGTTATCAGCTGATAAGGTGATTGAAATACTGCATGCGCAACTAAATAAACTAAACAACCTTAAAATGGGCATGATGCAAAGGCTGTTTACTCAGGGAATTGGGCACACAAAATTTAAAAATACGCCTATGGGTCGCTTGCCTTTTGAATGGCAGGTTGCAGAATTAGCAGAGTATTTAGCTTATATTTCTTATGGATTTACAAACCCCATGCCTGAATCAGCTCAAGGGCCTTTTATGATAACAGCAAAAGACATTGCTGGTTTAGCTATTCAATACACGGGTGCTCGTAAAACAACACCGTTAGCCTTTAACCGCCTGACTGAAAAAAGCAAACCTAAAATAAACGATATTTTATTAACCAAAGACGGTACTTTGGGAAGGGTGGCATTAGTCAAGCAGGCGGGTATTTGTATTAATCAATCGGTCGCTGTATTAAGAGCCAATGAGAAAATATTGCCACAATTTTTATTGTATTTATTAGCTTCTCCAGTTTATCAGCGTGAACTTTTACAAAGCGCAGAAGGCTCTACAATTAAACACATTTATATTACTTTAGTTGATAAAATGCCTGTTGCAATTCCTAATATTACTGAACAAAAAAAGATTGTTGATTTATTAGATGCTATTTTTTTAAAATTAACTTTATTTGAAGCTAAGTTAAACCAGCAAGTTAAAATTAAAAAAGCACTGATGCAAAATTTGTTAACTGGTAAGGTTCGTGTTGGTTAATTAAAAGGAAATAGCAGCGGTACTAATAATACTGTGGTTATTAATATCAGTACTGTAAAAGGCACGCCAATACGTAAAAAATCGCTAAAACGGTATTGGCCTGGCCCTAAAACTAGGGTGTTAACGGGCGATGATACGGGTGTCATAAAAGCAGCAGAGGCGGCAATGGCAACGGTCATGGCAAAAGCTGCTGGCGCAACACCAAAGGCATCGGCTGCGGCTATGGCAATGGGCGCAAAAAGTACCGCTGTTGCTGTATTAGAAATAAACAAACCTGTGGTTGCTGTCGCTATAAATAAGACTACTAAAATCACTCTAGGGGCAGAATTTCCAAACACATTCATCATGCCTTGTACGGCTAAGTCTATCCCGCCGGTTTTTTGTAACGCAGCAGCAAAAGGAATCATGCCCACAATTAAAATTAGACTGGGCCAATGAATGGATTTATAAGCGCTGTCCATATCAATGCAGCGAAAAGCACCCATCAAAACACAGCCAATAATCGCCGCTAATACATTCGGTACTAGGCCGCTAATCATTAAGCCCACCATGACTGCTAAGCTAAATAAGGCGTAAGGTGCTTTATCTAAAGCTGGCGCACTGTTGTCTTTTTCAGCAGGCAAGTTCAAAACAATAAAATCGCGACTATAGGTTTGCAAACGCTGAATATTTTGCCAGCTACCCGCCACTAACAAGGTATCGCCCGCTTTTAATACTTCATCCACCAGCAAGCCTTCTAAAGCATTTTGTTGGCGTCTTAAACCAATTACGTTTAATTGACGGTGGGTACGAAAACCCAGTTCTTGAATTGTTTTACCTAGCAAGCGTGAATCGGGCGGTAGCAACACTTCGGCTAAACCAAGGCTACGTGAATGCTCGGCAAAATAACTTTGCCTTAATATCAAAGGTTCAACACCCAGTTCAGCATAAGCACTGCTTAGGTCGCAATGGGGGTCAACCAAGCTTACCAATAACCAATCGCCTGCGCGTAAATCGGTGCTACCCGTTGCGCCTAATAATAAACGCCTAAAGTGCCTTTGCCGTTCAACTGCAATTACGTTAATGCCATATTGGCGACGTAATTTTAATTCGTTTAGCGTTTGCCCTACTAAGCTTGAATTAAGGTTAACTTTTAAACGTAACTGACGGTCTTCTAAATTGTATTCACGCACTAAATCTGCAAGGGTGTGGCGAGGTTCACCAGCGGTGGTTTGGTTTTTTTCATTCACCAGCCAACGGCGAGCGATTAGCATATAGCCCATTCCCAAAACCAACACCACTAAACCGATTGGCGTGAAAGATAAAAAGCTAAAACCTTCATAACCATGCCGCACCAACTCACTGTGAATCACCATATTAGGTGGTGTTGCAACTAAGGTCAGCATACCGCTAATTAACCCAGCAAAACTGAGCGGCATCATTAACTTACTAGGGTGAATCTTGTTATGTGCACAAATACTTAGCACCACAGGAATAAAAATAGCCACAACACCGGTAGAGCTCATAATTGAACCTAAACCAGCGACTGCCAGCATTAAATACACAATTAACTTGGCTTCACTGTTGCCAGAATGATGAATGAGTTTTTCACCAATTTGATACGCCACGCCAGTGCGAACCAGCCCTTCACCCACAATAAACAGAGTAGCAATGACCACCACACTAGGGTCACTGAACCCAGTTAAAGCTTCTTGCACTGTTAACACGCCACTTAAAGGCAGCGCTAACAAGACTAAAATAGCCACAACATCCATGCGGGGGCTGTTACGCACAAATAAAATAATCGCTAAAAACAATAGGCTTAAAACAAAAAACAAAGGTAAGTTCATGGTCGGGGTCTAAAGGTAAACGATTAATAGAGTGAAAAATTTAAGCAAGTGTACTATTTTTTAGCCTAATTAAGTAAATTTAAGCTATGTGACGTGTAAGTTTAGTAAGCTTAGCAATGGGTAGCTAAAAGAAAAGGTGAGTGCTGTGTTTAAACCAGTAATACAAGAAGAGCCAACAGGCTGTGGCATTGCGGCGGTTGCTAATATTCTTGGTAAGACTTACCCAGAAATGAAAGTACTAGCCAATAGCATGGGTATTTATGCTGAAGACCAGTCGCTTTGGTCGGATACGCAATACGTTCGGCGGATGCTTGCAGATGCAGGCTTAAAAACCTCTGAAACAGAAATACCTTTCAAAACTTGGGATGCCTTACCCGACCTTGCTTTATTAGCCATAAAACACCACGAAAAAGATGGAAAGAACTTTTGGCACTGGGTGGTGTTTAAACGCATTGATGGCAAGCCATTGGTTCTAGATTCAGCAGCTTACCTACCAGAGAACATAAGACAAGACTTTGAAGCGATGCAGCCCAAGTGGTTTATTGGGGTTGTGAGATCTTGATTAGTTTACTATAATTATTTATTAATTGATGACTTTTGAAGAGGTTTGTAATAAATAGTAGAGATCAAGCTACAGCCTCGTTTGCATATAATAATAAATTAGGTGGTAATTATGGTTAGTTATACAGTAGAACAATTAAGAGGTGATGGGCCTCAATATGCAATGGCTTTGTTATTAAATGCTCTTGAAAGAGGGGAGCCTTTTGTAACTTATGGTTCAATTAAGCGTGAGTTAGAAAATCAGTGGGGCGTAGATACTATATTTCCAACACAGATTGGTAATGTTGCTGGTTCTTTGATGAATCAAATCTTAGAAGCTGATAAAGATGCTCCATTAATTAATTTACTTATTACAAGAAACAATGGAATTCCTGGTGCAGGTGTTTCTAGTTTCTTATATGGTCGATATAAAAAGAAAAAATATAAAGATTTCGAGTCTTTACCTAAAGATGAGAAAATAGCAGTTGTTGAGCATGAAAGAAAGTTGATCTTCAAATACCCACACTGGAAAAAAGTTAGTGAAAGCCTCTTTGGTAATGACGTTCAGTTAGTTGATGAGGAAAGTAAGTTTTACGACCATCACTATAGTTCTAGTGGTGAAAGTTATGAACATAAAACTCTTAAAAAATATATTGCTAATAACCCTAAATCTATTGGACTAGCTTCTCGTTACGGACACGGAGATGAAGAAGTGCTGCTTCTCTCTGGTGATATAGTTGATGTCTCATTTGCTTCTGGTATTGATTTTAAAATGGTTGAAGTGAAGTCAATAAAGTCTTCAGGTGATGATCTGCAAAGGGGTATTTATCAATGTGTAAAATACCGTGAGGTTAAAAAAGCAGAGCACGCTCCGTATGTTGTTAATGTTGAGTCCATATTAGTAACAGAAAGAGCATTGCCTAAGGAACTGGAGTATCGGGCAAAAACATTGGGAGTTATTCATAAGGTTGTGATGATAAATTAAGATTATTAAAAGGTGTTTATTTAATGTTTTTATGTTTTATTAAATAGTTTCCAATATTTTAAGGTTTATACTGTGTTTTAGGAATGCTTGTTTTTTTATTATCTATAGTAAAACTTATTTTACAACTACATAAAGGCACAATAAATATTGACTCTGATAACACTACCATAAAAATAACTATTACAATTCCCTTAACAGATGTTTAAGCGAACTAAATAAAAACATTCACCTAAGCTTTTAAGAAGATTTTTTTTCCCAAGCAACTATGCTATTTAAACCTTCTAAAATACCGCAGTCTTGCACCTGCTTAGGGTGCAAACATTGTTCGCGTAATTTGCTCAATACAACTTCTACTTGCTGTAATTCTTGAATGCGTTCTTGCACGTGCCCTAAATGCTCATCTAATAGCTGATTAATTTCATCGCAGGGTTCAAACGGGCTAATAGCTAAATGCAGTAAACGTGCTATTTCTTCTTGCGTCATATCTAGCTGGCGGCAATTTTTAATAAAACGTAAATACTTCACATGCTCGGCGCTATACACACGATAATTATTTAAGTTTCTGGCTGGTTCAGGCAAAAGGCCAATTTTTTCGTAATAACGAATGGTGTCGCTGCTTACCCCGGTTTGCTGCGCTAAATCACTAATTTTCATTTTGTCTTCCTTCGCTTGACCTTGGAGTAACTCCAAGGTGTTTAATCTAGTTTGCCACGAAACGAGGACAAGCACAATGAGCCATAACCACCAGCATCAGCACGAACACAATCACGCTAAAACTAAGCAACAGCACCAAAAAACAGGCTTTTTACTAACCATTCCAGCCTTAGACTGCCCTTCTGAAGAACGCCAAATTCGTAAACTCTTGGCCGACTTTGCTATTCAACGCTTAGAATTTCACCTTGCCGACCACCAAATGTGGGTTAGCGCCGCGCCCAATTTGCGCGAACCCATTACCGCAACATTAAACGGTAACGGCTTTAATGTAAGCGCCACCAAACAGCAAAAAGCTACCAGTTACATGCAATTAGGCGCAGCGGTGGCACTAGCTTTTGGCGCTGAAATTACCGACTGGCTAACTGGCAACGCTTGGCTAGCAGGTGCTTTAGCCTTAGCTGCCATCGCCTTAGGCGGTTTACGCACTTATAAACTAGGCTGGAATGCCATAATAAACAGACGTTTAAATGTAAATTCCTTAATGACTGTTGCCGTAACTGGCGCTTTTATAATTGGGCAGTGGTCTGAAGCCGCCATGGTAATGGTGCTATTTACTTTGGCCGATTTAATTGAAGCACGCACGGTAGATAAAGCCCGTAATAGCATCGCTCAACTGCTGTCTTTAACACCGCAAACCGCCCTTGCCTACTTAAACGATAACTGGCAAAGCGTAGATTTAGCCGCTATTCCAGCAGGAACTTTAGTGCGTGTTAGCCCTGGCGAAAGAATTCCCTTAGATGGCGTAATTCAAGCAGGACAAACCTCTGTAGATGAAGCCGCCTTTACTGGCGAAAGCTTGCCTGTAGAAAAGCAAGCGAACAGCAAAGTTCTAGCTGGCACAATTAACTTAACTGGCAGCATCACCTTTGTGGTTAGCCAAGCAGCGCAAGAAACTGCTTTAGCAAAAATGATTCAGCTAATAGAAAACGCCCAGCAACAACAAGCGCCTATTGAACGCTGGATAGACAAGTTCGCCGCTATTTATACGCCTATAGTTTTTGGCTTAGCTTTAGCTGCCGCTGCTTTACTGCCCTTATTCACCGACCATACTTGGCTAAGCGCTATTTATTCCGCCCTAGTTTTACTGGTAATCGCTTGCCCGTGCGCCCTAGTTTTGGCCGCCCCAGTTACAGTTGCCGCAGGTTTAGCACACGCCGCCAAGCAAGGTATTCTAATTAAAAGTGGCGCACACCTAGAACAAGCTCGCACCGTAAGCGTTATAGCTTTTGATAAAACTGGCACGCTCACCCTTGGCAAACCAATTATTCAACAGGTTATAAGCGCCGATGCTGCCAATTTAAAACTAGCCGCAGCACTAGCCAGCCATTCCCAACACCCAACTTCGCAAGCTATATACCAGCGTTATGCGCCAGTTGAAAACATAGAATTTACCGCAGTAAAAGACCACGCCAGCGGCGGAGTTAGCGGCCACTGGCAAGGCACGAACTATTTTTTAGGTAATTTCCCTTGGTTATTAAAGCAAACTAACTTAAATGCAGCAGATAAAGATTCTTGGCAAGCTCAAGTAAATGAACTTGAAAGCCAAGGTTATTCTATTTCTTGTTTAGCTAGCCAAGATGCAGTTTTAGCCTTGTTCGCCGTGCAAGATGAATTGCGCCCCAACGCTGCTAAAGCGCTGCATATTTTAGCTGCGCAACAAAATAAAGATTTAATGCTATTAACTGGCGATAACGCCCAAAGCGCCAAGTTATTTGCCGCAAAAGTTGGCATAACTAAAGTATTTAGCCGCCAAACACCTGAAGAAAAAACTACCCACCTAACCGCTGCCCAAAACCAAGGCCTAAAAGTTGCAATGGTTGGCGATGGTATAAACGACGGCCTTGCCCTTGCCCAAGCCAACCTTGGCATAAGTTTAGGCCAAGCAGGAACAGACGTAGCCCGTGAAGCCGCCGATGTAACCCTAATGGATAACAGCCTTAGCAAGCTGCCATATTTGTTCGCTTTATCTGCACATACACACAAAATAGTGCTGCAAAACATAGGCTTTGCCGTGGGCTTAAAACTACTTATTTTAGTGCTCGCCCTATTTGGTTTAGGCAATATGTGGATGGCAGTTTTAGCTGACGTAGGCGCAAGCTTAATAGTAGTAGCCAACGCCCTACGCGCCCTAAAACTACCGCAACGAGAATTGAAGAAAATTAAGGTTTAGATGATAACTTCAATAAGTTTAAATAGTGTAAATAAATAGCCAACAACAGCCATTACAACACTTGTTAAAGCTTAAACCTAGCCACACTTACAGCGCCTTTAATAGAAATTAAAGGCGCTTTTTTATGCCTAATATAAATTGATTTTTAAAATCATAGACTTAAATTACTCATGCAGCTTCCTTGCTGCTTAAAAATACAAGCAATTACCCTGCCATCATGGCTATGCCTACTTTTGAGCGGTTGGGGCGGTTGATGGTGCGGGTTATCCAATCGCCGGTGGCGGCTAGTTTTTCTAGGTTAATGCCGCTTTTTATACCTAGGCCGTTTAATAGGTAAACCACATCTTCACTGGCGACATTACCGGCTGCGCCTTTGGCGTAGGGGCAGCCACCTAAGCCAGCCACTGAGCTATCAATAACTGCTATGCCTTCTTCTAATACAGCGTAAAGGTTGGCTAGGGCTTGGCCGTAGGTGTCGTGAAAGTGGGCAGCTAGTTTGTGCATAGGAATGTGCTGGCTAACCGCTT